>JACQPG010000141.1 GCA_016207665.1 Elusimicrobiota bacterium | reverse complement strand
TCAAGATCCTCACCGCGGAGAACCCGGTCGAGTACAACCTCGACGGCATCGTCCAGGTCCCGGTCAATCCGGACTTGAAGCTCGGCGAGGGCAAGAAGTTTGACTTCGCCACCGCCCTGCGCTCCTTTTTGCGCCTGGACCCCGACGTCATCATGGTCGGCGAGATCCGCGACGAGGAGACGGCCCATATCGCGATGGAGGCCGCCATGACCGGCCACTTGGTCTTCTCGACCATACACACCAACGACGCGCCTTCCGCCATCTCGCGCCTGACCGACATGGGCCTGCCGGCTTTCATGGTGGCGACCACGGCCAAGGCCGTGCTGGCGCAGAGGCTTTCCCGACGGCTTTGCGAGAAATGCAAGACCGCCCATGACCCGACCGCCGATGAGATACAGGTCTTCAAGGAGAACAAGGTCGAGCTGCCCAAGGACGCCAAGATCTACGGCCCGCCCAAGCAGGGCGGCTGCGAGAACTGCAAGAACCTCGGCTACAAGGGCCGGGTGGGATTGCACGAGCTGCTGGTCATGACCGACACGCTGCGGGCGCTTTGCCTCAAGGACGTGGCGGCCGACCCCGTGCGCAACCAGGCGGTCAAGGAAGGCATGCGCATGATCGTCCAGGACGGCCTGGAGAAGGTCAAGATAGGCCTGACCACCGTGCGGGAAGTGCTGGGAGGGAGCGAAGAGCGTGGCTGACAGCCTCGAAGTCAAGAACAACGGCGCCCGCATGGACGTCAGCACCGCCCTCGAGCTTTTTTCAATCGCGGGGAGCTTGAACTCCACCCTCGACCTCGATTTCCTGCTCCAAAAGATAGGCGCCGCGGCCGAGCAGCTGCTCGATTCCGAGGCCAGCGCCATCATGCTGGTGACCGACGACAAAAAGAACCTCTTCTTCAAGGTCGCCTCGGGCGAGCAGGCCAAGGCCTTGAAGACCATGACCCTTCCCATAGGCCAGGGCATCGCCGGCTATGTCGCCCAGAACCGCAAGTCCGAGGTGGTCAACGACGTCAAGTCCGACCCCCGCTTCGCGGGCAAGTTCGACAAGGCCTCGGGCTTCTCCACGCGCTCCCTGCTCTGCGTGCCCATGATGTTCCGCGGCGAGCTCGTGGGGGTCGTCGAGGTGCTCAATAAGCGCAAGGGCGGCTATCACGACGAGGACGTGGGATTGCTCTCGAGCCTGGCCAATCTCGCGTCCGTGGCCATCACCAACACCAAGATCATCTCGGAGCAGAAGAATTTCTTCTCCCACGCTATGGAGATACTCTCCGCCGTGATCGAGACCTCCAAGCCGCGCATGGACGAGCATCCGACCCGCGCGGCCAAGCTCGCCTGCGCGATCGCCCGGTCGCTGGGGATGTCAGACTACGACTATCGCATGCTTTATTACGCGGGCATACTCCACGACGTGGGCTACGTGGCTTTCAAGAACCCGCGGCTGCTGGCCGAGCTCGGCGTGACCAGCCCCAGCGAGGACATGCACCCCACCTTCTCGGCCAAGATGCTCGAGGGCATCAAGATGATCGAGGGGGCGATCCCTTTCATCCGCCACCATCACGAGCGCTGGGACGGCTCGGGCTTTCCCCGCAAGCTCAAGGGCGAGGAAATCCCGATGGGGGCGCGCATACTCTCCCTGGTCGAGAGCGTGGAGGAGCTGCGCATGATGGGCTTGCGCGGCGACGGTCTTTATTCCAAGGCCGTTCAGGAGGCGAAGGAGGGCTCGGGCACGCGCTTCGACCCCAAGGTGGTCGAGGCCTTCGTGGACCTGATGGCCGTTCCGGAGGGCATATGGTAGCCGGCGCTTTAGAGGAGACTCGCAGGCCTTATCGCATCTTGATCGCCAAGCCGGGCTTGGACGGCCATGACCGCGGCGCCAAGGTGATCGTGCGCGCGCTGCGCGACGCGGGCTTCGAGGTGATCTACACGGGCATACGCCAGACCCCGGAGATGATCGCCCAGACCGCCATGCAGGAGGACGTGGACGCGATCGGCCTCTCGCTGCTTTCCGGCGCCCACATGACGCTCTTTCCCCAGGTCACGCAGCTGCTCAAGGCCCGCGGGCTCGAGCGCGTGCTGGTCTTCGGCGGCGGCATCATCCCGGACGAGGACGTGGCCAAGCTCAAGAAGAAGGGCGTAGACCGGGTCTTCGGCCCGGGCACCCCGCTGTCGACCATCGTCGATTATCTCAACGCATCGATCGGCTCGAAGGCCGCGACATCCAAGCCCAAGAAGGCGACGCGATCCAAAGCGCGCTGAACATGCCCGTCAAGACCGGGTCCGATCTCAGCGAGCGGGTGAGAAAGGGCGATATCGCGGCCGCGGCGAGGGCCATGAGCGTGGTCGTCGACGAGCGCCCCGAGGCCGACGAGCTCTCCAAGGCTTTCTTTCCGTATTCCGGCCGCACCCAGAAGATCGGGCTTTGCGGCCCGCCCGGCGCGGGCAAGTCCAGCCTGGCCGGCCGGCTGATCGGATTCTTCCGCAAGCAAGGGCTCAAGGTGGGCATGCTCGCGGTCGATCCCTCCAGCCCCATCTCCGGCGGCGCCTTCCTGGGCGATCGCCTGCGCATCCAGGAGCACGCGACCGACTCCGGGGTGTTCATCCGCAGCCTCGCCTCGAGGGGCATGATCGGCGGGGTCTCTCACACCATTTTCGGGGCCATACACGTGCTCGAGGCCGCGGGCTTCGATAAGATCATCGTCGAGACCGTGGGCACCGGGCAAGACGAGGTCGAGATCGGCCGCGTGGCGGACTCCGTGGTCTCTGTCACCACCCCGCAATTGGGCGACGAGATACAGGCCATGAAGGCCGGGGTCATGGAGATCGGCGATTTCTTCGTGGTCAACAAGGCCGACATCCCCGGAGCGGACAAGGCCATCTCCGATCTTAAGGGCGCGCTCGCCTTGGGCCGGGGACACGCGCCCAAGCCTTGGGAGCCGCCCGTGCTGGGCGCCTCCGCCGCCAGCGGCGAGGGCGTCGCCGAGCTCGGCCGGGCGCTCGAGCGGCATTGGAATTTCTTGAGGCAGAGCGGCGAGGGCAAGAGAAGGCTTCGGGAGCAGCATCGCGAGGAGCTCTCGCTCTATATCTCCCGCCGCGCCTATCGCGACGCCATGAGGCGGGTCTCGGACAAGAACCTCGATGATCTGCTCGAGCATCGCATCGACCCCGCCTCTTTGGGCGCGAGGATATTGAGGGCCTGATGGGACTAGGCGAGCTTCCTTTGCCGCTCACCGTCGGCCTGGGCATCGCGGCCGTCCTGGTGCTGATCACGCTGATCTGGCAGGCCCTCTCGAGCAGCGTGCGCTCGCGCAAGGTGCGCTTCGGCTCGATCATCGATTTCGGCCCGCCCCCCAAGGAACCCAAGCCGGGCACCGTGGTGGGGGGCAGATACATACTCGGCCCGGCCCTGGACAAGGGAAACGCGAGCGCGCTCTACGAGGCCCGCGACCTCTCGGACCAGAATCGCCTCGTGCGCCGCACCCGCGGCGAGCATTTCGAGCGCATCAAGGCCGGAGCGGCCCTGCGCCATCCCAATATCCAGGCCGTGGAGAGCGCGGTCTCGGAGGCCGGGCACGCCTATCTGGTCTACGAGCCCGCGAGCGGCCATCCCCTCTCCAAGTTTCTCGATGGTCTGCCCAGCCGACGCATGCCCATGGATCAATGCCTGCAGGTGCTCAAGGGGGCCTGCGAGGCCGTGGACTACGCCCACTCCAAGAACGTGTTCCACGGCCATCTATGCCCGCCTTACATCATCATCGACCGCAGCCAATCCCGGATCAAGGACTTCGGCATCCCGCCCGAGCCCTTCGAGCAGGACTATCTCGCCCCCGAGCAGGAGCTGGGCGCGGTGGGCGCGGACTCCGACCTATTCGGCCTGGGCGCCTGCCTTTACGAGATGCTCACCGGAGAGCCGCCCTATCAAGGGGCCTCGATCGAGGCCAAGCGCGAGGGCCAGTTTTCCCCGGCTTCCTCCAAGGTCAAGGGCCTGCCCGCCGCCGTCGACGCCATTCTCGCCCAAGCCCTCAATCCCGAGCCCGCCAAGCGCTTCCGCTCCGCCGCGGAGCTGTTCCAGTCCTTCGCCAAGGCCGCGGGGAAATAATCTCCGAGCAACGTAATGGCCATAGCATACATACCGGCTTAGCCGACAAATTTGTCCACGGGGATGTTTGGCAGCGAGAATTGAGACCTCCGGTAAAATCAAAAACTCATGGGTCTTAATGGAGGATCAAGGAGAGATCGTTTCTTGACACCCCGAGTTGTCTTTGATATAAGAAACCATGCCTAAGAAGGTCCTGGTCATCGATGATGAAGCGGAAATGCTCCAATTGGTCAAGCACACCTTGGAGAAGGGCGGCGATTTTCAGGTCTCTACCTGCGATAACGGAAGACAGGCTTGGGACGAGATCATCCGGATCAAGCCAGATCTGCTCGTCCTGGACGTGATGCTGCCCGGCATCGACGGTTATTCGCTGCAGCTCAAGATCGCGCAGGATCCGGCGACCAAGGACATGCCGATCATCGTCTTGACCGCCTTGGAGCCGTCCAAGACGCTGTTCCAGAAATTTCCGCAGGTGGTCGGTTTCATGACCAAGCCGTTCCGCACCGAGGACCTGCTCCAAAACGCGCAGCAGGCCATACAACGGTCCGCTAAGACGTCCTGATCCCTTTCTTTTATGTCCACCGACGACGGGGCCTCCGAGGCCTACGACGCCATCGTCGTCGGCGCCGGCCCGGCGGGCATCTCGGCCGCCATCACCATGGCCCGGGCAGGGCTCAAGGTCGTGGTGCTGGAGCGGGGTGAGTATCCCGGCGCCAAGAACGTGCAGGGCGCGGTGCTCTATTCGCGCATGCTGCACGAGATCGTGCCGAATTTCTGGAAGGAGCCGGACGCCCCCGTCGAGCGGCCGGTGGTCGAGCAGCGCATGTGCATCACCACGGACGACTCCTGGATCACGGTGGGCTACAAGTCGCTCAAGTTCCTCGAAGGCGTGCCCAATTGCTACACCATCATCCGGGTCAAGTTCGACCAGTGGTACGCCAAGAAGGCCGAGGAGGCGGGGGCCGAGGTGTTCTGCGGCGTGACCGTGCGCGAGGTGCTCAAGAAGGACGGGCGCGTGGTCGGCATCAAGACCAGCGACGGCGACGAGCTCCATGCGAAGGTCGTGATCGCCTGCGACGGGGTGAACTCCTTGGTCGCGCAAAAGGCCGGATTCATCGACGAGCTCAAGCCCTCCGAGGTGGCCTTAGGGGCCAAGGAAGTGATCGCGCTCGATCCCAAGACCATCGAGGATCGCTTCGCGCTCAGCCCCGGAGAGGGAGCGACCATGGAGATGTTCGGCTCGATCACGTTGGGAATGCTCGGCTACGTTTTCATTTACACCAACAAGGATTCGATCGCTTTGGGCGTCGGCTGCAAGCTGACGGACTATCAAAGGACGGGGTTGAGGCCTTCGGATCATTTGGAGATCGTCAAGAAGCATCCGTTCATCAAGAAGCTGATCGAAGGCGGCAAGACCTGGGAGTATTCCTCGCATCTCATACCGGAGGGCGGCTATAAGTCCATGCCGCCGCTGGCCGCCGACGGCTTCCTGGTCGCGGGCGACGCGGCCCAGATGACCAACCCGGCTTTCCGCGAGGGATCGAACCTGGCCATGACTTCCGGCAAGCTCGCCGGCGAGACCGTGGTCGAGGCCAAGATCAAGGGCGATTTCTCCAAGGCGGCGCTATCGGCCTATGTCGACAAGCTCAAGGCCTCCTACGTGCTCAAGGACATGGAAGAGGTCAAGGACCTGGAGGCCCATATCGAGGGCAGCCGGGGTTTCCTCGATTTTTATCCCAAGCTCGCCTGCGAGCTGGCGCATCTGAGATTCTCGGCCGACGGCGTGCCCAAGCGCGAGCATTTAAGGACGGCCTTGGGAATGGTTCGCAAGCGCGGGCTGATACGGATCGCGCGGGACCTTTTCCCGCTCAGGAAGGTGGCTCTATGAGCGCTCAGGCGCCGAAGGAAGCGACGCCCTCGATCAAGGACCCCCGCATTGAGGTAAGCGTCGAGACCAAGTTGGGGACGCTGGAGTGGAAGAAGTCGCCCAACGCGCACATCGCGCTGCGCAACTCGGGCGCAGATGCCCCTTGCGTCGCCTCCTGCCATGACAAGCCCTGCGCCACGGTCTGTCCCGCCAAGGTCTACGAGTGGGAGGCCGCCCACAAGAAGATCATCGTCAACTACGAGAACTGCATCGAGTGCGGCGCCTGCCGCATGCTCTGCCCGTTCGACAACATCGCCTGCGACTGGCCGGACGGCGGCATGGGCGTCCGCTATAAGTTCGGCTAACCCGGCTTAGCGGTAGACCGGGCCCCGGTGGAGATTTTCGTTCCACCAATGCCATTCCCGCGCGTAGCCGGCCTCATCCTCCTGGCGCAGCCCGCCCTCGCCGTCCTGGACATAAAGCTTGCCGTCGTTATTGAACGTGATCTTCCAGGTGATGGCAGGCTCCATCCATGGGAACTTGGGCCGGGTTTCAGTGCGGACCAGCACCAGAGCACGTTTATGACCAGGGCGGGAGATCGCATAGGTCGTTTGTATGGACCACCAGGTCTTGGTCTCGCTGAAGGTTCCGGAGCGCGCGACCTTCGCGACGGCGCGCTCGCGTAGGCTGACGAATTGGCGGGTGTTGGGAGGATTTAGCGCATCTCCGTCCGCCGCGGCGTTCGAAGGCTCGGGCCTCGGACCAGCTCCTAGACCGAGCGGGCGCATTCCGGGGATCGGCGCCTCGGCGGCTCTGGCGTGGGTCGCCGCCCTGGACCGGTGATTTTCGAATATCTTCTGCCAGGCGACCTCGAGTTCGAATCCATGATCGGCCCGGTCAAAGGCCGCGAGAAGGGCCCGGCTTAGTTCTTGAGTCCGCGCGAGCAAGTCCAGGGATGGTTGATCGGCGCCCGCCGAGCCGGGCTCCATCTGGTCGATGGCGCGAAGCAGGCCGGTGAATAGGAGATTGCCGTAATAAGAGGCGGAAGGGTCCTCCGATGAGCGGCTATTCTTCCAGGCGGCCAGCAGGTGAAGGCGCAGATTCTGGGCCGTGCGGGCCAGGTCGCCTACGCTCAAGCTGGACTTCATATCTCCGAGAGATTCCCGCAGCCCTAAATAGACGACTTGCTTGTCAGCCGCCCATCGTCCCAGGGGGCGGGTGGGCAAGGACTTCTCGAGCAGGCCGGTCTTTCTCAGAGCCCGAGTCCAGGGATTCGGCCTTAACTCATTTTGCCACCATTCATATTCGGCGGTGTAACCGTTCGGATCCTTTTGGGGCAGATCTCCATCCTCATTCTGCTCATAGATCCGGACCTGGTTGCCTGCGCGCGTTTCGAAAAACACCTTCCACTGGGCATGGGGGGGTATGCTCGGGTGAAGGGATTCGGTATCGATGCGCCGGACTATGATCGAGCGCTGCAGGCCTCTGGAATCTCGGGTGATCCGGTAATACGTGATCTGCGAGCGCCAGCCCTCCGAGATATCGATGCTGTAGCCCGGATCGGCTCGCCGCGCCACGAGATTGACCACATGATTCCAGAGACCCCGGAACTTGAGCTTTTCCTCGTGCTGCGGGGGAGTGCGGGGCTCGCGCTTGAGGCTGTCGAGATAGGCTCTGTGCGCCGAGCTCATGTGTGGTCCCAGAGGTCCGGCGCCGGCTCCCATCATGCCCAACGCCACATTGGCGGCGTCCGGCCCGCGCAGCATGGCATCGGCCGCCGCCACGGCCATCAGCACCGCCGGCGTCACAGGGGAATCGATGGCGCCCTGCAAACGCGATATCAGCCCTCCAGCCGCGCGGCTCGAATCCTCGGCCGGGGAATCAGGGGATTGCGCGACTTCGGCGAGCTCGGACAGATCGAGTCCCATTTCGGCGATTTGGCGGGATTTGATCGACGTTTGGCCCGTGCGCATGGTGCCATCTTCAGAGATCACCGTGATGTTCCTGTGCGCGGGTTGGCGGGGGAAGTGGCGCTGTTCCAGCATGAATTGTCGGGTGGACGTTCGCACCGGGCGTACCGTCGCGCCCCCTGATGCCGCCTTGCTGGCGGCCGAAGCCGCGGCGCAAAACGAAAGAGAAATGGATGCACACAATAAGAACCGCTTGCTCATAAAGCCTCCGAGTTCCTTTATTATAGGCGCCCAAGGCGTAGGAGCAGGAGGGCCGTTTGGGACTGAACTACGGGACCAGAGGACCCAAGGTTTATTGGGAGCGAAGGCCTAGCGCGTCAGAAAGAATAATTGATGTCCATGAAGGCCGCCAGGCCCTCCTGGCCGAGGCCGAAATCCACTGAGCCCACCACCTGGGGCCGGGCGACCGCGCGAATAGCGGAGCCGATCACGGGCCGGATATAGCGCCGGGCCAGGCGCTTGGGCCGGTCGTACACCGAGCCGAAGCCGGCGAAGGGAGCGATCTCGAGCTCGGTGGTGACGCCCGCGGTCTTGACCTTGTAAACCGTCACCCTTTGCTCTAAGCTGGCCAGGATCAGCCCGTTGTCGATATAACGCCCTTCGCCGTAGGCGCGCAGATTGTATTTGCCCCCTAGATCTGGCATCTGCCAAAAGGGAGTGATGCCGAATATCTGCTCGAACTTAAACTGGCCGGCGCTGACGGTATCGAAGGACAGCGGCCATTTGAAGAAATAGCGGGCGTCCACGGCGTAGCGATTGTAATCATATTCGCTGGCGAAGCCGCGGATGGCATGCTCGGAAAAGGTCTGGAAATAGGCCCCTTGGGTGGTGGTCACCGCATGGTCGCGGTTGTCATAGCCTAAGCCATAGCGGATCTCGTTGGTCTGATGGGTATGCTCTCCCGCGAACTGGGGATAGGAGGAGCGAAAGCCTCTCAGGCCCTTGAGCGGGCCGTCGTCGACCTTTTGAGCCTTGAAGTGGTTGGCCAGTTGGAAATTCCACTTGGAGCCGGGGAATAGGGGCACTCCCGAGCCCACCCGGTAAAGAAGGAAGCTCTCCTTGTAATTGGCCTCGACCTCGTGAGGGGTGTCGGGTCCGATGCCGAAAAAACGCCGGGATGCGTCGACGTTGAACTGCACCCGGACCCACAAGTCCGAGTTATAGTCCATCAACCGCTGGTTCTCGTACTCCAGCATGGCTTCCCGCTCGTATTTGGCCACCGAGCCGCGCGCGACCCATGTGGCATCCTCCGAGGGGTAGCCGTAATAGCGGAAGGTCGGGGTCACCTCGAAGTTGTTGTTGTAGGTCAGCGAGGGGGCGTAGATTTCCGTGATCCGGTCGCCTCCCGTCTCTCGCAACACCCAGATGGGCATGATCCCCACCGTGATGCCTCGGTTGGGATCGGTGTCCATGACGGGAAGGCCGATGAACATGCCCCGTTTGATGGGATGCAGCATCCAGCGCAGCAGATAGGGCTCGCCTTCGCGCGTCGGCGCCTCCATGGTCTCGGGCGGAAGGCGCTCGGGCGTGGGTCTCGGCCTCGGCCGCGATCTCTTCTTGGAAGGCGCTTGCTTGGCCGCTGCGCGAGCGGGTTCAGCCGCCCAGGATCCAGCGCCCAGGGACAGGCAAAGGAAAGCCAACAATAGCCGCATTCAAGCAGTTTATCAAGATTGCCCGTCGACGGGCAATCGAGCCAGGCTCCACTCCGCCTGCTCGCGCAACACCGGATCTGGATCCTGGCGGAAGCGCTCGAGCGCGGGACGGAAAGCCGGATTGCCGGAGTTGCCCATGGCCAGGAGCGCGTTGCGCAACAGCCCCTTGTGCTTGGCGCGGGATACGGGGGTGTCGGCGAATCGCCGGCGGAAATCGGAGGGAGAAAGTCCGGCGAGCTGCTCCAAGGGCAGGCTCAGCTCGGCGGGCTCGCCGAAGGCCGGCCCGCGGCGCGCGAAGCGGTTCCAGGGGCAGACCTCCTGGCAGATATCGCAGCCCATTACCCAGGAGCCGATACCGGGGCGGAATCCCTCGGGGATGGCGCCGCGATGTTCGATGGTGAAATAGGCGACGCAACGGCTGGCGTCGAGCACCTTGGGCTCGACGAAAGCCTCGGTCGGGCAGGCCTCGATACAACGATTGCAGCTGCCGCAATGCTCGGGCTCGGGCTCGTCGCATTCGAGCTCCAGGTTGAGAGCCAGACCCGCGATCAGGAAATAGGAGCCCTTGCGCGGCGAGATCAGCATGGCGTTCTTGCCGACCCAGCCGACGCCCGCATAGCGGGCGTAAAGCCTTTCGAGCAAGGGGCTGGTATCGACGAAGGCCCGGCCGTCCGCGCCCGGACTTTCCCGCTTGAGCCAATCGAGTATCGAGAGCATCCTTTTCTTGAGCTCGGGATGATAGTCGGGCAAGGCGGAATAGCGCGCGAAGCGGCCCTGATCGGCGTCGGAGTCGGGAGCGGGCGAGTTCGAGGCGTAGGAAAACCCGCAGATCAGCACCGAGCGGGCCTGCTCGTACCAGCGGGTGATGTCGAGCCGGCACTCCTCGTTGCGGGCCATATAGTCCATGCCGGCCTGCATGCCAGCCTCGATCCAGCGTTGATACGCGGAGGCCTCCGGCAGGGGCTTGGCCGGGGCGATGCCGACCAGGTCGGCCCCCGAGGCGATGGCCTGACGCCTGAGCCTCAGCGACAGCTCGTTGGCGGCCTGGTTCAAATGGCGGGTTGGGCGCTGATGATCTTGAAGGTGCGGGGCCCGACCGGCAGCGACACTTCCACGGTGTCGCCCTCTTTCTTGCCCAATAGGCCCTGAGCGAGGGGCGAAAAGACCGAGATGCGGCCCTCGGAGGGATCGGACTCGTCCTCACCCACGAGAATATAGGTCATTTGATCGCCGTTGGAGTCCTCGACCGTGACCTTGCAGCCGATCGAGACCTGTCCCCTGGGGATCTTGATCTCATCGATGATCTTGGCGTTTTGAAGCTTGTCCTGGATCTTGGCGATGCGGCTCATCACCTCGCCCAGCTTTTCCTTGGCGCTGTGATACTCCGCGTTCTCCTTGAGATCGCCCTTTTCGCGGGCCTCGGCGATGTCCTGCGAAAGCTGTATCTTCTGTTTCTTGAGCGGCTCGAGATCCTTGAGCAGCTTCTCATAGCCGGCTCGGGTGAGGAATGTGTCCGTCATGGTTGGAATTATACCAATCTACGGCGCTTTTGCGACGAGAGGTTAGACGCCGAAAGAGGCGTAGCGAGCCTCGAACTCCCGGAGAAAGGCGGCGAGCACCTGCTCGAGATCCCATTCCCGCCCCGTGACCGACTTGAGGCTCGCGGCTTCGGGCAGGGCCGGCACCTTGTTGTTGACGTTGATGCCCACGCCGAGCACCACCCAATCCACGCCGCGCGAGCCGCCCGAGGCCTCCGCGAGTATCCCGCAGATTTTCTTGGCCCGGCCCTTATGTTCGACTAGCACGTCATTGGGCGGCTTTACCTCGGTCTTGACGCCGGCCAGGCGGGACAGGGCCGCGGCCGCCGCCTGGGCCGACAGCAGGCTGAGATCGGCCAGGCGCGAGGGGGGAAATCGGGGGCGAAGCACCAGGGAAAAATATAAGCCTCCGGGAGGAGACTCCCAGCGCCGTCCCAGCCGTCCCTTCCCCGCGTTCTGGCGCTCGGCCCAGACCAGGGTATGGTCCGGAGCGCCGCGATTGGCCAGATAGCGCGCCACCTCCTGCGTGGAGCCGGTCTCGGGCAAGGCGAGGCACTGGGAAATGCCGGGCAGGGTCATGGGATCTCCAGGCTCATGTCCAGGGCCGGAGCCGAGTGGGTCAGGCGGCCTATCGAGATCCGATCCGGGCCGAGCTTGGCGAGGCCGCGCACGTTGGAAAGCGTGACCCCACCGGAGATCTCGATGCGGGTCCGCGGGGAGCGGCCGCGGATGAGCGCGATGGCGTCTTTGAGCCGGGCCGTTGCCATGTTGTCGAGCAATATCATGTCGGCCCCGGCCGAGAGCGCGCGCTGGACCTGTCCCAAGCTCTTGGCCTCGATCTGTATCGGGACTCGCGGATGGCTGCGCCGCAACAGGCGCGCCGAGCTCTCGAGATCCGGCCCGCCGGACCAGTGATTGTCCTTGACCAAGACGGCGTCGTAGAGGCCCATGCGGTGATTGCGGCCTCCGCCGCAGCGCACCGCGTATTTGGCCAGCTCCCGCCAGCCGGGCAGGGTCTTGCGGGTGTCGTAGATCCGGGCGCGCGTGCCTCGGGTCTTGAGCACGAAGCGGCGGGTGAGCGTGGCGATGCCGGAGAGATGCTGGAGGAAGTTCAAGGCGGTGCGCTCGGCGCTCATTATCTCCCGGCCCCCTTCCACGGTCATGATGACTTGGCCGCGCCGGACGGCCCGGCCGTCGGGCCGCAGCACCCGGACGCGGCAGCGCGGGCATACCGAGCGGAAGACTCGCGCCGCGACGGCCGCGCCGCAGACCACCCCATCGGCCTTGGCCACCACCCGCCCCTTGAGCCGCAGACCCGGGGGGACGAAAAAACGCGTGGTCAGGTCGCCGCGCGAGCCGAGATCCTCGCGCAGGGCCAGGCGTATCAGGCGCTCGGTCCTCATCCCCGCACCGCCATCTCCTTGAGCTCATAAAGCTGATCGCGCAGCTCGGCGGCGAGCTCGAAATCGAGGTTGTCGGCGGCCTCGCGCATCCGAGCCTCGATCTCCTCGGCCAGGGCCGGCACGTCCTTGGCCGTGAGCGGCTTCTCGGTCTCACGCAGCAGGGCCAGGCCCTCGCGCTTGGCCGTGCTCTGGAACTCCTCGAGATCGGAGACGGCCTTGACTATGCTGCGCGGCTTGATCCCGTGCTTGCGGTTGAACTCGAGCTGCTTCTTCCGCCGGCGGCTCATCTCGTCGAGAGCCCGCTTCATCGAGCCCGTGCGCTCGTCGGCGTAGAGCACCACCTCGCCTCCGACGTTCCTGGCGGCGCGGCCGGAGATCTGAATCAGGGTGGTCTCGGAGCGCAGGAAGCCCTCGTGATCGGCGCCGAGTATGGCGACCAGCGAGACCTCGGGCAGGTCGAGGCCCTCGCGCAGCAGGTTGATGCCCACCAGCACGTCGAAATGGCCCTGGCGCAGCTCGCGCAGTATCTCGATGCGCTCTAGCGAGTCTATATCCGAGTGCAGGTATCGCACGCGCAGCCCCTTGCTGGAAAGGAAGGCGCTTAGATCCTCCGCCGTGCGCTTGGTCAGGGTGGTGACCAATACTCGCTCGCGCTTATCCGCTCGGGCGCGTATGCGCTCGATGAGATCGTCCAGTTGCCCCTCGGTCGGGTGAACGATCACCTCGGGGTCCACCAAGCCCGTGGGCCGGATCACCTGCTCCACGAATTCGCCCCGCGTCTTCTTGAGCTCGTAAGGCCCCGGGGTCGCCGAGATGTATATGGTCTGCCCCGCCAAGGCCTCGAACTCGTGGAATTGGAGGGGACGATTGTCGAGGGCCGAGGGGAGGCGGAAACCGAAGTCGACCAGGGTCTGCTTGCGGGAGCGGTCCCCCTCGTACATGCCGCGTATCTGGGGCACGGTGACATGCGACTCGTCGATGAGCAGAAGATGGTCCTTGGGAAAGAAGTCGATCAGGCAGAAAGGCCTTTCCCCGGCCTTGCGCCCGGCCAGATGGCGCGAGTAGTTCTCGATGCCGTGGCAAAAACCCATCTCGCGCAGCATCTCGAGGTCGTATTTCGTCCGTTGCTCGAGGCGTTGAGCCTCGAGCAGCTTGGATTTCTTCTTGAGGAACTCCAATCTCTCCCGCAGCTCCAGCTCGATAGCCGCGATCGCCCTCTCCCGGTCGTCGCCCGGGGTGACGAAATGCTTGGCCGGGTAGATCCATTCCCGCGTCAATTTCTTGAGCACCCGTCCGGTCAAGGGATCGAACTCGGCTAGGGCGGACACGCCGTCGTCGCCCAGCTCCACGCGCAAGGCGGTCTCCATGTAGGCCGGGAACACGTCCACCTGGTTGCCCTTGACCCGGAAGCGTCCTCGTATGAACTCGACCTCGTTGCGCTCGTAATAGATATCGACCAGGCGCTCCAGGAGCTCGCTGCGCGTGACGCGATAGCCCAGCTCGAGGGGGATGGACTCGGCCCGGTAGCTCTCGGGCGAGCCGATATTATAGATGCAGGACACCGAGGCCACGACGATCACGTCGCGCCTCGAGAGCAGGGAGCTGGTGGCCTTCAGCCGGAAGCGGTCGATGCGGTCGTTGATCGAGGAGTCCTTTTCGATATAGGTGTCGGTGGAGGGGACATAGGCCTCGGGCTGGTAATAATCGTAGTAGGAGATGAAGAATTCCACCGCGTTATCCAGGAAAAAGGACTTAAACTCCGCATAGAGCTGCGCGGCCAGGACCTTGTTGGGCGAGATGATGAGGGTGGGCCGGGACAAGGCCTGGATCACATGGGCGGCCGTGAACGTCTTTCCCGAGCCGGTGACTCCGAGAAGAACTTGCGCCGGGGAGCCCTCCTTCGCCCTGCGCACCAGCTCCTGGATGGCCTGGGGCTGGTCTCCCGCCGGCTTGAAGCCGGACTTGAGGCGAAAAGCGCTCCTTGGCTCGGGCATAGCTTTGTTCTATGATACCATCTTAGACTCGGCCCTTATGTTCCGTTCCCTAAGATACCGTAATTTCAGGTTGTTCTTTTTCGGCCAATTCGTGTCGTTGACCGGCTCCTGGATACAGCACACCGCTCAAGCTTGGCTGGTCTATCGCCTCACTCACGATCCCTTCATGCTGGGTCTGGTCGCGTTCCTGTCCCAATTTCCCGTGTTCGTCTTCGGCCTGGTCTCGGGGGTCGCGATAGACAGGACCAATCGCCTGACCTTGTTGCGCTGGACCCAGGCCTTCGCCATGGCTCAGTCGCTGATCTTAGCCGCCTTGACCCTCACGGGAGCGATCGAGGTCTGGCATATATTGATCCTCAGCTTCCTTCTTGGCGTGGTGGGAGCCTTCGATATGCCCGCGCGCCAGGTGTTCGTCGGCGAGATAGTCGCCGTGGAGGACCGGCATAACGCCATCGCGCTCAACTCCACCATCACCAACGCCTCGCGCATGGTCGGCCCGGCCTTGGCCGGGCTTCTCATCGCGGTCAAGGGGGAAGGGTTCTGTTTCGCGATCAATGCCTTGAGCTTCATGTCCGTTCTCGGCGCCTTGTTCATGATACGAGGAGTCGCATTCCTGCCCAAGAATCTCGAAGCGGGGCATTGGGATGAGATCAAGCGCGGCATGGTCTACGCGCGCGGCCACGCCGGAATACGCATACTCTTGCTGGTCCTGGCGGCCTTCAGCGTGGCGGGGATGCCCTTCTTCGTCCTTCTGCCCGTTTACGCGGGCGACATACTCCACGCCGGGCCCGAGGGATTGGGTCTGTTGACCGGCGCCTCCGGCCTGGGTTCGACCATAGGGGCCCTGGCCCTGGCTCGCCGAGGCGGCTCGCATGGATTAGCTTCGATCATGGAAAGGAAGCTCGCGGTGTTCGCGTTGGGCCTGGCCCTGTTCGCCTTCTCCACCCATTTTTGGCTCTCCATGCTGCTCGCCCTGCTGCTGGGTTGGGCCGCCATATACATGGTGGCTGGCACCAACACCTTGCTGCAGGAGCTGTCGGTCGACGAGTTCCGGGGCCGGGTGATGAGCTTCTTTATCATGGTTTTCATAGGGCTTTCGCCGTTGGGGAGCTTCGGCATGGGGCATATGGCCTCTCGCCTCGGAGCCCCATTGACCACGATGCTCGCCGCCTGCGTTTGCGCCTTGGCCGCGGTCGTCTGCCATCGGCGACTGCGCAAGGCCGTCTGCGAGGGTTTGCCGCCCTTGGACAGCCCGCCCACCGTCTCGATTCCGACGGCGGTGTGATACAATATCCCTATGGGTCTTTACTTCCAATTCGCCGCCACGCTGACTTTCGGGCTTCTCGGCTTGAGCGTGGTGTTGACCCTTCTCATCGACAAGGTCTTGAGCGATTGGGATTATGAATCCGATCTCCGGCGTTTGCGCGAGCGCCTGCATCGCGCGCTTTACGGACGCCGAGAGCAGTGGTGGGAGGAGATGGAGAGGACGCATAGCGTCTCTTTGCGGGCTCGCATGGCCGAGCCCGCCTTTCGCCCCGGCGGCCCAAAAACTCCGGTCGCCTAATCCTGTATAATCGGGAGCGTGCCTCCCCTTCCCCGACGCGTTTTTTTCGCCACGGCGGCCTTTTCCCTGGCCGCGACCACGGCCCTGGGTTGGGGGCTGATACGGGTCTCGGCGCCCACTTTCGATGAGCCCGTGCATCTTGCCTCCGGCTACACGGCCCTGATCAACCGGGGCAAGCCGCCCTTGAACTACCGGGATCATCCTCCGTTCGGCGAACTCTGGGCCGCGCTTCCCTTGCTGTGGTTGAGGCCCGCCCTATTTTTTCAGAGCCCGGACCTGAAGGCCGGCCGCATCTATCGCTACGCGGATTTTTTCCTCTACAAGAACAGGGTCGACGCGGAACGCCTGCTCAATTCGGCCCGTTTGTGGTCCTTGCTCACTTGGTCGGCGGCGGCGGGGCTGGCCATACTCGAGTGGTCGTTGCGCCTCGGGGGGATGCCGGCCCTCGTCTTTTCCGGCTTGTTTTTCGCCTTCTGCGTGCCGCTCTATTCAAACGCCGCCCTCGTGACCACGGATTCCCCGGCCGCCGTCTTGTATTTCCTGACCTTTTGGGCCCTGGCCCGCTTCCAGGGCCGCGCCGTCGCTTGTGCGGGCATCCTCATCGGGTTGGCCATGGCCTCCAAGTTCAACATGTTCGTCTTGCCTGCCTTGGCGACGGGCCTTATCGCGTTCGATCGCAGGCTCAACGGAGGCGCTTGGAGCGCTTCACGATGGCTCGCGGCGGCGCTCTTGGCGCTGGCGGTCCTGGTCTTGGTTTATGGCCTCGGCGGGACTCGGTATTATATCGAGGGATTGCTCGCCACCCTGCGTCGGCTTGACCAGGGGAGGGGTTCCTTTTTCTTCGGCCGGCACTCGACCACGGGCACCTGGCTGTATTTCCCGGCCGCGCTCTTGATCAAGACGCCCTTGCCGCTGCTGGCGGCATCCGCCGTGGGCGTCGCCTTATGGGTCAGGAAGAGGGAGGCCCTTTGGCTGCTGCTTCCCCCTGCCGCCTATTTCGCGGCCGCCTCCTTGAGCAAGGTGCAGATCGGCTACAGGCATCTTCTGCCCATATTCCCGTTCCTGGTGGTTCTCGGGGCCTTGGGAGCGGCCTGGGCCTGGAGGCTTTCCCGGCCCGGGCGCATCGCCGCCGCGCTGGCCGCGTTGTGGTGCGCCGTTTCCGTGACGCGGGTCTATCCGTATTCGCTGGCCTATTTCAACGAGCTGGTGGGGGGCCCGGCGCAAGGCTATCGCTATCTCGTGGACTCCAACCTGGATTGGGGCCAGGACATCAAGACCTTGGCCGAGGAGCTTCGGCGACGGGGAGATCCCGCGGTGATACTCTGCTATTTCGGCATGGCGGATCCGCGCTATTACGGGCTGCGATATATTCCCCTGGGAGTCGACCGCAGCGAGGGGGCGGCCGATCCCAAGGAGCTCAAGGATATCCTTTTGGCCGTCTCGGCGACCCATCTGCAGTCGACCTATTTCGCCGACAAGAACCTGTTCTCCTGGCTTAAGGAGCGTCAGCCGGTCTACGTGGCCGGGCATTCGATCTTTCTCTATGACCTGAGCGCGGACGCGGATGGGCGCTCCCGCTTGGCAGCCTTGCTGGAAAGTTCCGGCCAAGGCGGCGCGGCGCGGGCGGTGGCGGTACGATGAAAGACATGGGATTCGAGCTCATCGATCGATGGCGCGCGCAATTCCTCGGAAGGGCCTGGGCGCGAGGGGGGCTCAAGGTCCTGGCTGTCTGGGCCTGCTCCTTGGCGGTCCTTCTGTGCGTCGACCATGGCTGGTCCTTGCCTCAATGGGCTCGCTGGCTGGGCGCGGCCGTCTGGTTTTGCGGCGCGGGGGCTTCCATCGAGGCTTGGTTGATCCGCCCGTGGAAGCGGTTCGACTGGCGGGCGGTGTTCAACGAGGCGGAGCGGCGTTATCCCGAACTCGCCCCTTCGTTGCGAAGCGGTTGGGAGCTGTCCCGCGGCGCGGGCGACGCCAACACCTCCGAATCCTTGCGCCGGGAGCATTGCCGGAGGGTGGCGGCGAGCCTCTCCGAACTTCCCGCGAGAAGCCTTTTCCCCATCTCCTGGCGCGAGCTGGGTCCCGCGACGCCGGCCGCGCTGGCTTTGGCGGGTCTTACGCTCTTCGTCCTGCGAGGCAGCTCTTCATGGGAGCGAGTGCTCTCCCCTTGGAGAGACCAGCCTCTCGAGCGTTTCGTCGAGATCAAGCCCGCAGACGCTTCCTCCGACTGGGGGGGCGGCGTCGTGATCTCGGCGCGCTGGCCGTCCTCCTCGCCGGTGGCGCGGCACAGGGAGGAGCTCAAGCTTTGGATCAAGGGCGCGGACGGCTGGCGGGTCGTGCGCTGGGACGCCATGGTGGGCCAGACCGCGCAGTTCTCCGCGTCCGAACTCACCTCGCCGCTGCTGTACCGTATGAGCTGGCGGGATCTGCGCAGCCGGTCCTATGCCGTCACGCCGGTGCTTCCTCCGCAGCTCGAGTCTCTTCGTTATAAGGTTCACGGCCCCAACCCATCCTCGGGGCTGTTGAGCGCCGCTGAGCCGCTTTCGGTCATGGAGGGCTCTTTCGTCACGGTGGGAGGCCGTCCCAACCAGCCGCTTTCCCGGGCCCTGCTGCGTCTGGCCCCCGGCGGGACCGGAGCGGAGGTCTCATGGAGCTCGATCGTGGCCGTTGCGCTCAAACAGGCCTCTTCCGGGGATTACGAGGCGAGCTTCTCGGTTCAGGGAGACGCCTTGCTCCGCTTCGAGCTCGAGGCGGCGGACGGCAGGCGCGATCCGGAGCCGGCGGTGTACGCGATCAATGTGCGTGAGGATCGCCCTCCCAGCGTGGAGCTTCTTTCTCCCATCGTCCCGTTGCAGGCCGGGCCTTCGGAGACAATACCGATCGCCTTCTCTGCCAAGGATGACGCGGGTCTGAGCCGGGTCTCGCTGACGCTGCGTCCCGCCAACTCCGCGTCCCGGGAGCTCCCGATACAGCAGTTATCGGGCCGTACCGAATTCCTGGGGGATTATCCGCTCGCGCTGTCCGGACTTCCCCAAGGCAAGCTCGAATTCTGGGTCACGGCTTATGACAACGCCTCGCCCTCCCAGCCCGGCCATTCGCGCAAGGGCTCTATCGAGATCGTGGATTTCGAGTCGTTGCATGCCGAATCCGCTCGCAGATGGACTTCGGTGGAGGAAAGGCTCAAGGCCCTCGAGTCTCGGCATCAAAGGATACAGGCGGGGCTTCGGGACAGGAACAAGGCCGGAGTGGAGCCGCATTTACAAGGACTGGCGCAGGCTTGGCAGGAGGCGGCACAGGGCATGACGGAGCTGGCTCAAACCCTGGAGCAGGACGTCTACTCCAACCCGGGCCTGGCCGAGCAAGCCAAGGGCCTGTCCGAGGATATGGCGAGAGCCGCCCAGGCCGAGGTCCAGGAGACGGTCAACGCATCCCGAGCCGGGCAATGGGAGCGCGCCGGTCCGCTTAACGAGGGCCTAAGGCGCAGAGCCGAAAGGGCCTCGCGGCTGCTGGCTCAAGGGCGTCGCACCCAAGAGCTGCAGGACCAGCTTTCGCAGGCCCATCGCATGAGGGAGGCCGGGGAGTCCTTGGCCGCGGAGCTGGATTCGGCCCGGCGCCAAGGGCGGCCGCCCTCCGGCCAGGCCATGGACAAGCTCAAGGCGAGCCTGGACAAGATACAGAAACAGCTGGAGGCGCTGCGCAAGTCGATGGAGGCGCTGCCCAAGGCCTCTCCAGAATCGGTGGACCCTAATAAGATGGTGTCCATGCCCCTGGAATCGGCGCGGCGCAACGCGGATCGCCTGGCACGGGCCATGTCCGCGGGCGACATGGAGGAGGCCGCGCGCGCGGCGCGCGAGCTATCGGAAGATCTCGAACAGATGCAAAAGGCCATGGGCCAATTCGCCATGCAAGGCGGTCCCTCGGCGGCCCAGCGCCAGGCCGCGGCCCAGTTGGAGAAGGTCGAAAAACTCTGGTCCGAGGTGGTGGAGGAGCAGGGCCGCTCCTTGGAGCGCAGCCAGAGACTGGAGGAGAAAACCCTTTCGCGCAGGATATCCAAGCAGAGGCAGCTGCTGGCGGAGCTGGCGCGCCGTCAGGGCGTGCTCGTATCGTCGGCCGCGGCCCGCTCCTATTTCCCGGCGCAGGCGCTGGCCGAGATGCGCGCGGTAAAGGCCGAGTTCGACGCCCGCCAGATCAATCAGTCCATGAGCCTGCTGCGCTCGATCTCGTCGGGGCTGCGAGGCCCGACGAGCGCGGCCGACCCCCGCGGCGCGGGACTGGATTATTTCGCAGCCGAGGAGGATAAGATATGCGAGGAACTCGAGGCCGCCTCCACCCAGGAGCGCGGTTCGCCTGACCAGGAGACGCGCGAGGCGGCCCAGGCCCAGGCCGGCGTGCGCCAGAAAACCTCCAGCTTGGGCCGGGAGCTGGGAGCCTTGGCCGATATGATGGGAGGGCCGCCGGGACCGGCGGTCGAAAACGTGGACAAGGCGCAGGCCGAGCAGCAGGGGGCCGAGCAGGCCCTGGGGCGCGGCGAGGTCTCGCCCGCCGCCAGGCATCAGGAGAGCGCCTTATCCTTGCTCAGCCAAGGGCGGCAGGAAATGAGCCAGTGGATGGCGAAACAGCGCCAGATCGCCGGCGCCATCGGGCAGGGGCTCGGCCGCTTCCCTTCGGCCATCCGCTCCCTGGGCCCCGGCGCGGGTTTCGGAGCCCAGCTCGGTTTCGTCCCGTTGCCCTCGGCCAAGGATTATCTGCCTCCCAAGGAGTTGAGAGAGGAGCTGGAGAAATCGCTTCAAGAGAAACGGCCGGCGGCCTACGAGAAAGTCATCAAGGAATATTTCAAGCGCATAGCGCAGTAGAGAAACGGCGGCGATCCTGATAGAATAATGGGGGAGGGCGGGCGAAGCGTTCCGCCTCCCTCGCGACTATGTCTTTCAAGGGAAAGATCGAGACTCGTTGCCCGCACGGTTGCGACCCGTTCACGGCGGAGATCTGGAGTTTCATTCGGGCCGACAAAAGCCCGGAGCTTCGCTTTTCGGTGGCTTGGCTCGAGTGCAATCTGCTGCTCTGCCCCCATTGCGACAGGCCTTTTTTCCCGTCCGCGCCCTACATCTATTTCGACCCGCCCGAGGAGCTGCTGGCCTTCGTCTTCCCCGATGATTATCGCGACCAGGAGCAGTACTGGCGCGGAAAGATGAGCGAGGATTTCGCCGCCCTCAAGAAAGCCTTCGGCGAGAAGATGCCGTTGAGCGTCGAGCCGCAGGTCTTTTTCGGGCCGGAAGGCCTTTCCGAGCTGCTCAAGCGGGACAATTTCCGGGCCGAGGAGAGGGACGTCATGGAGCATGTCGCCTCGGAGCTCGGACTCTCGCTCTACCGCGTCAGCCGCGCCTATGCCCGCACGCACGACGTCCCTGCCACCCTGCCCTATGTGCCCTCCTCCAACGGCAAGTTCCCCACGGCCCGGAGCGTCATCGCCGGCCTGGAGCGATTGCTGTCCGAAAACGACAGCCTGGCCGGCTATCAAAACTATCTGAGGACGCTCAAGGCCTCGTCGGAGGCCAAGCTGCCGCCTCCCGCGCCCGTCTCCTGATGCGGCGGCTGATCATGCCCAAGAAGGCCGAGCGTCTCTTGCGGCTTTTAGGCGCCGAGGCGGCGCGGCGCGGCTTGCCGATCTATCTGGTGGGCGGCTGCGTCAGGGATTGGTTGTTGGGCCGGCGCACCTTGGATCTCGATTTCGCGGTGGAGGGCGATCCGGCGCCCATGGCTCTTTCCTGCGGACGATTCCTCGGCGTCGAGCCCCAGGCTTTCGGCCAATTTGGGACTCAAAGGGTGGTCTCTCGCGAGCTGCGGGCCGACTTCGCCATGACCCGCGGAGAGTCCTATCCCGAGCCCGCCTCGTTGCCGGTGGTCAAGCCGGCCGCGCTCAGGGAGGATCTCTTCCGAAGGGATTTCACGATCAACGCCATGGCCGCGCCGTTGAGCGAGCGGGGCCTGGGAGGGATCATCGATCCTTACCTCGGCATCGAGGATCTCAAGTCTCGGACCATCCGTATACTCCACCCGGCCAGCTTCCGCGACGATCCCACGCGGGTGTTCAGGGCGGCGCGTTTCCTCTGCCGTTTTTCCTTTCGCCCGGCCGCGGGATCGGTGGAACTGGCGAGGGCGGCCCTGGAGCAGGGCCACGCCGCTCGGCTCTCGCGCCATCGCCTGGCCCAGGAGCTTTTGCGCGTGCTCGAGGAGCGTTCCCCGTCCTGCGCCCTGGAAAAGTTGCGCTCCTGGGGCTATCTCCAGCTGATACATCCCCGGCTGCGCTGGCGCGAGATGCCGTTTCGGGAAGCCGGCCCGAGGCTCGCTGCCCTGGCCCTCGGACTGGGTCCCGAGGAGGGCCAGGCCCTGATCCGCTCGCTTCCCATCGAGAGGGCTCTGGCGCGCGCCATACTCGAGATCGTGGAGCTGCCGCGCCGCCGGGCGTCGCCGCAATCGCGCTTGCAGCCGTGGGCCGCGAGGGTCCTAGCGCGTTCATGTCGCGGGATAGGCGCGGGCTCTCTCCGTCCCCGTTTCCTGGGAGGCGATGATCTGAAGGAGCTCGGCCTCGTCCCGGGCAAGGCTTATGGAGAGATCTTGGAGGAAGCGGCCCGGCGGCAATGGAGGGGACAGTTCAAGAACCGCGGCCAGGCCCTGCGCTGGCTCGCCGCTCGCGCCAAGAAATCCAAGAGCGCCTAGCTCCGTTGCCCCCGGTTTTGAGGGCCGCTTTTGTTCGTTGCGCCGCCGTCCGGAAAACGATAAGATACCGTCGAAAACGAAATGGAATGGATCGTTCAGCTTCCTATACTCTTGTTCTCGGTGATGATCCATGAAATCGCGCATGGTCTCATGGCGTTGCGCCACGGCGACGATACGGCCAAGAGAGCCGGCAGGTTCACCCTTAATCCGGTCCCTCACATCGATCCCTTCGGGACCGTGTTCCTTCCCCTGCTTTGCGTGATATCCCAACTCCCGTTGATGGGCTGGGCCAGGCCGGTTCCGGTCAATCCCTCGCGCCTGGGGGGCAGCAGGCGCTGGCCTATGTTCCAGGTGGCCCTCGTCGGGCCGGTCTCGAACCTGGCTCTCAGCCTGGCCGCGGCCCTGCTGTTTCGCTCCGTGGCGAGCATGCCCGGCTTTTTTCCGCAATATCAAAAGACCCTGCTCAACGCTCTTTTCTTCGCGGTGAGCATCAATCTCTTCCTGGCTTATTTCAACCTCATACCGATACATCCTTTGGACGGGGGCAATCTCCTCAGCAGCCTCCTGTCGCCGCGTTTGCGAACGGGCTACGAGCGACACAGGCCTTATGGATTCCTCATCATCATGGGCCTGGCCTTGCTCGGTTTCATGGGGCCCATCATCTTGGGTCCGGCGCGCTGGACCCTGAGGCTGCTTGAGTCAGCGGGGTTGATCTGGTGAGCCGCAGGGCCGTCGTGCTTTCGGGGTCGCGGCCCACCGGCCGCCAACATCTCGGCAATTACTGGGGCGTCGTGCGCAATTGGATAGGCCTGAGCGAGCAATACGACTGCTATTATTGTCTCGCCGATTGGCATATGCTCACCACGGGCTACGAGGAAGTCTCCGCCCTCCAGAGGAACATCCTCGACACGATCCTGGACTGGCTGGCGGCCGGGCTGGACCCGGAGAAATGCGTCATCTTCAAGCAATCCGACGTGCCGGAGCACGCGGAGCTGGCCTTGCTGCTGGGGATGGTGACCCCCTTGTCTTGGCTGGAGAACAACCCGACCTGGAAGGAGCAGCTCCAGGAGCTGGCCAAGACCAAGTTGAGCAAGCTCCAGGAACAAGGCGCGAGGGAGGAGCGGACGGCGACCGCCGCCCAGCAGCATGAGTTGCGGACCTTCGGCTTCCTCGGCTATCCCGTGCTCCAGGCCGCCGACATCCTGCTCTACCGCGGCGAGAAGGTGCCGGTGGGGCAGGATCAGCTGCCGCATCTGGAGCTGTCGCGAGAGATCGCGCGGAAATTCAATTCCATCTTTGGGCAGGTCTTTCCCGAGCCCCTGCCGATACTTTCAGAGACCCCGAGGCTGCCCGGCACCGACGGGCGCAAGATGTCCAAGTCGTACGGCAACGCGGTGGACATCGATGAGACATCCGAGAGCCTGCAGGCCAAGGTCATGTCGATGTACACCGACCCGAAAAAGATAAAAGCGACGACCCCAGGACATCCGGACCCCGGCCCCGAGAACCCTCCCGGCTGCGTGGTCTACGCCTTGCACAAGCTCTATAATCCGCAATGGGCCGAGGTGGGGGCCAAATGCCGGGCCGGAGAGTTGGGCTGCGTCCAGGATAAGAAGGACCTGCTCGGGATATTGGATAAGCCGTTCTCGGAGTTCAGACAGCGGCGGCAGACTTATGCTTCCGACCCGAGACGAGTCGAGAAGATCCTCGAGGATGGAGCGAAAAAGGCGCGGGCCGTGGCGGTCGAAACGATGAAAGAGGTGCGGCGGGCGATGAGGTTAAAGGCATGAGCTATCAAGTCGCGTTGGAGATGTTCGAGGGCCCCCTCGACCTTCTCCTGTTCCTGATCAAGAAGGACGATCTCGACATCTACGATATCCCGATCTCGCACATCACTCGCGAGTATCTGTCTTATCTCGATATGATGAAGGACCTGAACCTCGAGGTGGCCGGGGAGTTCCTGGTCCTGGCCGCCAATCTCATGGCCATCAAGGCCAAGACCCTGCTTCCCAGCCATGAGGCCGAGGGAGAGGAAGGACCCGATCCCAGGGCCGAGCTCGTCTCGAAGCTGTTGGAGTATCAGAAATTCAAGGCGGCCGCCAAGTTCCTTTCCCAACGGGCCGACGAGTACAAGGACGTCTATTACAGAGGCGTCCCCCATTTCGAGGAGTCCGAGAAGACCCTCAATATCAGCATGCTCGACCTTCTCTCGGCGTTGCGCGACGCGTTGGAGCATGCCGAGGACCAGAGCCGCGAGGTGCTGGGAGAGGAGTTTCCCATCGAGGAGAAGATCGAGAAGATACTTTCCATGCTTTCGCAGCGGCCCTATGTGAGCCTGGAGGACATCTTCGGCGGCGAGAGCAAGAAGAGGGCCATCATCAGCTGTTTCCTGGCGCTCTTGGAGCTCATCAAGACGCAAAGGGTCTTCGCCCGTCAGGACTCGAATTTCGCCAGAATCATGATCTATCGCAAGGAGAACACCGATGCCCCAGTTGGAGAGCTTGCCCCAGCTTAGCGACGAGGCGGAGCTTAAGAAAGCCCTTGAGACGTTGCTGTTCATCACGGACAGGCCTTTGAGCCTGGCCCAGCTCTGCAAGGTCACGGGAGGGACCGAGCCGGCGCGCGTCGAGGCGGTGATCGCCGAGTTGCGCCGCGAGCTCGAGGAGAAGAACTCGCCGGTCCAGTTGCTGGAGGTGGCCGAGGGGTTCCAGATGGCGACCCGCCCGGCCTACGCTCCCTTCGTGCGCCAGCTTTTCTCAGAGCGCATGACGATGAGGCTGTCAACGGCGGCTCTCGAGACCCTGGCCATCATCGCCTACAAGCAGCCGCTGACTCGCGCCGAGATCGAGGAGGTTCGCGGCGTCGAGGTGATCGCGGCCTTGGAGACCTTGCTCGAGAAGCGCCTGGTCAAGGTGGTCGGCCGCAGGGAGACCGTCGGCCGTCCCTTGATGTACGGCACCACCATGGAGTTTCTGCGGCATTTCGGGCTCAAGAGCCTGGAGGAGCTGCCGCCCCTCGAGAACTTCTCGGCCGAGGCGGAGAAGGCGCTGGCGGCGGCGCCGGCCGCCCCCGAGAGCTCGCCCGTTCCTGACGCGCCGGCCGATGTCCGGCCGGTCGAGCAGCCCGCGCCCGTAACGACCGATGAAAATACTGATAGCGGCGAGCGAAGCGGTCCCGTTCTGTAAGACGGGGGGCCTGGCCGACGTGGTCGGCGCGCTCGGCCAAAAGCTGGGCGCCGCGGGCCATGACGTTTGCCTGGTCTTGCCCAAGTACCGCCGCGTCGAGGCCTCGGCCCTGGAAGGAGGCATCGCCCGGCCCATCGAGCTGCCCCTGGGAGGCCAGAAAGTCACGGCCTCCTTGCGATTCCTCCACAGGCGCGCGGTCTCCGTCTATCTGGTGGATTATCCCACCTTTTACGACAGGGAAGGCCTTTATGGATTCGACGGCAAGGATTATCCGGACAACGACAGGCGTTTCATCCTCTTTTGCCGCGCGGCGCTGGAAGGCTGCCGCGCCGTCGGGTTCAAACCCGACGTGATACACTGCCACGACTGGCAGACCGCGCTGATCCCGGCGTATCTCAAGAGATCGTATGGCTCGGACCCTTTTTTCGCCGATACCGCATCGGTCTTGACCATCCATAACCTCGCCTATCAGGGAAATTTCGGGAGAGAGGCGCTGGACCAGGCCGGATTTTCAGCGGAGGATTTCGCGTCCGATCGTTTCGAGTATTACGGCAAGTTCAGCTTCCTCAAGGCCGGCATACTCTGCGCGGACCGATTGAGCACGGTGAGCGCCACCTATGCCCGCGAGATTCAGGAATCGGAGGAAAGGGGATTCGGGTTCGAGGGACTGCTGCGCAAGCGCGGCTCGGACTTGGAGGGCATTCTCAACGGCATCGACACCGAGCTTTGGAATCCGGAGACCGACTCCTATCTTCCGGCGCGCTTTTCGGCGCGCGATCACGCCCGAGGCAAGGCCGTCTGCAAGAGAGCGGTGCAGAAGGAAGCCGGACTGAGGCTGGAGCCTCAGACGCCCTTGGTGGGGATCGTGTCCCGGCTGGACTACCAGAAGGGCTTGGATCTGGCGATCGCGGCCATCGCTCCCCGGCTCGGCCGCTGCCAATTGGCGGTATTGGGGGAGGGAGACGCGGCCCTTCAGCAGGAGTTCGCCTCGATGGCTCGCCGGCATCCCGGCATGGCCCATTTCCGCTCCGGTTTCGACGAGGCGTTCGCGCATCTCTTGTATGCGGGCTGCGATCTCTTTCTCATGCCGTCGCGCTTTGAGCCGTGCGGCCTAGGCCAGATGATCGCGATGCGCTACGGCGGCGTCCCCGTGGTCACCCGGACCGGCGGTCTGGCCGATACCGTGAGCGAGAGCTCGAGCGAGGGCCGGCCGGCCAATGGTTTCGTCGCCAAGCCGGGGGACACCCAGGACCTGGGCGCGGCTTTGGACCGGGCCTTGGCGGGCTATGCGGGCCGCGTCAAGGCCGCCATGGAAAGCCGCTTTTCCTGGGACCAGTCCGTCAACGCCTATCTCGAGCTGTATCGGAAGGCGATCGAGTCCCGCGCCGGTTCCGCCACGCGGGGTCGCCGGTGAGGCTCTCGATCTTCAGGCGCGGCGCTCTCCTGCGCGCGATGATCTTCATCACCGCGGCGGGCGCGGCCGGACTCTTGGCCTTCGGCGGCTTCCGGGAGGAACGCTTCGCGCTGCCCGCGATAGAGGCCGAGGAGGCCCAGGCCCTGTGCGCGGAGTCGGGTGCCTCCTTGCCGCATCTCCTCGAGAGGATCGCGGCGTTGGGCATCAAGGCGGTGGTATCCCGTCCTGCCCCGCTGCGCCGCCTGGTCATGCGCGGCGAGGCCTTGCTTCTGTCGCGAGAGGAGCTTGATAAGTGGAAGGCCTTCGGCGTGGTCGCGGCCGGAGGAACGCTCAAGCCCGACACGGTCTGGCTGCGCGACGCGACCCTTGCCTCCGAGCTGATCGAGGCGGCGGGGAGAGCCCCGTTGTCGGTGTCCAGCCATAGCTCGGTCGGATTCCACGTGCTCCAGTTCGCGGGCGGGCTCGAGCCCGCCATGGACATCCAACTCTATGATCCCTCCGTGGGGCCGGCCGCTGAAGGCGCAGGCCTCCTAACGCTGCGCTTGCCGGCGGACGCGGACACGGTGGCTGCGGCTTATCAGGATGGGCGTTGGTCGCTTTCGGCGCGAGGCGAAAACGGCGCCGGAGATCTGTTCCTCGAGCCGCGGCGGATTCCCGTCAGCGCCAGCCCGGCCGCCTTGTGGAGGGCCGTCTACGCCCACCCGCGGCGCCTTCTCGTCTTCTCCCTGTCGCGCGATCAGGATCTAGAGGCGCAATTGGCCCTGCTGCGGCGTCATCTGCGCGAGCTTTCCGGCCGGGGGCTGCTGCTCGCCTTGCCGGATGAGCCCCCGCACCCGAGGCCGCGCGTGCAGGAGGGCTTGGTGCGCGGACTTCTGTGGTTCTTCGCCCTTTTGGGGCCGCTTTTCGTGGCGCGGATGGGAATACTCGCGCTCAAACGCGGGCGCGTCCTGGTCCACGAGCGCCTGCCTCCCGCATCTCCCGTGCTCCAATTGGCCATCGGCGTCATCGTCGCGGCGGCCGCGGCTCTCGCCATGGGTCTGGCGGTGAGGGCCGGGTTCGACGCTCTCGGGCGCACCGGGCCCGAGCCGGCTTGGCAGTGGACCTCGCTGTTCGGGCCCATGCTAATCGCGGCGCTCACGCTCTATACCATCGATCCGGAGTCTTGGTCGCTCTGGCTCTCGACTCCGGTGACGCCGGCGCTTTTGTTGAAGACGCTCGGGGCGGCTGCGGTCCTTTCCCTGTTGATCCAGCCCCGCATGATCTGGCCGGAGGCCTCACCGCGCTTCGATGCCTTCATCTCCAGCCTTCCCGAGCCGCTATGGTGGGTGGGTTGGCGCTGGAGGGAGATATTCGTGGGCTATCCCTGCCTGCTTCACGCCCTGTTCTTGGTCAACTGGAGGATGGACTGTCCCGAATGCGAGTCCGTTTCCCGCGGCCCGTTCAAGGACCCGCGAGGCTGGTTCGTTCTCGGGTTGTTGGCGCCGATCGGGCTGATTTCATCCTTCTCCCGGTTGGGCACGCCGATGGCCGCCGCCCTCGAGCATTCAGCGGGCGCGTTGCTGCTGGGCTGCGGCCTGGGAGCTCTCCTGATCGCCGCGCGATTGCGTCTTGCGCGCGACTCTAGGTCGAAAGTCCCAGAGAAACTCTAGGGCTATTGTCCCGGAAGGCTGATTTTAGTACACTCAGCGCCGTGGCACTTAGCGGCCTTGTCTTGGCCTTGCTTTCGGTGTCCCATGCCGCTCCTCAGGCGGCACCCCAGGGCGCTGCTGGCCGGCCCAAGGCTCCGTTCAGGGTCCAATTCATCGGAGAAGGTTCTCCGCCGCTTTCGATTAGTCCCATAGACCACGATTATTACGAGCATTCGGCCAGGCAGGCCGCCGAGAGGGCCGCGCGCGAGCGCATTTCCGAGAGCCCGGCTCGCCCCGCCGTTCCCGACGCTTTCACGCGTCCTGATCCGCGGATTTCCAACCCCGCTCCCGCGCCGGCGCCGCGCGAAACCAAGCCGGAGGAGACTTCCGGAGAGAGCCAGGCGCCCGAGCCGCCCGCGCAAACGGCGCCGAAGCGCTATTCCCTATGGGACGGCCTGGTGGAGCCCTTGGATCTTCCGGCCGATCAGGTGGCGCAGGCCAGCCCGGACTCCGCGTCCCGCCTGGCGAGCAAGGACTATGACAGCCATATCCTGGGACGCAGGTCGCAAGGGTCGCATGCCCTGATCGTGGCCGGTCCGACCGATCAGCCGGTGGCTTCGGAGATATTCGTCTCGGTGGAGCTGAATCTGATCCGGCGGGGCCCCGGCGACCTGCCGTCATCCGACGCCTTGCGCGACGCGGTGGCCGACTTGGAGAGAGCCGCTTCCTTCAGGCGCGACCCCCGCTTCGAGCCTTCGCTGCATGGAGCCGCGGCGTCCATCTGGGGCTGGATGCCGGCCCAGAAGATCGCCCAGGCGCTGCAGCTGCCCAGCGTCTCGCGGCTCGAGCTGTCCCGGCGAGGACAGGCCAAGGTCGAGTCCGAGGCCCGGACCGAGCTGCTCTTGGGCGTGAGGGTCGCCGAGAAATCGGTCGCCTCCCAGGCGGTCGAAAGGGTGTCGCGCGAGCTTGCGCTCAAGACGGGATTGCGCTGGCAAAAGACCGTGGGGGCGCAGCCGATACCGGGCTCCAAGGACTGGGCGGTGCTGGGTTTGGCCGACGTCCCGGTCTCGCGCCTGGCCCAGGTGTTGGGCCATCCTGAAGTGATCAGGGCCGCGCCCAGGGTTTCCGCCGAGTTGGCCGTGCCGACGCGCGCGCGCGCGGATTTCTCCCTTTCGAGCTTCCTGTCCTTCGTCAGGCGGCGATCCCCCATGCTGATAGCGCTGACCGCTCTGCTCGCCTTGGCGCCGTTGGCCGGCGCTCTCTCCCGCCGCCTCGCAGCTCGATGAGACCGCGCCGGGCCCATTGGGCCTTCGTCATCGGTCTTGCCGCCGGACTATCCGTCGAGACGCTGCTCTTCTTGAAGGAGCAGTGCCGCAGCCTGGAGGAAGCCCTGCAGCAGGACTTCCGCGTGCTGCTCTTCCCTCAACCCGACCTTCCCGAGGAGAAAGCGAAGGTGCTCGAGGAAAGGCTTTGGGCCGTGCCGGATGTTCAGGAGGTCCGTTGGGTCTCCCGCCACGAGGCCCTGGAAAGGCTTCGCGGGGAGAATCCCGAGCTGCTGGAGGCCGTGACCGTTTTGGGCGAGAACCCCTTGAGCTCCGGCTTCGAGGTGCAGCCTTCGCCGCGCGCCCTGGCTCGCGCCGGCGACTGGTTGGCGCAGATCGAGGAGAGCGGGGATTGGGCGGACATACGCTATAAACCGGCGCAGGTCCGGGTCTTTCTTCAGGCTCAATTCTATCGGCATTTCATCACCTTGTCGCTCAGCGGCCTGCTTTGCTTGGGCGCCTTGGCGGGCGCCTGGGGCCTATGGTTGGCCGTGGGAGCGAGCAAGGCCTGGCGGGCCGCCCTTCTCCCGATCGGATTGGCCGCCGGCGGGGTGCTCTTGGGCGTGGGACTGACCGTGGCCTTGGCCTTGCCCATGCGCCTGCTTACGCCTTGGGCCGCGGCGTGGCCGGGCTGGCTTTCCCAGTTGGGGCTGCTGATCGGAGCCTGCGCCGCGGGTTGGGCGATATGCGGTACCGTCGATTAACGCTCGTTCTCGCGGGATTGATCTTGTCCCAGGCCGATCCGGGACGGGCCCAGATGCGCGCCAAACAGGCGGAGCTCAAGAAGGTGCAGCAGGAGCTGGAGGTCACGCGCCGCCAGATCGAGGATTATCAGAAGCAGGAGCAAGCTCTTGAAAAGGACCTCGCCAAGATAGAAAGCCGCAACGCGCAGACCCGCAGGCGCATGCTCGGCCTGCAGGGCTTGGTCAAGGGCGCCGAGGCCCGGAGCGCGGAGCTTCGGGAGCAGCTGGGGGCCTTGGGAAGGGCCTCCGGGTTTTGGAGATCGGCCTTGCAATCGGATCTGCGCGGTTTCCAGTCCGCCTGGGCCGGCAGGGACGACTCCTACGGGACGGCGGAGCTTTGGGGGGAATCGCTGCGGCGAGCCGCCATCTGGGAAAAGGCTCGGCTGCTGACGGGATTGGAGGGATTGGGCCGAAAAACCGCGATGGCGGAAGCGGTGACGAGCCGGCAAGCCCAGGAGCTGCAGCTCAGCCGCCAACGCATCGAACGCCAGCATCAAAGTCGCCTGCGCGAGTATAGGCAGAAGAAAGCCGAAATGGCCCAGGCCCAGGAGAAGGCGGCCGCCGCGCGAAAGCGGGCCGACGAGCTCGAGGAAAGCGCCAAGGCCCTGACCAGCCTGCTGCGCCGTTACGGCCGGCAGAAGCCCCAGGTGGACATCCCTTGGAATGTCGCCCGGCATTCGCTCATATGGCCGGTGGAAGGGGCGGTGCTTCGGCCCTTCGGGCGAGAGCGCAACGCCGAGCTCGACACTTGGACCATACACCAGGGCGTCTTGATCGAGACCAGACCCGAGGCCCCTGTCGCCGCCATCGAGGCGGGACGGGTCATTTTCGCCGGGAATTTCAGATCCTACGGGCAGGTCATCATCCTTGACCATGGGTCTCATTTCTACAGCGTCTACGGGGAGCTTAAAAAGCCGCTTAAGGCCAAGGGCGAGAGGGTGCGTGTGGGTCAGATCATCGGGCAATCCGGGCGCTCCGAAAACGGACGGGGACGGCTTTACCTGGAGATCAGGCGCGGAACCGAGGCCATGGACCCGCTGGCCTGGCTGCGAAAAAAATAGTTTTATTATGGATCAAGGTAAGACCATGTTCCGGACTTGCGCCTTTCTTCTGCTTCTCGCGCTGTCGCCGGCCTTCGCCGCCGACAGTTCCCCGACCGATCAGACCTATGAGCAGCTCAAGATATTGGTCGACGTGCTGGATATCATCCAGGAGAATTATGTCGATGACCCCCACACCAAGGAGCTGATCTATGGAGCGGCCGTAGGCATGGTGCGGACCCTGGATCCCTTTTCCCAGTTCATGGATCCGGAGTCTCACCGGGAGATCAAGACCGAGACCGAGGGCCAATACGGCGGGCTTGGACTGCGCGTCGGCATCAAGGAAGATTGGTTGACCGTCATGACCCCATTGCCTGGGACCCCCGCCTATCGGGCCGGCATACTTCCGGAGGACCGGCTCATCGAGATCGAGGGACAGACCACAAAGGACATGTCGCAGACCGACGCCTTGAACAAACTGCGGGGGGCCCCGGGGACCAAGGTGCGCCTGACCGTTCTCAGGCCGCCGGAGGAGGGCGCCGAGGGGCCGTGGGCTCCTCAGAGCTTCACGCTCACTCGCGAGATCATCAAGGTCGAGAGCGTGCAGGCCTGGCCGATCGACAAGGAGATCGGTTATCTGCGCATCATCGAATTCACGGGCCGCACCGCCGATGACGTCAGCGAGGCGCTGACTGAATTCAAGAAGCAGGGAGTCACGAGCCTGTTGCTGGACCTGAGGAATAACCCGGGAGGCCTTTTGTCGGCCGCCGTGGACATCGCCTCTTATTTCCTCGGCGACAACAAACTCATCGTCTACACCCTGGGACGCAAGCCCGACAGCCGGCAGGAGTTCCGGGCCGGCGCCAAGGCTCCCTATGGCGCCATGCCCATGGTCGTGCTCATCAACGGAGGGTCCGCCTCCGGATCCGAGATCGTGGCGGGAGCTCTTCAAGATCACAAGAGGGCCGTGGTCCTCGGTGCCCGCTCCTTCGGCAAGGCCAGCGTCCAATCCGTGATCCCCTTATCTGACGGCTCCGGGCTGCGGCTGACCGTGGCGCGCTATTACACTCCCTCCGGCCGCTCGATACACAAGGATGAGAAAAACAAGGAGGGGGGCATAGTGCCGGATATCGCCGTCAATATCTCACGGGAAGTCGAATCCAAGCTTTATAACCAGTGGGAGATGATCTACGGCAAGGACCGCAAGCCCAAGTCCATCGTGAAAAGGGAGGATGCGGTCCCCGACGACGCCCTCAATCGAGCCGTCGAGCTGCTCAAGGCGCGCGAGGTTCTCGGGATACTGGAAGCCAAGGGCGGCTAGCCTCCGGGGACCGATGGGCGTGCGCGTATTGGGAATCGAAACCTCTTGCGATGAGACCGCGGCGGCCGTGGTCGAGTCGGGCCGACTGCGCTCCAACATCGTCTCCTCCCAGCTCCATCTTCACCGGCGCTTCGAGGGCATAGTTCCGGAGCTCGCCTCCCGGGCCCATTTACAGAAGATCGCCGGGGTCATAGACGCGTCGCTTCGCGAGTCGGGGTCGCGGAAGCTTGACGCCGTGGCCTTCACTCAAGGCCCCGGCCTGCTGGGGCCGCTCTTGGTGGGCAAGGTGGCGGCGCAAACCCTGGCGCATCTTCTCGGCGTGCCCCTCTTGGGCATCAACCACCTCGAGGGACACATCTTCGCCGTGGAGTTGTCCGAGACCCTTCGTTTCCCTTTGGTGGCCCTTATCGTTTCCGGCGGCCATACCGATCTGGTGCTGAGCCAGAGGCCCGGGCGTTATCGCGTCCTGGGACGCACGCGCGACGACGCGGCGGGAGAGGCCTTCGATAAGGTGGCCCGCTTGCTGGGGCTCGGATATCCCGGAGGGCCGGTCATCGATCGGTTGGCCCGCCAGGGCGATCCCGCCGCCGTGGCCTTGCCCAGGCCTTTCATGCCGGAGACCTGGGATTTTTCCTTCGCCGGGCTCAAGACCGCCGTTCTCTATCACGTCCAGCGCCAAACGCGCAAGCTCGGCCGGTCGCAGGTCGCCGATCTCTGCGCTTCGTTCCAGGAAGCGGTGGTCGACACCCTGGTGTTCAAGCTGATCGAGGCCGCCCGGCGCTTGCGCGTCAAGGACGTGGTGTTGGGCGGCGGCGTGGCGGCCAACAGCCGTTTGCGCGCCGTGGCCGGGGAGCGGGCGGCGGGAGCGGGACTGCGCCTGGCCGTCCCTCCTCCCGGATTATGCACGGATAACGGCGCCATGATAGCCCAGGTCGCGCTTCACCAGCTCAAGAAAAGGGTACGCCAGCCCGCCAACTTGCGCAGCGATCCATCGCTTCCCTTCAAGAATTGGGGACGTTAAGAAGTCGCCCGGAAGGCCAGGGCGTAATTGATCCTGGTGCGGGCAGGCGGATTTGGGAGAACTGTACCCGGGTACAGTATGATTCCCAGCGTTCAATAACATTTTCTTAATAGAAAAAGCCCTTTAGGCAGCTACAATTTCGGCTCATGAGCGGCCCTGGGGCGGTAGTCGTGCATCCGGCGTGGGCTCCGCGCCGGGCAGGCCGGGCGATTGGGTTGGGGGTATGGCTGTGGGCCGTCGCTTATCCGGCCCAGGCCGCGTTCGAATCCTCCGCGCAGAGTCCCCGCGACCTGGCCCTGGCCGGAGCTTTGACGGCAGTGGGCGGGGATCCAGTGGCCCTATTCTCCAATCCCGCTTCGCTGGGTTCGCTGCGCAGTCCGGCCGTGGGGACTCATTATTTGCGCCTCTTCAGGACCTCCGTAGGCGAAGTCAACGAGGAAAGGATGTCCTTCGTGGGCGGCCTGCCCTTGTTTCGAGATTCGATGAACGGGGCCGCCGCCTTCTCACATGTCTATACCGAGCCTCAGGGCGGGGCGGCGGAGAAGGCGAGCAACTTCTCCTATGGCAGCCGCGGGCTCTATGAGCTTGAAAACGGCGTGGTGGACTCGGGAGCTTCGCTTAAGTGGCTCAAGCGAGGCGGGGCCGCGGGCAAGGCGGCGCTCGATCTCGGCGTCGGCGGGCGATTCAGGGATCATCTCCGGGTCGGTTTGGCCGTGCTCAATCTCAACCGGCCCATGTTCGGCGAGGGATCGGAGAAGTCGCGCGCGCCCATCACCCTGAAGCTCGGCGTGGCGGAACAATTGCGCGGTTTTCTCTTCGCCATGGATCTGACCAAGAGCGAGCCTTCCGGCGCCCGGGGATCGGTGCTGAGGCTCGCAACGGGTCTTGAGCGCTGGTGGCCCACGCCGCGTTGGGGTTCGATCGCGGGGAGGGTCGGCCTGAGCCTGGGCAACCGGGATAAGAGCTTCTCCTGGGGAGCGGCTTGGAAGATGATGGGCGGGGAGTTCGACTACGCCATGGGGGCGCCGATGACGGGCGCCACCCGCTTTTCCCACGCGATCGCCCTGTCCTACCGTTTCGGGCAGAGCGATCCGGAGATGGAATACGAGAAGGTCCTCGCCGAGGAGATGCGCACGCGCCGCGACCTCACCAAGGCCCTGGAATCGGCCGAGCTTCGCCAATGGAAGTTGGCGGAGGAGCTCAAGGCCTTGCGCGCCCAGACCGAGGAGCTCCGCTCGCGTCTGGCGGATAAGGCGGCCTCGGAGTCGGAGACGCGCGAAAAGATGAAGATACTCCAGGAAAGGCAGCGCCAGGCGGCGGAGGAGCTTAAGCGGGTGCAGGCGGAGTCGCAAAAACTGGCCGAGAAGAGCCAGTCTTCCCTCTTTCAGCAGGACTGGGCGGCCTACAATAAGTTCAAGCTTGAGGGTGCGGCTGACAGCGTGCTCGAGGACCAGGTGCGTCGATTGCTGCGCAAGTACAAGGATGAAGGGGTGGATCTGAGCGAGCCGAATCAGGAGCTTATGAGGCTTCTCAAGGCGCGATGATTTTAACAGGGAGGATATTGATTATTGCCGCGTCCGGGCTAAACTGGGGACGGATCTATGTCTGATAATCCCGAGGAGCTGTCGAAGGAGATAGGCCGTCTCTGGTCGAAGCTATCCTCTTCCGCGTCATCCCAGCCGGAGCTCTCGGAGTTCTCAATGCCTCCCTCCGGCCCCGCGGGGCCGGAGCTGGCCTGGGAAGCGGTCTCGCTCATCAAGAGGCAGCACAAGCATGAGAGCCGGTATTGGAGCGAGCTGCTCGAGGCCAAGGAAAAGGCCTTGAGATCCTCCCAGGAGAGGCAGGCCTTGCTCGAGCAGGAGATCCGCGTCTTGCGCGAGCGGGTCCGCGCCGATGAGGAGAAGATATTGAGCGAAGGCCTGGACGTGCAGTCCCGGCTTGAGACCTCGTTTGAGGCCCTGAAGGCCGAGCGGGAGCAGCATCAGCAGGAGCTGCGCGACATCAAGGCGGTGCTGGAGCAGTATCGTCAGCGCCTGGCCGCGGAGTCGGCCCGTTGGAAGGAGGAGCAGCGGCAATGGGAGAAGCGGGAGCAGCAGTACCTCCTGGATCTCCATGAGCTGCAGGCCACCGCCTCCCGGCATCAGGAGGACTCCGGCCGTTCCGCCGACGAGTCCAGGCGGCTGTCGGACAGCCTCAAAGAGGCCAAGAACGCCCTGGAAAAGACGCTGGCCGAGCTGCTGCGCGAGCGGCAGATCCGGGGCGACGCGGAGAAGGAGCGGGAGCGCGCGCTAAAGAAGGTCGAGGAGCTGGAGAAGCATTTCCATGAGCTTTCCAAGATATGGGAGGAGGAACGGTCCCAGTGGCGGGAGCTCTGGGACCGGGAGCGTTCCACCTGGGAGACGCAAAGAACGGAATTCTCCTCATGGGAGGAGAAGCTCCGCAAGGAGCGAGAGGCGTGGCACGCCGAGCTCAAGGCCAAGGAGCAGGATCAGCTCAAGTTCGCCGAGCAGATGACCCACGTCTTGCGCGAGTCCTCCGAGACATCGACCAAGGTCTCGGAGCTGGCGCGCAAGGCCTCTGTGCCGCCCCTGCCGCCCGCGGCTTTGCGCCGACGGGGGCGCTGGATCGCTCCGGCGGCCCTGCTGGTGGCGGCCCTGGCCATGGCATGGCCCGCCTATCGCTATTTCAGCCGCTATCATTTCCGGCCGGTCTCCGCCCGGGCTCTGGAGCTCAATAATCCCACGGCTTTGTCGGCGGACGGCAAGCTGCTCTGGGCCTCGGAGTGGTCCGGGTATGTCGTCGCCATCAACCCGGAGGATCTGCGCGTGCTGCGCTCGATACGCGTGCCTTCGGTCCCTTTTCGGCCCAGCGCCTTGGCCTTCAGTCCCGAGCGCCTCTGGAGCGCAGACGCGGCCGGGGCCCGGCTGCTGCGGCATGATCCCGCCGAACCCGAGAAAGTGCTTGGTTCCATGGCCGCGCCTGGGCCGGCGCCCACGGCGTTGGCTTTCGACGGCCAAAACCTCTGGTCTTTCGACGCCGCCAATCAGAGCCTTTATCGCCACGGAGCCGACGAAGGCTTGTTCACGGCCGTAGCGGTTGACCGGCCCCTGGTGGCCACGGCCATGGCCTGGTATGGCAAGGAACTTTGGGCCTATGACTCGAGGGGCCGCAGGCTCCTGGTGTTCCTCCTCGTTTCCGATACCCTGGTCTTTCAGGCGGCCTATGAGCTCAATGAGCCCATAATAGGAATGGCTGTCACGGGAGGCCGGGAGCGTTCCAAGCGAAGGCTTTGGGCTTTGGTGGGGCCGCAGGCTCGTCGCAGCGGCTATGCCATCATCCAATACCGGTTCTAGGCTTGGGGCGCCCCCCAAAAAAACCGCAGTATCAAGATTTTTTAACAATCTTTTAATGTTCCCTTAATAATGACGCAACTGTATTCCTTTAGACTTCTTTCAGGCATGGCTATGGGGATCGCGATCCGGCAGCGCCTTTTATGGGCGGTATTTTCCGCCTTTTTCGCGCTTCCTTTCCTGGGTCGTCCGGCGGCAGCCGTTCAGGTCTTCATCGAGACCGCCTTCGTCCATCAGCGCAATTCGAGTTGCATAGTCCGGCAATCCCTTTCCGGGGCGCTGCAATTCCTTTGTCCGCCGCTTCCCAACAGCGTCAAATGCGCGGCCTCGAACGGCACCAGCTGCACCGTGGCAGCCGGAGCGGCCAATCCCAACTGCACTCCTCCGGGAGGCTCGACCCCGACCTGCCCGGGGTCAGGCGGCGGATTCTGCGGCAACTGCCTGGGAGACGACCCGGTGAGCTTCGGAAATATCTCGAACGAGCCGCATATCGAGTTCGACCGCTCCGATGACACCGGCGCATGCGCTTCCCTGCCGGCCTCTAGTTTCGGGGTCGGCACCAGCTCGGCCAACTATTGCAACAGCGACGTGTTCCTGTGCGCTTCCGTCGGCTACTCCAACGACACCAGCACCACCGTGGCGATCGACGAGTTGAGCTTCGAGGTGTTCAAATGGTCTGACGGCGCCAATCCGCTCGACCCGGCCTCCACGCCTCCCTTGAGGACTTTTTTCGTCGACGCTCCCGGGATCATCCAAGCCCAGACCAACAGCGATGTCTCCGGCCCGCTAGGGCCCTTCTGCACGCTATGGGACGGATCCGTCAACATACAAGGCGAATTCGGCAAGACCAACGGGCAATTCGGGTTCAGGGTCACGGTCAAGACCAATCAGATCGGAGCCAGCGGAAACATCGTCATCAGCCAGACCCGCGCCTATCCCTCGGGCTCGACCCGGGACTCCAACAACACCATCGTTTCGCAAAGGCCGATCGTGGTCGACGTCAACAATATCCACGTGGTGCGTTCCTCTCCGAGCCTCATAGGCAACGTGACGCCGGTGGCGGGGCAGCCTTTCAACATCTCTTATCGGCTGTCCAAGGACGCGACCATGTTCATGACCATCAACGAGAGCGCCTCTCCGTTCTCCCTAGTGCGCAGTCTCGTTCCTGGCCTGCCGCGAGTGGGGGAAGGCGTTCCCAACGGCAGCCTCACCAACGGCGATTCCTGGAACGGGCGGGCCGACAACGGGGACCTCCTGGCCCCGGGCGTTTATCTCTTGAACCTGCAGTCCGCGGTCTCCGACTCCTACGGTCCCGATTTTTCGACGGCCGTGGTCCGGCAGATCGGCCTTGATCCCTTGCAAATCACGGACATACGGGTGCAGCCCTTGGTGGAGGGCTCGACGTCCCTGGCCGTGCTCGACTATGTCCTGACCGAGCCGGCCACGGTCTATGTCGACATCTATCCGCCTGGGACCCAATTCTGCCCCTCCGGCCCCGGCAATAACGTGGTCAATCCTCTCAATCAGGTCAATAACGCCCTTCTGGACGATACCGCGGCCGGCTTCGAGGCCCGCCCTCCGAAGGACTTTCGTCCCGCTCTCGGAAGCTGTCCCGCCGGCGTGGGCAGCGGCATCACTCCGGTCAAGAGGATCGTCGAGCAGAAGAACTCGCGGACGAGGGTGATCTCCTTTTGGGACGGGCGAGACGCGGACGGCCAGCTCCTGGAGGACGGGGATTATGTCTTCGTGATCTATGCCGCGCTGCCCACCCAGAACGGCTATCCTTTTAGAGCCAACGCCAACGACAGGAGGATCTGGACCTCGCAGGCCAAGAGCGGTTTCCTGCCCGTGATCAGGGGCTTCGTCGGCATCAGCCAGATCGCCCCGGCCTCCTCCGTGGTGGGCTCGAGCCCCTCCGTGGCCGGCCTCAACCCGTTCTTCTTCCGGTATTCCCTGTCTCGAGAAGCCGTGGTCAATTTCAAGATATTCGACGCCACGGGTCAAAGGCTGGTCAAGACTCTGGTCGCCAACGAGCAAAGGCCCGGCAATTTCGGCAATCTCGAGCGCTGGGACGAGCCGATCGGCGACGATGGCATGACCGTCTCGTCCGGAACCTATCTGGCCCAGTTGACCGCGGCCGATCCGACCTTCCGCCACAAGGTGACGACGACCACGGTGCTTTTCCCGGTAAACCTCTTCCGCATCACGGACGTGCAGACCACGCCCTTGCTCAACGGCGCCTCCGACGTCGCCTTGATCAGCTATCAGTTGTCGCAGACCATGAGCGTCGGCATCAATATCTATCCCCCGGGAACCGTGATCACCGGCAGCACCTCCACCTGGCCTCCCTGCGGCAGCATCGCGCCGGGCTCCTGTTCCCAGATCATCGCTCCCGGAGGGGGCGCCGTCTCCCCGGTTCATGCGATCCGGGGCATGAGGGCCGGCCGGCTGCGCATCACCGAGTTTTGGGACGGCCGGGACGTCAACGGGCTGATGGTGCCTGACGGCCCCTACTTGTTCACCTTGACCGCGGAGTCGACCACGACGCCCCGCCATTTCGCCACCGATAGGGTCATCGGAAACATCACCGTCCAGCGCGGCGCGATCATCTTCACCAATTTCGTCGTGGAGCCCGACGTTCCGGACCTCTTCAACTCCAGCGAGACGGTGACCTCGCTGCCGCCCTTCACTATCAGCTATTCCTTGACCCGGCAGTCCTCGGTGACCATACAAGTGCTCAACACCGTCATCCCGCCCGCCGTGGTCCGCACCGTGGCCTCGGGCGCCTTCCGGGAGAATAACGTTCTGCTGCGCGACGTTTGGGACGGCCGCGATGAGTTCGGAAACTTCCCGCCGCCGGGCTTTTATCTGATCCGCGCGGTGGCCTCGGATCTGGCCTCGCAGCTTTCGTCGGGATCCACGGCGCAGGTGACCATCTCCTTCGATCCGCTCCGCATCTACGACGTCGCCGTGACTCCCTTGCGTTCGGACACGCGGGCCGCATCCATCTTTTACCAGGTCTCCGAGCCCATGAAGGTGGCCATCAAGATCTACAAGCCCGGGACCTCCTTCGACATCGTGGGAAATCCGACCACGCCCGAATCCGTCTCCCTGGTCAAGAGGATCGTGGGGGTCAAGCCGGCGCGCACCCAGATCGAGGACGTCTGGGACGGGACGGACCTGCGCTTGAGCCTGGTGCAGGACGGCAGCTACAAGTTCAAGATCGTGGGCTCGACCGATATCAACGCCATCGACAGCTTGACCGGCAACGTGCTCAACCCCAGCGCCTTGTCCCTGGACCGGCCGCTGGACGAGATACCGGTGGTGCGCAACGCGTCGCTCGATCCCGCCGGCGACTTCGAGCGCAACACCTTCGCCTATCCCAACCCCGTGACCGGCCCCACGGCCACCTTTTCCATATTCACGCCCTTTCAGGCTCGCGTGATATTGAGGATCTACAACATAGCCGGAGACCTGGTGATCCAAAAGGATTTCGGCGAGCAGGCGCCGAGCTTCTCGGCCAGCCCCGTGACCTTCGTTTGGAATAAGACCAACCAGTCCGGGCGTGGAGTGGCCCGCGGCATCTATTACGCCGTCGTCAGGGTCGAGGAGACCTTCGGCGGAAAGAACATCTTGCAGACGGTCAAGAAGGTGCTTATCCCATGATCTCGCGGCTCCGGGCGGCGGCGTTGGCGCTGGCGCTCTTTTTCGCGGCGGCGTCGCTGGCGCTGGCCATCGACCCGGCCGCCGGCACGGGTGGAGCGGCCTTCCTGAAGCTGGGCCAAGGCTCGGCGCGGGCCATGGCCCTGGGCCGGTCTTACGTGGCCTTGGCCGAGGGCTCCGACTCGATGATCTACAACCCGGCGGGCCTGGGGGTCACGCAGCAAAAGGAGTTGGGCTACTCCTATTTGAGGCATGTGCAGGATCTCGACACCCCGCTGTATCTGGCCTACGCCCATCCCATGGGGCGCACGGTGTGGGGGGCCAACTTGGCCTATATCGCGGCCGACGGTTTCGACGCGCGGGACTCCGCCGGCGTGCCGCAGGCCAGCAGCGAGGTGCGCGTGCGGGATGGGTTCGGGACACTCGCCATCGCACGCTCGTTCTGGTACGAGAAGCTGTTCCTGGGCGGAGGCATGAAGCTGGTCCACGAGGACAACGCCGGGGCCATCCATGACACCATGGTCGGCGACATCGGCTTTTTGGTCAAGCCCAATCATTCGCTGTCCCTCGGCTTCGCCATTATGAATTTCGGCGCCAGCCTCTCCGAGGTGGCCTCGGTCACCCGCGGCGGAGCCGCCTATCGTTGGGGAGACTTCATCACCCTGGCTCTCGAGATCAGCAAGCCGGCGGACAATTCGGCGCGCATCGGCGTAGGCGGCGAGTTCCAGGTTCCCGAGGAATATTTGGAGGTCGGCCAGCTCACCTTCCGCATGGGCTATTTCAACTCCGACACCTTGGGCCAGAGCGACAGCGGACAGCTCAAGAGCCTGCGGCTCGAGCGGGCCAGCGGGCTGTCCTTCGGCTTCGGGCTCTATACCTCGCAGGCTTTCGGCTACGGCGTGGGCTTGGACTACGCCTTCGTGCCCTTCGGGGCGCTCGGCACGGTCGATCAATTTTCCTTGAAGGTGAAATTCTGATGACGAGCGTGCTTGATCAGCGAGGGCTGCGAGCGGTAGCGAGCGGTCCTGGGCAGCATCAGGAAATGCGTTGCTGCCTAGGGCAGACAACGGTGGAATACCTGCTCACGACCTTGATCCTGTTCATGCTGTTTTTCTCGATGTTCGGCTTCCTTCAGGGTCAGCTCAAGGAGCTGTTCACCAAGGCCGCCATAGCCATTTTGATGTCGTATCCCATACGTTAGGAGGATCGAATGAAGAAGATGATGGAGAGGGTGCGGGCGACTCTGACCAAGGATCGCAAGGGCCAGAACACGGTGGAGTATCTGTTGATGCTGACGGTGATCGTGGGCGTGCTGTTGATCGCCGGCAGGCTGATGAAGAATTACATGCCCCAGCTCTTTGATCAGATCCGCGGCATGATCACCGGCGCGGCCGGCAATCTGGGCGGCGGCTGAGGGCAGGGAGGGAGGCGGAGGACGGAACCAGGGTGAACTATGTCCAGGCGCGTCATCGGGAGGCTGCGAGCATCGAGACCGGGTCAGGTCGTGGTCGAGATGCTGCTCATATTGCCCGTGTTCCTGACCATCGTCTTCACGATCATGGAGTTGGGCTATATCTCCTTCTGGATGATCGTGCTCAATCACTCGACCTATGAGGTGGCCCGAGTGGGAGCGTTGCTCTCGACTCCCGCCGCGGGCGGAGATCCGGTGGACGTCAATTACGAGATGCAACGCATCATGAACACCATCATCAGGGATGGCCGGGCGTTCGTCTCCTCGGAGATCGAACAGCATCCCTTCGAGGATCCCCAGGCGCGCGTGCGTAACAGCGACCTGGTGGTGACGGGAAGCTATCGGTTGCAATTGATCTTCCCGATCAGCAGCATCCTGTTGGCCCGCCCAAGGGGAAGCGGCCGACGGGTCATTTCGACGACCGTGCGGATGCCGATCGAGCGTCCGCTGCAGAGCTAAACATGGAAAAGAAAGGCGTGTTGGTGCCGATGCTTCTGGCGATGGTAGCGGCGCTCTTCTATATGTGGTTTTTGACCTCGAAGGAGGCGGCGCTGACCAAATCCCTGGAGTCGGGCGAGGTGCTGGTGGCGCGGGTCGACATACCCGAGCGCATCCCGATCAAGGAAGAGATGCTCGAGAAGACCGCCATGCCGCGCAAGTTCATGCAGCAGGACGCTTTCGAGGTGAAGACGCCTTCGGATATCAAGATGCTCAACAACCTCGTGACGAGGGTGCGCATCCCCAAGGGAAATCAGATCACCCAGTCGGCGTTGATCTCCCTGTCTCCGGAGGCGGGGCTGAGCGTCAAGGTGCCTCCGGGCTATCGCGGGGCGATCATCCCCGTGGAGTCCGAGCTCAAGCAGCTGGTCAAGCCGGGCGATCGAGTGGACGTGCTGGTCACTTTCGACGCCTTGATGGCCGACAACCGGAAGGAGAAGGTCACCGCCACCATTTTGCAGAACGTGCTGGTGATCGCGGTGGGCACCAATCTGGGGCAGGGCATGACCGCCAAGCAGGTCAAGGAAAAGACCGATCGCGACGACCGCACCGCCGCCTTCTCGGAAAAGGCCATGCTCAGCCTGGCCTTGAACCCGAACGAGGCGCAATACCTGGCCCTGTCCATGAAGCAGGGCGACATCAGCGTGGTGGTGCGCGGTCTCGGCGACGTCGAGATGCATCCGATGGAGATGGCGAGCTTCAGGAAGCTATTCAAATAGAATGAAAAGGAAAACAGCGACTTGGGCTTCGCGGCTATCGGCAGGTATCCTGCTCTCCGCTTTGTGGGCGGGCCCCGCTTTCGCCCAGCCCGAGGACTCGCTGATCGCGATCTCGGCCGATATCGTGGAGATATCCGGCTCCCTGCAGCGCGACGTGGGCTTCGTCTGGGGCCCTTTCCAGACGGGCATCGGGTTCGCCGAGAAACAGATACCGGGCATCTATCAGATCGGCGATTTCGCGCGCCAGACCGCTCTGCAGACCTCGCTGCGCATGCTCGAGACCGAGGGCAAGGCCCAGCTCCTTTCCAATCCCAAGGTGATCGTGCAGGCCAACGCGCAAGCGAATTTCGTCGTCGGCGGCGAGCAGCCCTATCCGTCCTGCAACAACCAGGGCTGCACGGCCGACTTCAAGAAGATAGCGACCATTTTGAACATAGTCCCGGTGATCAATCCCAACAAGAAGGACACGATCCGGGCCGAGTTCCAGCTCGAGGTGTCGAACCCCGATTTCTCCAAACCCGTGCAGGTGGGAGGCACCTCCGTCCCATCCATCGTCACGCGACAGATCCAGACCGCGGTCGAGATCAAGAGCGGAGAGACCTTGGTTATCGGCGGCCTCAAGTCCAGCACCAAGAACATCAATAAGACCCGGGTGCCCTTCCTGGGTCATATACCGATACTCGGCTGGCTCTTCACCAAGACGGACATCGTGGAGGAACAGAAATCGCTCTTTCTCTTCATCACGATGGAAATCGTCAAATAGCCCGACGGATTATGGCGGACACCAAGGACGCGCAGACGCAGAGGACCGTCCGGGAGCCCGGACGGGTCCTCGTCTTTACGGGGCCGAAGGAGGGGGTCGGCAAGAGCACGACCGCCCTGAATCTGGCGCTGGCCTGGGCCGGAAGCCAGAACCGGAAGGTCATCATCGTCCACATGGATCCGCTCTGCCGCAACGACCTGGCTTTTCCTTTGGGCCTCAATCCCCCGACCTTGGCCAGCCTTTCTCAGACTGTCCACGAGAACCCCTCGAGCTTGAGCCGCCTTCTGCGCGGCCGCATCCCGATCACGCCCTGGGGCGTGGGTCTGTTGCCCTTGGCGGCCCGCCGCAACGAGATCTTCTCGCTGACCCCGCAGGTCATCGTCAAGATACTGAGCTCGCTGGCCGAGAGCTATGATCTGTTCCTGGACGTGGACCCCTATTTCCCCATGCAGGTCTTCTCTTTCGACCTGGCCGATCTCGTGTACTGGGTCTGCCTGCCGCAGCGCTCCCAATTGGAGGCCACCTACTCCCTGTTCTCCGAGATCAAGGGACTTCATTTCCCGCTCGAGAAGTTCGAGGTGGTGGTCAATCAGGCCAATCTGCCCGGCGCCCTGGCGCCTCGAGAGGTCGATCGCTTCTTCAACACGATCAATAAATCCGTGCTCGCCTACATGCCGTGGGAGGACTTGATCCCGGAGTACGCCAACACCCAAAAAATACTGGTGGTCGAGTCCATGCAGAGCGACTGGGTCAAGGCTCTGCGCGGCCTGCTCGGCCGCACCATGGAGCTCACCCCGACGGTCAAGCATTGGGAGAGCCATATGACGGCCGAGGAGTTCACCCAGGCCGCGGATTTCCTTTGGAAACCTTCGGGCGCATCCGCCGCGCCCGAGAGCTCTCAAGCAAGGAGCTTTCTGCCCGGGTTGACGGGCGATGTGCCGGAGTTCTGGGACGATCTCAAGCAGAAGATGCACAAGATGGTGGTCGCCGCCATGGAGACCGAGCGCATCCGGATCTCCGACGAGCAGGCCCAGAGCGAGGAGAATAGGACCAAGGTCTCCCAGATCATCGAGAACCTATTGCAGAAGGAGCGGCAGCTGCCGCTGTCGCGTGGCCAGAGGGAGCAGTTCATCACCGAGTTGGTCGATGAGATACTGGGCCTGGGTCCCTTGCAGGCCCTGATGCGAGACCCTTCGATCAACGAAATCATGGTCAACGGCTGCGAGAAGATCTATATCGAGCGCTCCGGCAAGCTGGTGCTCCTGCCCATACGCTTTCGCAGCGATGATCAAGTCATCCAGGTGATCAAACGCATCGTCGCTCCCATCGGCCGGCGCGTCGACGAGTCGGTCCCTCTGGTGGACGCCCGGCTCAAGGACGGCTCGCGCGTCAACGCCATCATCGCCCCGCTGGCCGTCTCGGGTCCGACCCTGACCATACGCCGCTTCTCGGCCAAGCCCTACACCGCCAAGCAGCTGGTCGGCTTCGGCAGCGCCAACCAAGAGATGATCGAGTTCTTGCGGGCCTGCGTCCTTCTGCGCAAGAACATATTGATCTCGGGCGGCACCGGCAGCGGAAAGACCACGTTCTTGAACATGCTCTCGAACTATATCCCCGAGGACGAGCGCATCATCACGGTCGAGGACACGGCCGAGCTCAAGCTGCAGCAGGAGCACTGGGTGCGGTTGGAAAGCAGGCCCGCCAACATCGAGGGCAAGGGCGAGGTGTCGATCCGGGAGCTGGTGCGCAATTGCTTGCGCATGCGCCCCGATCGCATCGTGGTCGGCGAGTGCCGCGGCGCGGAGGCCCTGGACATGCTCCAGGCCAAGAACACGGGCCACGAGGGGTCTTTGTCCACGATACACGCCAACTCCCCTTCCGACGCGATATCGAGGCTTTCGGCCATGTGCTTGATGGCCGGCACCGATTTGCCGATGAGCGTGCTGGTGGATATGATCTCGAGCGCCGTGCACCTTTTCATCCAGCTGACCCGCTCTTCCGATGGGAAACGCCGGGTGACCTACGTGACCGAGGTGACGGGGCGCGACGGGCTTAAGGTCTTGACCCGGGATATTTTCCGCTTCAACCAGACCGGGATGACGCCCGAGGGCCAGACCATGGGTTATTTCACGGGCATGGGTTATGTCCCGACCTTCCACGACGAGTTCCGGCTCAAAGGTCTCTCCGTGGCTCCGACCATCTATCGGGACGTGAAGGAAGGAAGCCCGGCCAAACCCGTCTCCCCCGCCCCGCCTCCCATGAGGAAGCCGTGAGGGCGATCGCGTCCGCCGTCGTGCTCTTGTCCCTGGCCGCGCCGCCGGCCGGAGCCCAGCTATTCAAACCCGCCGAGGTCAAGTTCATGCTTGATAAGGAGGGGGCCGAGACGCGGGCGCAGAAGTTCTATCACTATTTCAAAAGGGACCGCGATCCGAGCCTTCCCGTTCCCGAGTGGGTGGACAAGAACCTGGAGGCCATGCTCAAGAGGCCGGTATGGCAGGATCCCGAGGAGGGCGTGCTCAACGAGGCGCAGCTCTGGCAAGCTCCCGCCTCGGTGCTTTACGAGTTTTTCGAGCTGACGCGCAAGACGCTGGGTCCTTCCGACGGCGGGCAGCTCATGTCGCCCTACGCCTTGGTGCGCGATTTCGAGGATAATCGAGTGCGTTTCCAGATGTCCCTGGACCGGCTTTATCGCGCCCGCCTGGGCTCCTCGCTAGGCGGCCGGGGACGCGCCGTGATGGCCAGCTTTGATCTGATCGTCAAGGAGATGGACAGCCTCCTGGACGCCCTTGTCTCGGGGGACGTGCAGCGTTATCGGGAAGCCACTCTCGCCATCGCGGCCCTGACCAACTCGGCCTTTTACGCGGTGAACGCGCCTCCAAGGGGCTATAGCCCCCCGGAAGACGGCAAGCGCGGCTCTCTGGCCTTGCCCTATCTGATCAAGCTCATCGGCGTGGCCTTTATATTCGCGGCCGGTTGGCTGGTGGGAACTCTCAACGAGGACAAGATCACCCAGGCTTGGGAAAAATACAAGGTCAAGGCCAAGGAATGGGCCCATGAATACGAGCGGCAATTCCTGACGGTCAAGATCAACCACATCGTGGGAGCCCCGATCGTCCTAGGCTTTCTCATCGGGCTGCTCACATTCGATCCCTTCGGCATGCTCATCTTCATGTTTTTCGGCCTTTATGCCGGCCTCATACTCCCGGGCTGGCTGCTGCGCAATATCCGCTTTCGCCGAGGCATGAAATGCGAGGCTCAGCTCATGGACGCCATGATCTTGATGTCCAACGGCCTCAAATCCGGCATCGATCTAGTCCAGTGCGTGGATCTGGTCCAAAGGGACCTCCAGCCCCCGATCTCCGAGGAGTTCGGGCTGGTGCTCAAGAATTACCAGCTCGGCACCAGCATCGACAAGGCTTTGGAAGGCATGGAGGAGAGGGTGCAGAGCCGTCTTCTTTCCTACATGATCAAGGCGGTGGTCATCCAGAGAACGGCCGGCGGCAACCTGACCAAGATATTCGACCGCATCGTGGAGAACATCCGCGAGGAATCCAAGCTGGTGGAGAAGACCGCGGCCTTGACCGCGCAGCAGAAGATACAGTCCATCGTCGTCGGCATCATGCCGTGGGTGATGCTGATCATCATGTTCGTGTTCCAGCCCGGACCCATGAGAGACTTCTATTTCAGCTGGTTGGGCGTGATGGTCCTTGTCTTCTGCACGATCTGGATCGCCATCGGCATGAAGATCGTCAATAAACTCGGAGACATCCACGTATGAGCGCCCTGGTCCCCAGCGCCGCGCTTTTCGGGCCCGTCGCCTATTTCTTTTTCCTGCTTGCGGTGATAGGTTCGGTCGGCGCCTATGTGGCTGTCGAGAGGCTCTTGCGCAGCTCGCCGGACACGGGAACGGATTTGACCAAGCTGGCCAAGAAGGAGCTGGGCCTGGCCACGGCTTTCTCCAGCCTCAATCCCAAAGGCGGATTCCTCGACCGGTTGGACCTCTTCCTCATCCGTGCCCTCCGCCTGGATACGCGGCTGGAGGAGATACACACCATGCTCGGCCGGCCCCTCAATCCGACGCCCCTTCAGATGCTCCACATGAAGGAGCTCATGGCCGTGCTCGCGATGATCATGATCTTTCTCCTAACGGACTCGCCGGCCCTGTCGCTTTTCGGCCTGACCGCGTTTTTCCTGCCCGACATGATCTTCAATCGGCAGATTAGATCCCGGCAGACCGAGATCATGCGCCAGTTCCCGACCATGGTAGATCTGGCGGCGCTGACCATCGAGGCCGGCCTTGACTATATGTCCGCCTTCGACCGCATCATCAAGAGCAGCAGGATCAAGGGCGAGCTCGAGAACGAGATGGAGAAGACGCTCGGCGAGATATCGCTGGGCTATACCCGCAGGGACGCCCTGCGCCGCTTCGCCATGCGCACCGGGCTGCAGGAGATACGATCGTTCGTCGGCCTCATCATCCAATCCGACGAGCTGGGAACCAGCCTCGTCGACTTGCTGCGCAATTACGCCTCGGACATGCGCTTTAGGCGGCTCAATAAGGCGGAAAAGCTCGCGGCCCAGGCATCGACCAAGATGCTCTTCCCTCTTTTCATTTTCATCTTTCCCACCGTATTCATCATGATGCTGGCCCCCATGATGAAGTCCTTGATGACCGGGGGTCTCGGGTTCTAGCATGAAGATATTGGCGCTGGCGTTGCTCGCGGCCTCGGCGTGGTCCGAGCCCCCCAAGGGCAAGGACACGGAGGCCCTTTTCCTCGACATGTCGAAGGTCAATTTGGGGACCGTGGCCGAGGAGGACAAGAAAAAGGTGATCTATGCCATACAGCTGGAGAAGGCCAAGATCACGCGCAAGACGCTGAGAGGCGTCTACGAGAACGCCTTCGATCTTTATCGCAAGGGGGAATTCGAGGGCGCGCGGGAACTGACCGCGAAGATACTCGCCATCGATCCGGCCTACGAGGACGCCTCGATACTCCAGAGGGCTTCCATCGAGCTCAAGGGCTCGAAGAAGCCTAGGCTCTCCGAGCGCAAGCTGGTGGAGGATAAGTTCGAGGAGGGCATGGTCTATTATCGCCAGGGGCGCCTGGTCGAGGCGGTGGGAAAGCTCGAGGAGGCCACCAAGCTCTCGCCGGAGAACCTCAAGGCGAAATATTGGCTGCGCAAGGCCCGCCATGAGCTGGCGGACTCGCATTTCCGAAAGGGGCAGAAGGCGTATCGCGAGCGAAGGACGAAGGACGCCCTGGATCAGTGGTATTCCGCCTTGGTACTCAATCCCAAATATCCGCGGCTGGTGCAGACCATCGCCAGGGTGGAGGCCGAGGCGCGAGAGCAGGAGGCCAACGACAAATTGCAGGCGGCGCTGGCCCTCTATAGCCAAGGACAAACGCTCGAGTCGCTGAAAATGCTCGATCAGGTGCTCGAAACGGGGCCCGGCAACAGCAAGGCCCAGAAGCTCCAGGCCGAGATACGCTCCGAGATGGCCAACCAGCACGTGGTCGCGGGCCGGCAGCTTTATGAGAGCCGGCGCTACGAGGAGTCGATCAAGGAGTGGAAGCTGGCCGTCAGTTATGGTTATGACCCCAAGGCGGCGGAGCAGCTGATCGCGCGAGCCAAGGAGCAGATGAAGCGCGAGGACGCGGCGCGGAGGAAGGCCGCCGAGCTGGCCAAGCAGAGGGAAGAGCAGGCCCGCAAGGAGTCGGAGGCCAAGGCGGAGGCCCAAGCCAAGGCCGAGGCGGACGCCAAGACCGCGGCCACTCGCGCGGCCGAGGGAGCCAAGAGCGGCGCCCCGCTCGTCTCCGAGGATGCCCGGCGCCAATCCGAGCAGCATTATATCTCCGGCGTGATCTTCTTCCAGAAGGGCGACTATGAGAAGGCCCGGGAGGAGTGGACTCTGGCCAGACAGCTGGACCCATCCAACTCCGACGCTCAGGCGGGACTCGAACGGATCGAGAAGCTCTATGGAGGCCAGTAGCCCGGTCCCATGAGATTATCGGTCAAGTGGTTCCTGTGGTTCTCGGCCATCGGCCTCTACGCCATGTTCCTGGGGGGGATCTTCTATTACAACCTTTTCAAATGGACCTTCGACGAGAAGCTCAAGCAGGAAGTCGTCGACATGGTCCGGCTCTACGCGCCGACCCTGATCAACGGCCTTTCGCGCAATCAGAGCGTGATCACGATGGAGGAGTTCACCACCATCGATAAGGTCGCCAAGGATGAGAGGGTGGCCGCTCTTCTCTACCTCAACAAATACGGCGAGGTGCGATGGTTCAAGGATCCCAAATATCTGACGTGGACCTTCGAGCAGTTCACCAAGGAGGTGCAGCTTCCGACCGATTCGATCGAGCAGGCCTGGTTCGCCAAGTCCCCGATCATACTGCCCGTTCCCAACATGCCGCTCTATGACATCGCCATTCCGCTGTCCCTGCGCGGCGACAAGCTGGGCGTGCTCAACCTGCAGGTGACGCGCGAGGGAGTGGTCAAGGTGATCAACCGGGCGATGCGCAAATACGCGATCGGCGCGATCGGCGTGCTTCTGCTGCTCGGGATACCGCTCTATTTCTTCCTCCATCAGTTCGTGATCAACCCATTGCTGGGGCTCAGGGACGCGGTCGAAGGCATCTCCTTCAAGACCCTGGAGCTGAAATTCCCCCTGCGAGCCGATGAGATCGGCGACGTGGCCAACGTCTTCAACCTGTTCCTGGCCAAGGTCAAGACCGAGATCGACACGGCCGAGGTCAAGGAGAAACAGAGGGGAGCCTCAGAGGCCCGTTGGTGGCAGTCCATACTCATGGCGATCGTTTCCAAGAGCCACCGGGCCATCGTGGTCGACGAGGACAACAGCGTCCTATACACCAACTTCCCGATCGCCGGCAACGCCACCCAGGACGGAAAGATGCATCTGCTCGACGTCATCGACAGCCAGCAGCAGGAGGTGCTCAGGCTGGTGGGGGTGGCCCTGGACCGCCCCAATCAGATCGTGGAGGCCGACACCACCTTCCGCGGCGAGCCCTGCCATGTCAAGGCCGTGCATCTGGAGGAGGAGGGGGAACTGCGGCGCACTCTCATCCTCTTCGAGCCCAAGCACTCCACTCAGGCCAGCAAGGACTCGGCCTGGTCTCACGCGCGCTCCGCCGCCCCTCCCAAGACCAAGGCCGGTTAGCGGTTCGGCGGCCCTTGACCTCCAGAGGCCCCGGCTCCCAGAGCGCGCAAGGCCTCGGTTATCCCGGGACGGGAACGCGCGAAGCTCCAGAACTCATAGCTCACGGGCGCGTAGAGCCAGTCATTGACGCCCGGCTCGGCCGACTCGACCTGGGAAAAGGGCCAGAAATAGACGCGTTCGATCAGCGCTCCTTCCAGCAACCGTCGGTTGAAGAATACGGCCCAGGTGTAGATATTCCTTTCCGGTCCGGAGAAGCCTGGAGGCTGGTCCAGGACATAGAGCATGAGATCCACGCGCAGCCGGTAACGCTCGCGAAGAACCTCGATGAGCGCGTCGTGGAACAGATCGAAGTCGTAGGAATTTCCTTTGTGATGCTTGAGCTCGTAATCCTCCAGATAGCCGCCACGCCCGGTCAGACGGCGGAAGAGGGAGTAACGCTGGGACTGGTCGGTCGGCTCGTGAAGCGAAAGGAGAACGGCTCGAGCCTGAGGCCGGGTCTTGATCTTGAGCAGCAATTCGGCGTCGGGCTTGATGATGCCGCTCACCGGATCGATATGGGTGTAAAAGGCCGGCTCTCGTTGCGGATTGGTGAATCGTAACTCAGGGGTATTGAGCGAGCCGGATACCCAGCTGCCGGTGGAGGGATCGAGAAGGAGCTGGTCCAGGGCCTTGAATGATGTCTGGTGATAGACCGTCAGTCCCTCGAGATCCGCGACGCGGAGCTCGAAGAATCGCTTCTCCCGTTTCAGGGCCGGGGGCAGCTTCAGCCTGTACGAGGCCTTGGTCCTGATCTCATAGCGCCCTTTCAAGCCGGGATGCCGTTTCTCCTGGGTCCAGACATAGGGAGCCGGCTCGGGCTCTAGGTCGACCCCGACGGCGGCTCCAGGGTCCAGGATGAGCGACAGAAGCAGCAGCATCAGGCTGATTATAGCTTTCGTTTCGCCCCTCAAACGACTTGCATCCCGACTACATCTATTGTTAATCTTAAGGGAGTCCTTAAGGAGAGAAAATGAGCTACAGACTCAAGCGCATCGACCCATTCTGGATCAAACACCCAGGAGTGCTCGTCGGCATCGTGGGGGGAGGTTTGTTGGGGTTGGTGGGGTTTGTGCTCAAAAATCCTTGGGTTTCCGGCTTAGGGGGCGTCGTCGTAGCCGGCGCCATCCTGGCCGCTACCAAGCCCTTGGTCTCGGCAGTGACGCTGAGCCTGGGTCTATTCGGGGGGTTCGCCAGCTTCGTGCTCGTGCCCAACGTCAGCGTGGCCGATTTCAGCGCGATCATGAGAGGCGTCTCGGTTCTTATCTTCGCCGCCTTTTATATGGTCTTGATGGACGCCTTGGTGCTGGTCTTGTCGGTGCTGTATAACTTTTTCTCGGGAGTAGCCGGTCTGGGGGGCCTCACCCTGGATTTCGAGGCGGAGGAAGAAGGGGCGGCGGTCTAGCCGAGCCTTCTCATAATGAGAATCAACGGCGTTTACGCCTCGCGCGATCCGAACCGAGCCGCGGTTCTGCTTGAAGCCTTGGGCAATAACGGGATCTCCATCACCGTCGCCCAGCGAGGCAAGGAAGTGCACGGGCTGTTGGCTCATAAGGGTTGCGATCTGCTTTTGATCGGCCAGCGATTGGTCGATGAGGAAGGGCTCAACCTTGTCCGGACCCTGAGGGCCCGCGGACCCTCGCGGCAGCTTCCCATCGTGGCTCTGGTGGAGCATAGCGACAGCCCGGTCTCCGCCAATAACCACAACAATCCTCGCTCCGCCTACGCTCTCTTCGCCAAGATACCCGAGACGGCCGCCCGAAAGGCGGGGGCCGCGACCCAGGCCCAGGCGCAGCCCGCGACCACCGGAGCGCTCTCCAACGACCGCGTGTCCATTCGTCTGGCCTTTTTCCAAGCTGGAGCCGACGAATGCCTGTCCTTGAACTGGGACGTGGCCGAATGCGTCGCCAGGATCAAGGCGGTCATGAGGCGCACTCAGCCTAACGCCCAGGAGGATGTGATACGCCTGGGTTCCATAGAGCTCAACCTGACCAGCTACACGCTCTTGGTGGCCGGCAAGAAGGTCCCCTTGACCTCGAAGGAGCTGGACCTGTTATACGTGTTTCTCAGCTCGCAAAACCGCGTTTTGAGCCGGCCCTATCTGATCGAGCGCGTTTGGGGCTATAACTATTTCGGTTCGCCGCGCACCGTGGACGTGCATGTCCGCCGGTTGCGCGAGAAGCTGGGCCCGGCGGCCAAGTTGATCACGACCATACCCTGTGTCGGATACAAGCTGGTGCCTCCAGGAACGGAGATTCGGAGGTAATATGGTGCATTCGCGGCTTCCCAAGCTGCTGGTCATTGATGACGACGCACACTTGCGGGAAAGCCTCGCGGAGGTGCTCGAGCTCGACGGTTTCGAATGCCACCAGGCCGGCACGGCGGAGTCTGCGCTGACCATGGCGGCCAAGATCGATCCGCAGGTGGTGATCATGGATATCCAATTGCCAGACTCTTCGGGCTTCCAGATTTGCCAGGAGCTCAGAAGGCGATCGCGCTCGACGATATTGATCATGATGACCGGCCGATTCCTTTCTCCGGATGAGAAAAAACAGGGTTTCGAGCTCGGGGCCGATGAATACATCACCAAGCCTTTCGACCTGGCCGAGCTTTCGGTCCGGATCAAGCAGCTTCTTTCACGCAGCAGGGTTTGAAAAAATCCTTAAATTCGCGGCAATAGTTCTGCAATAGTTCCCTGTTAACCTTCCAGAGCGGTATGACAGCGGTAAGTCGAGGGAAGCTTTCCTACAAGCTTCTCGGTTGCTTCCTGGGCGTTTCTCTGGGGCCGATGAGCTATCTCGGCTACAAGCTGGTCAACCTCTCCCAAGACGCTCTGCGTAAGGAGACCCAGGCCATGCAGGAGTCTCTGGCCGTGGGATTCGCGGATACCGTCCATAAGTACGTGGTCACGTTCAAGAACGTGCTCAGCGAGACCGCCGGCGTGGAGGAGTTCCGCTCAATGGAACCTTCCCGGCAGACCCAGACCCTCAATCGAGTGCTGCAGGTTCACCTGGCCTTGCTCGAGCTCTCCGTGATCAAGCCCGACGGGTCGGAGCTTGTGCGAGTAGGCCGGCTTCTGCCCGCGAATCCGCCGCTGCGGCGGCTGGGCGATGAGGATTACGTGCGGAAGGGACTGACAGGGACGTACATGGGCAAGCTGGAGCGCTTCCAGGGCCTCTATCCCGCCATGACCATCGCTGTTCCCATCATCGATCGCGGCGGCGGCCGCGCCGCCGGCGTCCTGGCCGCCAAGGTCAGCCTCAACGGCCTTTCCTCCATGTTGTCCATGGAATTCCCGGCTACGGGCAAGAGCGTGGCTTATGTGGCGTCCAAGGAGGACGGATTCCTGTTGGCCCATTCCAACCTGGGTGCCTTTAAGCCTAACGCGAGGGTGGAGGAAGGCCTTTTGAGGTTGTTGCTATCGCACGAGGAAAAGAGGGGAGGGGGCATCATGAGCCTTCCCGACGGCCGCCAAGTGCTGGGGGCTTATGCCGACGTCAGGCAGGATCTGGACTGGATCGTATACGTGGAGCAGCCGCTCGAGACCGCCTATCTCGCGGCGCGGGAGATGAAGGCGCAGACCTTCAAGATCCTGATCTGGGTTTTCCTCGTGGTCATACTTCTTTCGCTATTCGTTTCTCTCTATATCACCCAGCCGATCAGGATGCTGCGGGAAGCGGCTTATCGCCTGGGCCAGGGCCAGTTCGACGATCTGCCCGAGATACGCATGACCAACGACGAGATCGGCGAGCTCGCCCAGACCTTCCTATCCATGAGCGAGTCGCTCAAGGAGAAGACCGGGGAGTTGATCACCGCCAAGCAGGAGCTCGAGAAGTTCACCAAGTTCCTGGAAAAGCGGGTCGAGGCCAGGACTCGGGAGCTCAAGGCCGCCCAGGATGAGCTGATCAAGAAGGAAAGGCTCGCGGCGATAGGACAGATGGCGTCGGTGGTCGGCCACGAGATCAGGAATCCGTTGGCCGTGATCAACAATTCGATCTATTTCATCAAGACCAAGCTCGGGGCCGCCATAGAATCGGACGGGAAGATATCGAAGCACATCAAGATCATCGAGTCCGAGATACAGC
>JACQPG010000138.1 GCA_016207665.1 Elusimicrobiota bacterium | reverse complement strand
GCTTAAAAACATAAATCTATCCGTGCCAGACCGGAAGGTGACCGCGCTGATAGGCCCTTCGGGCTGCGGCAAGACCACGCTCTTGCGCTGTTTCAATCGCATGCACGACCTCTACCCGGGCAATCGCTATGAGGGCGAGATCCGGCTGCACCCCTATGATTTGAACCTGCTCGACTCGGAGGTCGATCCGATCGAAATCCGCATGCGCATCAATATGGTGTTCCAGAAACCCAACCCTTTCCCCAAGTCCATCTACGAAAACGTGGCGTATGGCCTGCGCGTGCGAGGCTCGAGCTCGAGGAAAACCGTGGACGAGGCCGTGGAAAGAGCCCTGCGCGGCGCCGCTCTTTGGGACGAGGTCAAGGACCGGCTGCACGGCCAGGCCTTCAACCTTTCAGGGGGTCAGCAACAAAGGCTGTGCATCGCCCGCGCGCTCGCCACCGATCCCGAGATCATCCTCTTCGATGAGCCTACCTCGGCTCTGGATCCGATCGCCACGGCCCGCATCGAGGAATTGGTGTCCGAGCTCAAGAAGCAGGTCACCATACTGATAGTCACTCATAACATGCAGCAGGCGGCCAGGGTCTCCGACTACACAGGCTTCATGTACCTGGGCGAGCTCATGGAGTTCGGCTTGACCGAGCGGGTTTTCACCAATCCCGACAACCCCAAGACCCAGGACTATATCACCGGACGGTTTGGTTGACCGGGCAAGGAAGGAGTCAGACATGAGACGCCATTTCGAGGACGCGGAGGACGAACTCAAGAGCCGGCTGCTGCACATGGGAAGCCTGGCCGAGACGATGGTTCACGAGGCGGTCAGGGGTTTGAGCGAAAGAAATGTGGCGGCGCTCGATCGGGTTTTCGACGCGGAGCATGAGGTCAATCGACTGCATATCGAGATCGATGATCGCTGTTTCAAGATCATCGCCTTGCACCAGCCCGCGGCTTCGGACCTGCGTTTTCTCATGGCCTCGATCAAGATCAACTCCGACCTGGAACGCATCGCCGACCAGGCCGTCAACGTCTCGGAGAACGCTAGGATATTGCTAGGACTGCCTCGCCTGGAGCGGCAGCTCTTGGATATCCCGCGCATGTGCGACCTGGCCAAATCCATGGTCAAGGACTCCATCACCGCCTTTGTCCGCAAGGACGTGGAATTGGCCCGGCAGGTGGTCGAGCGCGATAATGAGGAGGATAAACTTAAGAGCCAAGCCTTCCATGAGCTGATGCAGCTCATGCAATCGGACTCCTCCACCATACAGAGGGCCTTGGGCCTTATCCTGATCGCCCGCAATCTCGAGCGCATCGCCGACCACGCCACCAACATCGCCGAGGACGTGATCTTTATGGTGCTGGGAAAAGATATCCGACACGCGGCCGAGCAAGAGGCCTTGCCCCCGGCCTAGCGCTCGTCAAGAAAACGGCAATGCGGCTTTACATGCCGCCCGCCCCCCTGATATCATCTCCTTCGATCCCATCACCCGGAGGTACGCCGTGGGCTTTAGCCTGATTCCCAAGGAAGAGAAGTTCTTCGATCTATTCGAGACTCAAGCCTCGCATAACGTCGAGGCGGCCAAGGCTTTCAAGGAGCTGGCACAAAAATGGAGCCTGGAGTCGCCCATCTTCGACAAGCTGCGCGACATCGAGCACGAGGCTGACATCACCACGCATGAGATCATCGACAAGCTCAACCGCACCTTTGTCACGCCCTTGGACCGCGAGGACATCCATGAGCTGGCCAGCGAGCTCGACGACGTGGTGGACATCATCCAATCCGTGTCCTCCCGCATGCAGCTCTATCATGTGAATCATTCCAGCGACGACCTGGTGCAGATGTCCGACATCCTTTGGCAGGCCACGGAGAACGTGCGCAAGGCCGTCGGCAGCCTCAAGGACATGAGCAATTCCCGCCGCCTGCTCGACTATTGCATCGAGATCAATAGGCTCGAGAACGCGGGCGATCATGGCCTGCAAGTGGCCATCTCCAAGCTCTTCTCGGGCCAGCCCGACCCTCTTGAAGTGATCAAGTGGAAGGAGATCTACGAGGGCCTGGAGGCCGCGACCGACAAATGCGAGGACATCGCCAACACCATCGAAGGCATCGTGGTCAAGCACGGCTAGGGCATGCCTGAGATCAGCTTGGAACTGGCGGCAGTACTCCTCCTCATACTCGGCGCGGAATTCGTCAACGGCTGGACCGACGCGCCCAACGCGATCGCCACCGTCGTCGGCACCAAGTCCCTTTCGCCCCGTCAAGCCATTCTCATGGCCTCGGTCCTCAACTTGGCGGGCGTGCTTTCGGGCACGGCGGTGGCCGGCACCATCAGCAAGGGGATCGTCGATCCCAAGGTGATCGATCTGGCCACGGTGGCCGGCGCCATGGTCGGGATCATCATTTGGTCCACATTCGCGGCCCGGTGGGGCATTCCCACCAGCGAGAGCCATGCCTTGGTCGCGGGCCTGGCTGGGGCGGGCCTGGCCACGGCGGGTCCCCATGCCCTGCTCTGGGCCGGCTGGAAAAAAGTCATGATAGGGCTGTTCTTCTCCACGGTATTCGGTTTCGGGGGAGGGCTGTTGGTCATGGCCCTCATCTATTGGCTTTTCCGCAAGCACAGCCCCGGCTGGCTCAAGCCCAGGTTCCGCTGGCTGCAAATACTCTCCTCCGCCTTCATGGCCTTCAGCCATGGCTCCAACGACGGGCAAAAATTCATGGGCGCCTTCACCCTGGCGCTGGTGCTGGGCGGAGTGCAGAACAGCTTCGATATCCCGAAATGGGTGATATTCCTCTGCGCCGGCACCATGGCCGTCGGCACCATGACCGGCGGCTGGAAGATCATGCAGACCATGGGCATGAAGATGACCCGGTTGGAGACGCACCAAGGATTTTCAGCCGAGCTGGCCGCGGCCTCCACCATCGAGCTTGCCTCGCGGCTGGGAATCCCGCTGTCCACCACTCACACGATATCGACCGCCATCATGGGCGTGGGCGCCGTGCGCCGGCTTTCCGCGGTGCGCTGGGGCGTGACCGCCGAGATCGTCACGGCCTGGATACTGACCTTCCCGGTCTGCGGACTGATCAGCTGGCTCGTGGTCAAGGCTATCCGGCTCATCGCCGGCTAGGACTAGGTCCTAAAAGAGAGGACCAGAGGGCCCTCGGCAAGGCCTCCGACTGCGCTTATCCTCGCCTCGATGTCTTTGCGCATCCTGGCATTGGCGTTGGCCTTGGGGACAGGGGCGGGCGCGGCGCGGGCCGCCGGCCCCAAGACGTTTTCCGGCCCCAAACCGGCCCTCTCGACCGCTCCTCGAGCGGCCACCGCCCTTCTGCGCAAGGCCGGTCTGGTAAAGCTTTTCGCGGCCTCCGAGCCGGGCCTTCAAACCCTGCTGGACCAAGCTCGCAAATTGGAGAACGAGGAGGGCATCTCCTTGTCGTTGAGCTTGGCGCCGTTATGGAAGGCGGCGAGTCAGGCCCTGCCGCCGGAATATGGGCAGGATCTCGAATCCGAGGGACCGGACAAGGTCGAGGCTGAGCTGATAGGAGAGCGGCTGGCCGAGCGGCTGAAATCGGATGAGGCCTTAGCGCGAGTTTTCGCCAGGGCCTTGCGCATCGGCCTGAACCAAGCCCCTAATCTAGCCGAGAAAGAGGCCACAGCCCTGCTGGAGTGGGTCAAAGGCAATGCCGAGGCCTTGGGCAAAGCCGGGACTCGCGACGAGTTGGATCCATTGCGAGGCCTCGCCCTTCTCGTTCCGGAGATAGCCCGACTTCGCGTTACGGTGGTCAAGCCTTCCGGTGAATAGGCCACTCCCGCGCCGACACGGGTAGAACCGGCGCAACATCAGCTGAACCTTGCCCGCCACTTGGAGGCGGCGCGGGGAGGATCAGCTTTCGCCAAACTCGAATCGGCCAAGTTGCTCGCCATGCCACGCTCGATGACCGGAATCGATCCGGACACCAACCTTTCGATTCAGATGCTGCGAGAGGCGGCCCAGACCCTGCCCGAGGCTATGTTCCTTCTTGCCTAGCGCCTTTTTTACGGACGTGATGGGGTCATCGCGAACGCACAGGAGGCGTTTCTCCGATTCTCGGAGGCCCGCCTCGGATTGCCGGCAGCCGAGCAGAATTGGGGATCGGTCTTCTATGCCAGCAAGATGCCCGCTGAATTCCTGAAATTCGCCCGCTCGGTGGTGACTCAGGGAGCGGGCGTGGATTGGGCAGCGGCTTACTCCCATTATAGAGGAAACGGGCATTCTCGGCGAAAAATGCAACGGCTATTCCAAAACGATGTGGACAGGGCCGACCTGCTCTCCTGGGAAGACGATTTTCAACGCAACGGCCCCAAGCGGAGAAGCCCCTGGAGCCAAATGCTGCCTCAATCCTGGGCCGTCCGCCTGAGATTGCCATCCGGAGCTTTTCTGATCGCCGCCGCCTCCTCAAGGTTGCCCGCCCGCCTGTGGCAGCCTGCGATGGGAGTCGCTGGGTTTCACCGCTGCCGGCTGGGCAGTCGGCGGGTTAGCGCTTCTATTCGTCCTGGTCGCGAACTGGAGCCTTAAAACCGTCGTGCACACCATCATATCGATGATCGGAAGATTTTGAGAGATCTTCAATCCTTACTGGCACTTGCTCCAATCTCATGCTGGCTCTTTTCCCGCCCGTTGGAGCTGTTCATCAACGCTCTGAAAGGCCTTTAAGAGCCCGTCACGCCGCCTAGGGCGGTTTTTGCTACAATCGCGATATGATCCCCAATCACCCTAAATTGAAGGCTTGGGTCGATGAAATGGCCCGGCTCTGCCAACCCGAGCAGGTCGTCTGGATCGACGGCTCGCGATCCGAAAAAGAGCGGCTGGAAGCCCGGGCCTTGGCCTCGGGCGAGCTCATCAAGCTCAACCCCCAACTTTATCCCGATTCCTTTTATCATCGCACCGACCCCAACGACGTGGCGCGCACCGAGCATCTGACCTATATCTGCACCCAAAAAAAGGAGGATGCAGGGCCGACCAACAATTGGATGTCCCCGGAGGAGGGCTATCGCAGGGCCGGGGAGATATTCCGCGGCTCCATGAAGGGCCGGACCATGTACGTGATTCCGTTCTCCATGGGTGTGGTAGGGTCGCCTTTCTCGAAGATCGGGGTGCAGCTGACCGACAGCCTCTATGTGGCGCTCAACATGCGCATCATGACGCGCGTGGGCTCCCGGGTGCTCGACTCCTTGGGCCAAGACGGGGAGTTCACCAAATGCCTGCATGGCAAGGCCGATCTGGACGTCAATAAGAGGCTGATCTTGCATTTCCCTCAGGATAACACCATCTGGAGCGTGGGCTCGGGCTATGGCGGCAACGCTTTGCTGGGCAAGAAATGCCTGTCCCTGCGCATCGCCAGCTGGCTGGCCAGGCAGGAGGGCTGGTTCGCGGAACACATGTTGATCGTGGGCATCGAGGACAAGAGCGGGCGCACCGAGTATGTCTGCGCCGCTTTTCCCAGCGCCTGCGGCAAGACCAACCTGGCCATGCTCATCCCCCCCGATTCTCTCAAGGCCAAGGGCTACAAGGTCTGGACCGTGGGCGACGATATCGCCTGGCTGCGCGTCGGCAAGGACGGCCGGCTTTGGGCCATGAATCCCGAGGCCGGCTTCTTCGGCGTGGCCCCCGGGACCAATTCCAAGAGCAATCCCAACGCCATGGCCACGGTACGCAAGAACACGATATTCACAAACGTGGTGCTCAGCGAGGACGGCCGCGTCTGGTGGGAGGAGGGCGATGGCCCGGCCCCCGAAAAGGCTTTTGACTGGCGCGGCCGGCCCTGGAGGCCCGGGATGAAGGACGAGAAGGGCCAGCCCGTGGCCGGCGCCCATCCCAACAGCCGCTTCACCGCTCCGGCCTCGCAATGCCCCTCGATCTCCCAGCATTGGGAAGATCCCCAGGGTGTGCCGATCTCGGCCATCATCTTCGGAGGCCGGCGAGAGCGCCTGGCTCCCCTGATCTATGAGTCATTCGATTGGAAGCACGGGGTCTATGTGGGCGCCACCGTCGCCTCGGAGAGAACCGCGGCTCAAGTCGGCAAGGTCGGCGAGCTGCGCCGCGATCCCATGGCCATGCTGCCCTTCTGCGGCTATAACATGGCCGACTATTTCTCTCATTGGTTGAGCATGGGCTCGCGCATGGCCAAGGCTCCGAAGATCTTCCACGTCAATTGGTTCCGCAAGGACGAAAAGGGCAAGTTCCTCTGGCCCGGCTTCGGCGACAATCTGCGCGTGCTCGAATGGGCTTTGGCCCGATGCCGCGGGGAAGGCAAGGCGCGCAAGACCCCTATCGGCTATGTGCCGGCCGCCGATGGCCTGGACCTCTCCGGACTCGCCCTGCCGGCCGGGGCCATGGATAAGCTGCTGGACGTGCGCCGGGAGGAATGGGAAGCCGAGCTGGAAACCCAGGCTCGCTTCTTCGAGATATTCGGCAGCCGCCTCAGTCCCGAGATATGGGCCCAGCATCAGGGGCTCAAGGATCGGCTCAACACCGCGGTACCCGCATAGCTCTTGTCCGAGCAGGACGGCGCTTCCACATCGTCACATCTCGAATGGTCGCGCTCATTTAAAATAATCTTTATAAAATAAGGAAATGTTTCATGGCGCGTGTCACTGTGACACACGCCATATAATTTATCCTTATTTTATTTGCATTTTTTAATTCCAGGTCGACCACGGCAGCATTGGGCTACGTTTGGCTTGCATTTTTCGATTTAGCGCCCTATCCTAGGACCATGATCCGGCTCGCTCTCGCCCTTTTCCTGGCCGGGTCCAGCTCCGCGCGGCAACACTCGCCCATAACAGAAGATCTCTGCCAGCAGATGAAGGCCGCCTTTCAAAGCCTGGGGCACAGATTCGATATGGCCGAGTGCTTGAAGGGAAAGAGCAAGGTCAATGGAAAGATTCTCAGTTTCGCTTGCGACCCGGCCGAGCATCCTCCTCCGGCTTATATCCGAGAGGCGATCAAACCCTTGGATTTCAAGCCTCTCTTAGCGGGCGCCTGGGTAGTCTTGATTCCTGAAAAACATGATATCGGCTCGATCAAGTACTCTCTAATCCGTTATCTGAGGCCTCTTAAGGAAGCCGGGATCACCCATCTGGCCATGGAGTTCCTCAAGTCCAGCGCCCGGATCGAGCCTCAGGCCAGCGCCTCGGAAATCGCAGAAGCTCTCATCATAAAGAAGAGCGATCCTTGGCCCAGAAAACCGTATGTGGACTTCATACGCGCGGCCCTGCGGGAGGGAATCAAGGTACGAGGCATCAACGTCGAAGAACCGGCCCAGGCCTTATCCCCGGAATACCGCAGTTTTGAGCATCCCAGCAACTCCAATGACGGGTATATGTCCCGTCAGATACTCCGGATCATGGCCCAAGAACCCGGAGCCCGGATCTTGGTCTTGGCGGGAGCGGCGCATCTCAATTACAATTACGACGACGACAATCCCGTGCGCAGCATACCCAACACCACCGTGCTAGGCGAGCTTTGGTATCAAGGTCTCAAGCGGTCGGAGATCAAGATATACGCCGTACACACCCATGACTACCCTCATCGCCAAGGCCTGCGCGGCCTTCCGCGCTCGCAGGATTGGTTCCTGCCCCTGCCCATCGGACCTCGGCCCGGCTGCTCTTCCGCGGAAGCGCATAGCACCCTCAACGGCATCATCTACTCAATTGATTAGGGCGTCGGGCCTCAGCACGAGAACCCACAGCTTTCCCGGCGACCACATCCTATGCGCCTCGGCCTGGGCGCGGGGCCCGGCGCCCCAAAACAGGTCCAGACGCACTCCCCCGCGTATGGCGGAGCCTACGTCATGGGTAAAGACGAAGCGCGAGAAATCGCGCTGGCCCTCGAGCCTTCCGTCGTCTCCGGCCACGGGCCGGCGGGACATGAGGAAGGCCGAAAGGCCCAGGGGAAGGTGGCGAGTGTCGACCGCCACCGAGCGGCCCGGCACCAGCTCCACTCCGGCGGCCCCGGTCGCGGCTCCTGATTCGGACGAGGCGAAAAAGACATAGCGTGGATTGATGTTGACCAGCTCCGCCTCCCTCTCCGGGCTCCGCGACCGCAGATAACGCAATATATCGATGGGATCGGTGCCGGGCGCTATCAAGCCGCAGTCGATGAGCCTTTGGCCGACGCTGCGAAAACGATGGCCGTTGGCGCCATCAAAAGAAAGCCTACGTCTAGAGCCGCCGGGAAAAAGCGCCCAGCCCGAACCCTGAGTCTGCAGCACCATGAGATCGGTGGGATGCCGGGTCCAGAACAGCTCCAAACCTCGCCCCGAAAGAGCGCCCTGGGCGATCTCCGCGCGGGAGTAAAAGGGCTCCAACCTGCCTTCAGCGTCGCGATGCCCGTAGTCGAAATCCAAGCCCAGGCCCGGATCGACGCGCTCAAGCTCGGGAGGCCGGGAGTAGACGGGAATCAGGCCCTCGGAGGCGAAAGGCTGGGCCAGGATCTCGGGCTCATAATAGCCGGTGATGGTGCCCTCGCGGCCGCCGTCCTCGCCCACGGCCTCGAACACG
>JACQPG010000147.1 GCA_016207665.1 Elusimicrobiota bacterium | reverse complement strand
TTCAGCTTGTCAGCCGGTCAGTCGACCGGCTCGAAGTGCAGCCTTGAAGCAAGCCTCACCAACAAGACCACCTACCCGGTCCAGTACCTGAAGCAGTGCTTCAAGGTCTTCAGCCAGCGCGCCGGCGAGACGGTCTGCTTCAACTTCGGTGGCAACAACAAGTCCGACCAAGTTAAGCCGAGCCAGTCGGCGACGGCTGTCTCGACTTTCAGGCGCGGGGCCTGCGACGCCATCAGCGGCGCCGAGCCTCACTATCTGTTCGAAGGCAGGGACCCTTCGGACGTCAACCTGGCCGGCCTGGCGCCTTATGATGCCCGCAAGCTCTTTCATTTTTCGAAGGCCGGCCTGATCGCCATCGGCAGGCCAAACTAGCAGGGTAGGGCAATGAAGTTTATAGCGATCCTTTTAATGCTGCTGGGCCTTGTCGGGCTTGGGATGGGGGCGATGATGTTTGGCGACATCGGGGTTGCGGCCGGCCTTGCAGGCCTGGTCGGTGGCCTGTCGGGCACTGGCTTCTGGCTGGTGGCCAGGAGGCTGCAAGGATGACTCTCAAACTCAGCCGAAGGGACTTTCTGAAATCGACCGCGGCCCTGCCAAGCCTGTTGGCCTTGCCGGCCTGGCCAAGCTCAGCCTATCAACCAAAGACCGACTTGGTAGCGGTCGATTTCGTCTGGACCTGCGCGGACCCGTTCTTCGAAAACGATCGTGATTTTTACTTGGGGGATAGTCACGCAGTCCTTTTTGATGAGGTCTATGACGCCGAGGATCTTACCAGCTGCCTGGCCAACCGAACCTTTGAACGTTACGTTTGCGGCAAAACTTTTTTGGTCAGGCTTTTTCAAGCGGGCCAAGAGGCTGCCCACCTGACAGACGATCAGGCTCTGGCCAGCCCGAGTTTCCGGTCTAAGAACCCACTAACATCGTTTTATTGTCCGATCTGCGGGACAGGCTGGTGGCTGGGCCGCGCCGCCAAGGGCTTTGAGCGGACCTTCTTCTTTTCGGTCCTGGACGGGGCCAGCCCGGTTGAAGGCTTACGGGTTTCCAAAGCGGTCCTGGAGCCGCCGGTTGACTGGACTTACGTCAAGGACGGCCAGCAAGGCAGGTTTAACGGCGAGCTGCCCGACCATGAGGACGATCAGGCCTACAAGTCAGCCCAGCTGGATTGGGCGGCCTGCAACGCCCACCTGCCCAACCAAGCTCGGTTCACGATCTAAAGAGCTGCCATCAGTTTCGCAGGGGATCAGACGTCCCGCCCAGCAAAGACTGAGCAAGCCTCGAGCCGACCAGTTCGACCGCTTCCTTGAGCGGATCCACGTAGAGGTGAGCATACCTAGCGGTTGTCTGGGTCTGAGTGTGGCCCAGCAGCCGGCCAATGATCGGTAAAGACAAGCCCGCGCTCACCCCGATGCTGGCAAAAGTATGTCGGAGGTCATGTAGCCGAACGTCCTCCAAGCCGGCTTGCTTGCGAAGCCGATACCAAGGCCGGCTCAACCCAACCAGCTGGCCTTTCTGATGGCGACCATAAATCACGAAAGGGCTATAGGGCGACCGGCCCAGCTTGGCCAGGACCTCGAGGGCAGGGCCCGGCAGATGAATGGTCTTGGGACCGGTCTTGCTGTCCTTGAGCCGAAGGCAGCTGTTTTCGAGGTCGACCGCGGACCATTCCAAGTTCAGAATCTCGCCGAGCCGGCAGCCGGTGAACAACAACAGCCGAATGGCCGGCACCACGGTTGGGTGCTCGAGGCGCATCAGCTCCGCGGTCTCCAAGACTTGGCCCAGCCTAACCAGCTCGGCCCCCGACAGATAGCGTTCGATTTTCCTGCCCTTGAATTTTTCGACATGCCGGACCGGGTTCGAGCCGTCGGCCCGCAAGCCCCACTTCTCCGCCAAGTTCATCATCTTTGAAAGCAGGGCCAAGCAGCGATTGGCGGCCCCAGGGGTGTGCTTGAGCTTGTTCCGAAGGACATAGACGTCGGCCCGGCTCAGGTCAGCAACCTTGATGGGCCCCATGGCCGGCAGGACGTGGTTACGAAGTAGAGACTGGTCAGTGGTCACGCTCCTCGGCTTTTTGTTGGGCCGGGCATGTTCTTCGAGGTAGCGCTCGGCCAGATCAGCGATGGTTGGGGCTACCTTGGCTTGCTGGCGGGACTGGGAGGGATCAGCACCCTGGGCGACCGCGGCCAACCAGGTAAGCGCGGTTTTTCTCGCTTGGTCGCAGCTGACGACCCCATACACACCAATCGACGGTCGCCGCTGACGGCCGTTCTTGGTCCGGTAGTAGAGGTAAAAAACTGCCTTGCCGTTCGGTGCGATCCGGCACTGGAAGCCCGGCAGGTCGGTGTCGTGAATCAGCACCGCCTTAGCTTCCGGGTGGATCGACTTGATCAGTCGTTTGGTCAGTTTTTGACGCATGCTTGAGACCAGCTGCCTGTCATTCTAGGTAGCAAATAGGTAGCAATTGGTCGCATTTCGGCCGGCCTGAATTTTCGGCCAACCGAATTTTACACGCGCAAAAACGCGAATGAAATCAATAAGTTATGTAGTAGTCAGTGGGAAAC
>JACQPG010000140.1 GCA_016207665.1 Elusimicrobiota bacterium | reverse complement strand
GGGTGTGGCTTACTAAGGAAGAAGAGGATGGCTATTATTATGGTTTTTCAAATGAAGGTCTCTGGCCGTTATGCCATATTACCCATACCCGTCCTATTTTCCGTTTAGAGGACTGGGTCTATTACCAGAAAGTAAATGAAAAGTTTGCCGAGGCGTTGCTTAAAGAGATTTCTGATGAAGAATCGCCATTAGTGCTGATTCAAGATTATCATCTTGCTCTTCTCCCATTACTGGTAAAAGAAAAGCGTCCCGATGCAAAAGTTGCTCTTTTCTGGCATATCCCATGGCCCAATCCCGAGGCCTTCGGCATCTGCCCGTGGCAGAGCGAGATACTCGACGGCATGCTGGGCGCCGACCTGGTAGGCTTCCATATCCAATTCCATTGCAACAACTTTCTGGAGACGGTGGATCGAACCTTGGAATCGCGCATCGACTGGGAACGTTTCGCGGTCAAACAGGCGGGGCACACGACCATGGTCAAGCCCTTTCCCATCAGCATCGCCTTCCCTTCCGAGGCTCCGCCGACGGGAAAAACGTCCCGGGCGGAACTCCTGGCGGAACTGGGCCTGGGTGGCCGTCATATGGGCGTGGGCGTCGATCGCGTGGATTATACCAAGGGAATCGCGGAGAGATTCCGAGCCGTGGAGCGCTTCCTGGAGAAATACCCGAGATTCCAGGGGGAATTCACCTTCGTCCAGATCGGGGCTCCCAGCCGGGTGCTGATCAAGCGCTATCATGACCTGCTGGAGGAGATCGAATCCGAGGCCGCGCGCATCAATTCCCGCTTCCAAACCCGCGATTGGAAACCCATACTCTTCCGCCGCGGCTTCCATAGCCATGAGCAGATCGAGCCCTTCTACCGCGCGGCCGACGTCTGCCTGGTAACCTCTCTGCATGACGGCATGAATCTCGTGGCCAAGAAGTTCGTGGCGGCCCGGAATGACCAGCGTGGCGTGCTCGTCCTGAGCCGCTTCACGGGAGCGGCGCGCGAGCTTCGGGAAGCCCTCATCGTCAATCCCTACGACGTGGAACAGATGGCGGAAACCCTGGCGATGGCCCTTTCCATGGAGGATAAGGAGCAGGTCCGGCGCATGGCCGCCATGCGCCGAGTGCTCAAGGAGCAGAACATCTATCTATGGGCGGGGCGGCTTCTGGAGGACCTCGTCCGCATACCGCTTTCGGAGGCCGATCTGCGTCTCTGAGGCCCGGTCGCCCAAATGCGTTCGACCGCCTCGAGCATCCGATAGACGTCCTGGGGACCGTCGAGCCGGAATCGAGCCGCGGTCTTGGCGCAGCGACCCACCCGGACCGTGATGGCGCCGGCCCCGAGAGTGCCGAAGCCCTCCTCATCGGTCTCGTCATCGCCCACCAGGGCCACGGCCCAGGCATTGCGCCGCAACTTCAACAGAGCGTTACCCTTGTCCCAATCGAGTCTCGGTCTGATCTCCAGCACCTTTTTGCCATGGCTGATCCTGACCGCCTCCTGGAAAGGCCGCACCATCTTAAGGAAACGCCGAAGCAGCGGCTCCGGAAGCGTTCCCATTTGGCGATAATGCAGGCTGATGGTCAGCCTCTTGTCCTCGACCTCCAAGCCGGCCAGCGGCAAGAAACGGCGTTTGAGCTCGCGGGCAAGCGACCGGAATATCCGCTCCAAACCGCGGGCCCCGGGATGCACCCACAGAGCCCCGCCGGACTCGATCTCCAGGCCGTGATTGCCGATATAGGACAAGCCCGCGAGGCCTACCTTCCCTTTGATGTCCCTCAGGCTTCGCCCGCTCACTACGGCCAGAGAGACGTTGTCTCGCCGGGCGAGCCCGGCCAGACGATCGCGGAGCTCCCGCGGCAGCCGCGCTAAGGACGGCGAATCGACGATGGGAACCAGGGTGCCGTCGAAGTCCAACCCGAGCAGGAGCTTCCGCCGGCGTTGCGCCGTAGACTCGAGTTTCTTATAAAGCTCCTTCCATCCCACGCTCATAGGTCCTTGAAAGAACGTCCCTGGCGCTCTATACTACAGCATACCATGAAAGGCGCACGCCTCCTGATCGCGATGGCATCGGCCCTGCTTCTGGCGGGGTGCCAGGATTCGTTCTTCGACTCATCCAACACCGGCGCTACCCCCGGTAGCGGCACCGTGGCCTGCGCGGACAAGGGCCAGAATTGCCGCACCTCCGGGGATTGCTGCGGCGCGCTGACCTGTCCCAACGGGACCTGCACCGATGGAGGCTGCCTGCCCCGCTGGTCGCACTGCAAGAGCTCCGGGGACTGCTGCAGCGTTTTGACCTGCGCCGGCGGCATCTGCAACTGAGAGCACCACCCTAACGCCCGCTTCTCAGCTCCGAGAAGGCCTTGCCGAATTCCGGGTTGCGGGAAAACCAGCTCATCGCTTGGGGCGACAGCAGCAGCCGGTTGATCAGATCGGCGTCCTCCAAGACGGCTCGTCCCGCCGGCGTACGGGCCGTCTCCTTCAATATCGGGCTGCGCGCCAAGGCCGACACGACGCGAGGGTCCTGCATGGCCGGGCTCGTAAAGAAGCCTTCAGCCACGCCGGGCCGGGAAACCAGGCGCTTTGACAAATCGGGGCTCGATAGCACCGCCCTTGTCAAGGGATGAGCGAGGAACTTCTTGACCTTGGCCGGATCGCCTACGAACTGCGCGAAGCGCGCCGGGCTGCCCAGCAGCGTCCATCGCGCGATAGCCCCTGGCGGGGACGATAGGAAATCCTGGAAAATGCGATGCCGCTGGGCCCACTCCACGCTTGGCGAAAGGCTCAACGGCGCGGTTCCTCTCTTGAACTGAGGCTGCGCCAGATCGATATGGGGCGCGGTCAAATGGCTGGAGGCGCGCGGCGACGCAGGCACGGAGACCTCCGGCGCGACGGCTCTCTCGGGCGACGGCTCGATCCCGCTGAGCATATCGTGGGGCAAGCCCGGGGCCTGCCGCTGCTGGGTCGCGACATAGATGAAAACCCCGGCCCCCGTGATGGCAAGCGCCGTCAGAAACGCGAGAAGCCGCTTCGGAGAGCGCCGTTTCATAGGGTCAACACGAGCTTGCCCATCGTCTGGCCGGACTCCAGGGCCTGATGAGCCCTTCCCGCTTGTTCCAGAGGGAATGACGTCACCGGCACCTTGCTTACCTTTCCTTCCCCGATCCATCCGAGCAGCCGCTCCATGGCGCTCTTGATCAACTCCTTTCTATGGAAAAGGAACACCACATTGAAACCCATCACGGCGCGGTTGCTGGCCGTCATCTCCAAAGGAGAGAAACGGGGCACTCGCAGGGCGCGCCAGCCGAGCTTAAGCCAGGACGCCCCGCCGGACCCCTTGGACAGCAGCTCTGCGAAACCGTAGACCACCAACCTTCCTCCGGGAGCCAGCAGGCGGAAGCCTGGGCGCGGAGTGCTTACGCCATTGGCGTCGAAGACCGCGTCGTAGCCGCTGGGAGCGAGTTCCTTGGCTCGCCGTTCCCATCGATGGTCGCGCAAGATCACGGCCTCGGCCCCCAACCGGAGGCAAAGGGCGGTCTTGTGCTCCGAGCCCACCACGCCGATGGCGCGGCAGCCGGCGATCCTCGCCAATTGGAGCAGGGCCGTTCCCACCCCGCCCGCCGCGGAATGGATCAGGAGATCATCCCCGGCCTCGACATGGGCGACGTGGAAGAGAGCGTAGTAGGCCGTCAAATAAACCGCGGGGATGCCGGCGCATTGGGGAAAGTCCCAACCGGCCGGGCAAGGAAACAACTGGTCCTGCGGCACCACCACCGAACTCGAATAGGCGCCGAAGCGCGTGACCCCGAAGACCGGGTCTCCGGCGCGCCATCGGCCGCCCTCAGGAGCCCGGTCGACCACCCCCGAGAACTCGAAGCCCGGCACGATGGGATACCGTCCCTTGGCCGCCTCGTAAAGTCCCAAACGCACCGCGATATCGGCGAAGTTGACCCCGATGGCCTTGACCGCGACCCTCGCCTCGCCCGGCCTCGGCTCGGGATTCGGGCGCTCCTGCAATTCCAGCGAGGAATGGCCCCCCGGACGGCTGACCACGATGGCCCTCATTCCTATAGTATACCGTTTCCCAGGGACGGCATTGACTTCATGGGACGGCTCTGTTATATACAAATAGGCATTTTTCCCATGAAAAAGACCTTTCTGCTCCTGTTCTGGGGCTTAGCGATCGCAACGCCACAAGCCTCGGCATTGCACGAACCCGGAGGGGTCGAGCCGGTTTTCCCCGATTCGCCGGTAGCCGGCATCGTGATCTTGGACCCCGGGCATGGAGGAGAGGATGTCGGCGCCACGGCCAAGGGCCACAGCGAGAGCGAGAAGGAAATCGCCCTCGCGGTAGCCAAGAAGATCAAGGAAAGGTTGGAGATGACGGGCAGTCCGCCCGTGAGATTGACGCGCGATAGCGATGTCTATTTGAGATTGGACGAACGGCTGCCGTCCGAGAGCGCGGAGGGCGCCTTGTTCGTCTCGGTGCACGTCAATCAGGTCCCTTCGAAAAAAGCCAAGGGGGTGCGCATCTTCTCCTTCGGGAAGAATCCCCGGCACGGCTGGGACGCTCCGGTTCTCCATCGCCCGATTCCCCTTCCGCCGCCTCCGCGGGAGATCGCGCTTGAGAGCGCTCGCTTGGCTCAAGCCATGATTCGCTCCTTGCACGCCCAAGGCTTCAGCGACGCCTCGGCCGACGTGGCGTCTTTCTACGTGCTGAAGAATCCCGCGATGCCGAGCGTGCTCGTCGAGTTGGGTTTCATCAGCAACCCCAAAGAGGCGGCCCGCCTGGTCGACCCCTCCTATCAAGAACGCCTCGCCGAGGCTCTCGCCGTCAGCCTCAAGTCCTACCGCCTGCAACAGGTTTCGCCCGGTTCGCTCGCCTTGGGCCGCTGACCTCCGTAACAAAAAGGATATTGCGGATCGCGCCTGAGGCGGTTATCCTTGCGACGACCGTGACGCGTTCGCCGAGAGACACCGATTAGAACCATACTTCTCGCGTTGGCGGCAGCCGGGACTCTGCTGGCCTTCAAGCTCCTCAGCGGGCCGATGGATGGAACCGCTTGGGAGGTGAGAGTCAGGCCCGACTCGTTTTTCTCCCTCTCCCAACGCGAGACGCTCGTCTTCGATAACGGCAGGCTGAGCGTGCTCGGCTATCTTGCGTTGGGGTTCACCCCCGCTCTTTATATCGCCACGAACGCCGAAGGCGCCGGCGGCGACCATGTCTTCAGCGCTTCCCTGGCCCACGTCGAGCAAGGAATCATCTCATGGCATGGGCTGGTCCGAGGCGACGAGATCGAGGGAGTCGCGCTTTGGTGGAGCAAGAACGGAAGGCTCAAGAAGCTGACCTTCAAGGGACGGCGCAAGGAGGCCGCGGGCCTGGAGCGGCCCTCAAGCGCTCGATCCGATGTCCTCGTTCCAAAGCTCCGGCTTTTCTGAGATAAACCGCCTCATCAACGCGGCGCATTCCGGATCGTCGAGATCGATCACCTCCACGCCGAGCCGCCTCATCAAGTCTTGCGCCCCGGCGAAGTTCCTGGATTCCCCGGCAAACACCTTTTTGATCCCGAACTGGATGACGGCGCCCGCGCAAAGATGACACGGCATCAAGGTGGAATAGAGCGCGGTGCCGTGATAATCCCCGATACGGCCTGCCTGCCTAAGGCAGTCTATCTCGGCATGCGCCATGGGATCGTCCTTCTGGACGCGCTGATTATGCCCTCTTCCGATCACGCGGCCGTCCTTTACCAATACCGAGCCTATCGGGATTCCGCCTTCGCAATACCCCTTGCGGGCCTCATCCAACGCCTCCCTCAGGAACTTATCCATGCTCCGTATCCCTCCAATCTGATATGATCAACTTCGCTATTGAAATCTTAGACTTTCAGGAGTCCTTATGAAATCGATCGCGTCATTCCTCTTATTGGTGTCAATATCGCCGGCCTGGGCGACGCCGCAGAGCGATGAGCAGAAGGCCCTTTACGCCCTCGGATTTTTTCTCGGGCAAAACGTGGCCTCCTTCAATTTGAGCGCGGAGGAGCTTAAATTCGTCACTCAGGGGCTTTCCGACGCGGCCCAGAACCGCAAGCCCGGCGTAGACGTGCAATCCTATCAATCGAAGATCGGCGATCTCGGTCAAAAGCGAGCCGCGGTGGCCGCGGAGGGCCGCAAGAGGCAGGAGAAATCATTCCTGGAGAAGTCCTCCAAGGAAACGGGGGCCAAGGCCTTCCCTTCAGGCCTGATCTTCACTGAACTCAAGCCCGGCAGCGGGAAAAGCCCCAAAGCCGAGGACACGGTGAAGGTCCATTATCGCGGAATGTTGGTGGACGGGACGGAGTTCGACAGCTCTTATAAGAGAAAGGAATCGGCGCAATTCCCGCTCAACGGAGTCATCCCCTGCTGGACCGAGGGCGTGCAGAAGATGAAGGTAGGCGGCAAAGCCCGCTTGGTCTGCCCCTCGGACATCGCCTACGGCGATCAAGGAAGACCCCCGGTCATCCCCGGCGGAGCAACCCTGATCTTCGAGGTCGAGCTGCTGGAAATAGTGAAGAGCTAAGCCTGGAGCCGGCGCGCGGCCTGCCGCATCAGGCAGTCGTCGGAGACCACCAGCATCCCGGATCGACGGGCCGCCTCCTCGCCCTCGGGATGGGAAACGCCGTCCTGCAGCCATAAGGCCTTGGCCTTGATCCGGATGGCTTCCTGGATCACCGGCAGCGCCTCGCTGGAGCGCCGAAAGACATCGACGACGTCCACGGGCTCGGGGATGTCGGAAAGGGATGCGTAGCATTTCTGGCCCAGGATCTCGGAATGAGCCGGGTTGACCGGGATGATCTTGTATCCTCGCTGCAGGAGATACTCCGCGACGTAGTGGCTCGGCCGCTCCGGCCGGGGAGAGCAGCCCACGACGGCGATAGTCCTCATCGCCAGCACTCGATCGATCACGTCCATGGGATTGCCCTCGGAATGAAGACGGCAAGACGGGCGGTTCAATGGCTCCGCCAAGCCCGGGCTCCCTTCAGGAGCGATACGCCTCGACCTGCAGCTCGTCGTCCTCGGTTTGCACATGCAGCGAAACGGGCCGGCAGCACACCTCGCAATCCTCGATCATGGTCTGGCCGTCCTGCTCGGACGTCACGTGCACCTCGAACTCCTCGCCGCAATACGGACAGGCCACGCTCAGCCATTCCTCCAACCGCTTGGACGCGGGCTCGGCCGTCACCTCGCTGAGGACGTTCTCGAGGACCTTATCCTCCCCTCGAGCTGAGGTTCCGTTGCGCGAGCCCGCGCCATGCGGCTGCCTGCCTGCATGCGCGGGGACCTTCCTGGGCTTCTTGGTCGCTCGGCCTTTCACATCCCCCAGGATACCCCCGGAATTCATTTTGTCAAGCCCCCCGGCTCAGCTTCTCGAGCGTCAGCCAGCGATTGGTGCCGGCGAATCTCTGATGCATGCGGGTCCGAGGCTCGCCATTGGGATGCTCGATCTCCGCCAGCTGCAGATCGGCGAGAGCCTCGAGCCCTTTGTGCCTGAACGACTTGAGCGAGGCCTCGAGCGCCATGCCGACCGTCCGGAAGGCGAGCAGGGTGGAGAACTGGAGCACGTATCCCATCTGCCCAAGCTGCTCGTTGGTGAGCAGCTTGCCTTCCTTCTTCGCCTTCCCCCAATGCAGCGAAGGCGACAAGTTGAATCCCAGCATCTGATCCGGGAAATACTTGTGCACGCCTTCAGCGAAACGCCGCGGCTCGTCGAGGTCGGTGTTGTTGAACTCGGGCCAGATCACGTCGACCCCGAGAGAGGCGGCCTCCAGCGCGCGCTCGATGGCATGATCAAGGCCTCCCTGCCCCGTCGAAGGCACTTGCCCGTCGACCGCGTCGGTGCGGGCGATGATCACGAGCGTGCTGTGTGTCGCTTGAGCGGCCGCCTTGACCGCGATGAGCTTCTCCATCCACTTGTGGGCGGGAACGAGCACCTTGGACCTCTTGGAGCCATGGTGACTGACGATATGGCCGCAGGTCCGCTCGGCTGGATCTTGGTCCTCAAGATGCACGCCGGCCACCCCCGCCCTGATCAGCTCGCGGGCCAGGGTGAATGTCTGGGTCGGTCCCCCGAATCCCGCCTCGATGTCGGCGAAGATCGGCGGGACGTTGAGCACCTCGCCGCCCGAGTCGTAGAAATGCCGGTCTCGGGCTCCCTCGACGCCTCTATTGAGCTCCCGAACCAGCTCCACCATGGAGTGCGACGGGTATATCCCGATGTCGGGATACATGTTATGGGCCACCGCCAGCTGCCAGCCGCTGGCGTAGATGGCCTCGAAGCCGAGCTCGGTCAACAGCGACGCGGTCACGGCATCGTAGGCGCCGGCGGTATGGAGATAGCTCTTGGCCGGGTTGGTCCTGCGGACGGCGAACTTCTGGCGCAACAAGGCTCGCAGTTTGTCGGCCGGAGCGATCCTCTCCAACGGAGCGTACATCTTGGCGAACTCCGCGGCGGGATACGTCCAGGTCCTGAATCCGTCGACTCTCGCCTCGACTTTAGGTTCGGTTATTTCCTTTATCATCTCCTGGCTCCAGGCGCTCGCGCGCGTGTATTTTTCAGCGACGGCTTGATACTCCGGCTGTTTGGCGTGCTCGTGCAGTATCTTCTGCAGCTCTTCCTCGAACCACTGGCTGACCAGCCCGGGCGTGATGCGGACGCCCTCCTCGGTGACGACTCCGTGGCGGATCCTCTGGGCGATCATGAGACGGTAAATCCGGTCCGTGGCCAGGTCCTCCATGAAGTTGCCTATCAAGTTCCCTTGCCGGTCATAACCCTTGATCATGCGGGCCCCCAGCCCGCAAAGCACCCCGTAACGATATTCGATCACCGTGCGTATGGCGTCTTTGGTGCCCGCGACCGTCACGGCGCCTATTCCCGCCGGGGACGGCGTCAGGTCCGGCCGCCGGGGAGCCTCGGAATGCGTCACCGAGAGCTGGTTGGGCGAGGGGAATTGGGCGATCGCGATCGCGTGTTGATCCGGATGGCCGGTCCAAGCTCCGTCAAAACCGATCGAGGCCTCGTTCTTCTTGTCGGCGCGCAGCCTCTCCATGGCCCGAGCGTTGATCTCCAGATTGGCCCTGTCCGGGAATATCGCGGTCATGCCCCCGATCGCCAAGACTCCTCGCCTGTGGCAGCAATCGACCAGCCGGGTCCGTATGTTCTGGAAAAAAGTGATGTCATGGGGAATGGTGTTGCGATCAGGCAATATCCAATTCGGATCGGCGAGTTTGAAATGGATCAAGCTCGCCATATAATCCCAGCGTCCCAGGTTCAGGCCGATCACATGGCGCCGGGCGGCGAATAATATCTCCTCGACCTGATAGGCCGCCGGCAGCGACTCTATAAGGAACATCACCTTGGTCAGGCCCACCGGCACCCCGATGGCGGCTTCCATGGCGGCCAAGAGATCCGAATACCAGGCCGCCTCCGCGGCCGACTCGACCTTGGGGATGTAGAAGCAGAGCTTCCGGCGGAGCTCCGCGTGCTTGACCGAATTCCTCCTCAGGTCCGCCGTCTCGTAGAACACCGCCGCGAGATCGACTATGGGCGCCGATATCGTCTGGCCGGGCACGGCCTCAGGCTCGTCAAGATGCAGCCCCCGCGGCCGGTAGAACATGAGCTGGGCGCTCGGCTTGATGCGGGAGGTCTTCCCGGATCCGGGATCGAGATATGAAAGAGTGCCGCGTATCGCCGCCACCGTATTGACGTGGGACAAGCGAGCATGGGCCCAATCCGAGACGATCGAGTCCTCGCCGTCCGGCATGCAGCCCGGATCGCCCGCGTTGCACATGCCGACCAGGATTTTGGCGTTGTCGGCGGGACCCGTGATCTGATTCCTTTGATCTCGAGCCCACTCGGGAAGCTGGATCTTCCAGTCGCCCGAGACAGCCTCCGAGTCGGCCGGATAATCCGGCATGGCTCCCTGATGAGCCAGGCGCAAGACCCGTTCGCGCGCCGCAAGGAGGAGGCGGCGCCTGGGCTCGAACTCGTTATGAAGGGCTCGAAAGAAATCCGCGATCCCCTGAGGCAGCTCTTCCGTCTTGGCGACCGGGACCGGCGCCGCATTGGATTGAGTCGTGATGGCCATGGATCTTCTCCCAAGAGATTCGCGAATTCGTTTCAAGGGGCTAGACTAAGAAAATTCCGCAAGGCGGTCAAGAAATTTAGGGGCCCAAAGAGGTGATATTTTTTTGACCCTCTCGCGACGCTGGGATATCCTCCCGGAGCCTAGATTTCGAAGCGGCTTAGATCCTCGGCCAAACGGATATCGGGCCGGCGGCGCAAAAGGCGGCTCGCTTCCCTCGCCGATGCTCTGGAAAGATGGGTCAGGATAGCCCGCCGGCAACGGGACTGGTCGATCAATCCCAAAGCCTGGCGCGGATTCAAGTGCCCCTCGACGCGATCCCTTCGGGACACCGTGCACTCGAGCAAGAGCAAATCGCAACCGGAGGCGAACTCCGCCAGACCGGGCGCATAACCCGTATCGCCGGAGTAGACCAAGCTTCTTCCTTTATAAGACCACCTGAAGGCTAGCGTCGGGGTGGGATGAGCCGTGTTCATGGTCGCCAAAGTCCAATCCCCCCGGGCCACTCGCGCTCCGCCGGACAGCTCGCGTATCTCGAGCCGATAGGCTCGCGGATCCAGCCAGGGCCGATAGGCCGACGAGATCCCGCGAAGAAAGCGGCCGAAACCCCGCGGCCCCCACAGACGCAACCGTCCGGTCTTGGGCTTGGAACCATAGCGAAAGGTGAACAGCAGGGCCGCGAGATCGCCTACGTGATCGGGATGCCGATGCGAGATGAAAACGTCGCTGACTTCCTCGATGGCAAAGCCCGCCCTGGCCAATTGGCGGACATTGCCGAAACCGAGATCGAAGAGCAAGAGCCGGCCCCCCGCCGCGACCGCGTAGCCGGCCGGATTGCGCACCTTCCCCGATTCCGCGGCGAAAGCGCCGGAACCGAGTATGATCAGCTTGGGACGCGCCATGGTCGGCATCTATGATAAAATAAATTTCGCAGCGCCTTCTTCGTTCCCCTAGGAGATTCATATGGCACTCAAGAACTTGGACAGTTTCGGCGTGCGCAAGACCCTTTCCGTCGGCGGCAAGTCCTACGAGATCTTCAGCCTTTCCGCGCTGTCGAAGAGGCTTCCGCTCGAGAAGCTTCCGTTCTCCATCAAGATTTTCATCGAAAACCTGCTCAGGCACGAGGACGGGGTGGTGGTCAAGAAGGACGACATAGCGGCCGTCGCCGCCACCGCCAACGCCAAACCCGAGGAGCGCGAGGTCTTCTTCACCCCGGCCCGCGTCGTGCTTCAAGATTTCACCGGCGTGCCGGCCGTGGTGGATCTGGCAGCCATGCGCCAGGCCATCAAGCGCATGGGAGGAGATCCCTCGAAGATCAATCCCTTGCAGCCCGTCGATCTCGTGGTCGACCACTCGGTCCAGGTCGACGCTTACGGAAACGCCGAGGCGTTTCGCCGGAACTCGGCCATAGAGTTCGAGCGCAACCGCGAGCGTTACGCGTTCCTTAAATGGGGTCAGAAGACCTTTCACAATTTCCGGGCCGTGCCGCCGGAGACGGGCATCGTCCATCAGGTGAACCTGGAATATCTCGCGAAGGTGATCTGGACTTCTAAGAAGGACGGCGCGCTCTGGGCCTATCCGGATACCGTGATCGGCACCGACTCCCACACCACCATGATCAACGGGCTCGGCGTCTTGGGCTGGGGCGTGGGCGGAATAGAGGCGGAAGCGGCGATGCTCGGGCAAGCCATGCCCATGCTCATCCCCGAGGTCGTGGGCTTCAGGCTGACCGGCCGGCTGCGCGAGGGAGCCACGGCCACCGACGCGGTGCTCACCGCAACCGAGATGCTGCGCAAGAAGGGCGTGGTCGGGAAATTCGTCGAGTTCTACGGGCCGGGAGTCGCGTCCTTGTCGCTGGCGGATCGAGCCACGCTCGCCAATATGGCTCCCGAATACGGCGCGACGATCGGCTATTTCCCCGTGGACGGCCGCACCCTGGAGTACCTGGAAATGACCGGAAGATCGAGGGAGGAGATCACGCTCGTCGAGAGTTATTGCCGAGAGCAAGGTCTTTTCCGCCATGAATCCTCGGAACCGGTATTCGGCGACACGCTGTCTCTGGATCTGGCTGAGGTCGAGCCCTCCTTGGCCGGGCCCAAGAGACCTCAGGACAGGATCGCGCTCGCCCAAGCCAAAGCCGCCTGGGCCAAGGCCCTCCCCGCCTTTCTCAAGGAGAAGGACAAGGCCGGGCGCCTTCCGGCTCCGGCCGGAACGCAGACGGAGCTGGCCATCGACGGCGGCAAGGCCAGCATCGGCCACGGCGCCGTGGTGATCGCGGCCATCACCTCCTGCACCAACACCTCGAACCCCTCCGTCATGATCGGAGCCGGGCTTCTGGCCAAGAAGGCGGTGGAGAAAGGCCTCAAGGCCAAGCCCTGGGTCAAGACCAGCTTGGCGCCCGGATCCAAGACCGTCATGGACTATCTGGCGGCCGCGGGCCTTCAAGAGCCGCTGGAAGCCCTTAAGTTCCACCTGGTCGGCTACGGCTGCACCACCTGCATCGGAAACTCGGGCCCGCTGCCCGAGCCGGTGGCCCAAGCCGTCAGCGGACAGAATCTCATCGTAGCAGCGGTGCTTTCCGGCAACCGAAACTTCGAGGGCCGGATCAATCCCCTCGTCAAGGCCAATTTCCTGGCCTCCCCTCCCTTGGTGGTGGCCTACGCCCTGGCCGGCCGCATGGACATCGATTGGGCGAGCGAGCCCATCGGCGCGGGCAAGGACGGCAAGCCGGTGTTTCTCAAGGACATCTGGCCCAGCAACGAGGAAGTCTCCGCCGCCGTGGCCCGGGGCGTCAAGAGAGAGATGTTCGTCCGCCAATACAGCGATGTGTTCGCGGGAGACGAGAATTGGCGCTCGCTCGAGGTGGAGGGCAAGGAGCTCTATCCTTGGGACCAGACCTCCACCTATGTGCGGCAGCCTCCCTACTTCGATCAGCTCAAGCTCGACCCGGCCCCCCTCGCCGACATCAGGGGAGCCAGGACCCTGGCGGTGTTTGGGGATTCGGTGACCACCGATCACATCTCCCCCGCGGGAAACATACCCAAGGACAGCCCCGCGGGCCTTTATCTCCAGGAAAAGGGGGTCTCGCCCAAGGACTTCAATTCTTACGGCGCCAGAAGAGGCAATCATGAAGTCATGGTCCGGGGCACCTTCGCCAACATCCGGCTTCGCAACCTCATGGTCGAGGTATCCGGAGGCTACACCCTTCACCTGCCCTCGCGCGAGCAGACGTCCATATTCGAGGCCTCGGAGCGCTATCGCCAGGCCCATGCGCCGCTGATCATCGTGGCCGGCAAGGAATACGGCTCGGGCTCGAGCCGCGATTGGGCCGCCAAGGGGCCGGCCCTCCTAGGAGTCAAGGCTGTGATCGCCCAAAGCTTCGAGCGCATACACCGCTCCAACCTGGTGGGGATGGGCGTGCTTCCCCTTCAATTCGTGGGCGGGCAAAGCGCCGCCAGCCTCGGACTGACCGGCTTGGAGACTTTTGATATCTCCGGCGTCTCCCGGGACTTCAAGCCTCGCAAAGAAGTCTCGGTGCGCGCCGTCTCGCCGGAAGGCCGAAGCGTGGAGTTCAAGGCCCTGGCCCGCATCGACACTCCGATCGAGCTGGAGTATTATCGTTTCGGCGGGGTGCTCTCCTTCGTGCTGTGCCGGATGCTGGCGCAGTCCGGGGCGGGATCCCCGGTCGCGGTCTAGCCCCGACCCTTAAACCGGCCGAGCCTGAAGCGGTGAAGGTTGAGCTCGGGCTTTCCGCCCGAGATGAGCTCGGCCAAGGTTTTGCCGATCAAGGGCGCGAACTTGAAGCCCCTGCCAGCGAACCCGCAGGCGACATAGCCGTTGGAGACGTCGGGCAGCCGATCGATGATGAAATCGCCGTCCGGCGTATTGTCGTAATGGCAGATCGACGCTTCGCTGTCGGTGAAGGAGGCCAGCTCCGGAATGAAGCGCTTGAGAAAGGCCCTACACTTCTTCTCGAAAGCCGGATTAGGCTCCGGCGCGCCTCCCGGCTTGCCCGGAGGGCCTTTCTTGTGCTCCGCGATCTTGAGAAAGCCGTGTATGTGCAGAGGGAAACCGTAAAAGCCCTTGGCATGGCAGGCGAACACCGGGAAATGCTCCGGCCGGTAACGGCCGCGATTGGCCGGAGGCCTCAGGTATAGTTGATGCTGGCGCGTGACCTTGATCGGCAGGCGATAGCTCTTGAGCAGCTCCGGGGTCCACGGCCCTCCCGAGAACAGGAAGGCGTCGGCCTGCCATAGCTTGCCCGAGGAATCCTTGACTCCCTTGATGGCGCCCTTCTCCTTGACCAGCGAGACCACCTTCATCTGGCTGCGGAGCTTGGCTCCTCGGCGCTGGGCCAGGGCCGCGATAGCCCCGGTGGTCCGCCAGGCCCAGATCGTCCCTCCGTCGGGCTGGAACACCGCGTACTTGATGGCCCGGGTGTTTATCATCGGGTAATTACGCCGCACCTCATCCTTGTCCATCTTGCTGGCACGGACCTTAAGCTCCTTCATGACTTGCAGGCCCTGTTCCTCGAAGCCATGGGTCTGCACGGCCAGCTCCAGGAACCCGTTTTGCACCAGGAGCTTGTCGTTGGCTTGGGTATTCCAATCCAGCCAAAGCGGGATGGAGCGCATGGCCATCTCGGAGTAGAAGGCATCCTTGCCGTGGCTCACTCTGAAGGCGCGGAGGTGATCCCCCGACGCGGACAACTGGTTGGGAACGTCATACTGATCCAGGATCAGCACGGTGCGGCCCTTTTGGGCCAGATAGTAGGCGGCCGATGCTCCGATGATGCCGCCGCCCACCACGACCACGCCGAATCTTTCTTTCATGTCAATGCCTCAGGAGCCCGCCGACGACGGATTCCAGGGTCTGGCCCTGGCCGCAACGGATCCATCGTCCCCCTTCCTCTTGAGCGCGCCGGCCCAGGTCGCTGTCCGCCGTGACGACTACCACGCGACGCCCTTCGTGCCGGCCCAATCGGACCCTGTCCATGATCAGCTCGTCGGCAGGCAACTCGTCGGCGAACCGCACCCTCAGGTTGGGGCTGCCTTGCGAGGAAAGCGTCCTGGCCGCGCCGTCGAAATAAAGCTCGACGTCCATGTCTTGATCTTGAGAGCGGCATAGTTGAAGCAGGGCCGACAACAGCCTCGCCGCATCCGCCTCCTCCTGCCGCCGGAACGAGGCTCCGGCGTAGCCGCAGCATACCCGCACTATATTGGTCCCATCGATGCAATAAACGCGCGGGCGCTGTAGCGACATGCCTGCCTAGTTTACTTAACTGCCAGTATGGTGGGCAAACGATCCATGCGGACGCTGGCCTTGCTTCTCGGGGCGGGCTGCCTTCTGCGATTCTGGCATCTCGGCGCCCGCTCGCTCTGGTTCGACGAGGCCAACACCCTGGCCGTGGCCCAGGCGCCCTTAGCGGGCTTACTCGGGCTGGTCCGCTCCATGGAAGGCGCCCCGCCGCTTCATTACTTGATCCTGCATTTCTGACTTCCGCTCACCGGAGATCCGCTCCTGGGATTGAGGTTATTCTCCGCTCTTTGCGGCCTAGCCTCGCTAGGAGCCTTCTATGCCCTATGCCAGAGACTGGATCTGGGCCGGTCGCTTTTGCCCATCTCCCTGGCCTGCCTGTCCTCTTTTTGGATACATCTGTCCCAGGATGGACGCACATACTCGCTTCTGCTGCTCATCGTCCTGCTCGCGACCTGCCAGCTCTTGGCGCTCGAACGACGCTGGTCGATGCGGCGCGGCCTGGCCTACGCCGCGCTGAGCGCCGCCGGGCTCTATACCCATAACTTCTACGCCTTCTTTCTGGCGGCCAACATGGCCTATATCTGCTTCGAGCATCGGCGGATGCCTCGACTGCTGAGGCCTTGGGGCGTTCTCTGGCTGTTGATCGCCTCGGCCTATCTCCCCTGGCTTTCCTCGTTGAGCTCCCAGGTCAGAAACTGGGCCGCCATTTCGGCCCTTCAACAGCCCTTCGATCTCGGGCAGCTCGCCTATCTCTTCGGCAACATGGCGGCGGACACGGGTTTTTTGGGCTTTATCCATCAAGGTTGGACCAAGGCCCTTGGCGCCGCCGTGGCGACCTCGCTCGCTTTGTCGGCTTGGCGGCGTCCGCCGGAGCCCGGGCAGCGCCGAGCCTGGAGCCTGTGCTGCTTCCACCTGCTCCTGCCGCTGGCGCTGGCGTGGTCGCTCGAGACGGCCTTGGGCCAGCCGCTGACCCAGACGCGCTATTTCACCTCCATCTCGCCTTTCCTGTACATCATGGCGGCCATGGCGATCGATGGGGCGGGCCGCTGGGCGGGCGTGGCCCGCGCTCTGGCCATCGCAGTCGTCCTGGCCGGCGCCGCGGCCTACGCGGCCTCCGGGGCTTATCTCGATCCGCGATTGGCTCGGCTGAGCGCGGCCATCGACGCCTCGATGGATCGGCGGCTGCCCCTGGTCCATCTCGACCCTTACTATTACACCCCCATGCGCTATTATTATCTAGCCCATCGGCCCCATTTCCTGACCCCGCGCGAGGACAAGAAGCTCAATTGGGCGGCCGTTCCGGGCTATCCCGCCGTGCTTTCCGGGCCTCGCCTGGACTCGCTGGGACCCTGCCTCATGATCGATCCAGGCAGGGAATTCTTCGACTCGCGCTATGGATCGGCCACGGGCCAGACAATCTCCCGCGTACTCTTTCCATCCTCCCAAAAGACACGATAGGCCAAAGGGCGTGTCCATTCCACAAAACTGTACCCGGGTACAGTTTGCGCTATCCGGGAAGACCGAGTCACTTTCGCCTTGACATACGGCCCGGCGGCTCTTTAAACTGTGTCGATCTTGGCATACCGGGCCGCGGTTTTGACCGCCATAATGGGCTTGACCCAGGCGGGACGCGCGAGCACGGACAGCTCTCTCGCCCTTTTGACGGGACTCGAGACGGGCTGCCGGGCCGGACCCTCCTTTTCAGGAAAGGAACGCTTTTGCCAATCGACGCGCTCGCTCTTCGAAAAGGTGCGACAGGCTCCCTCCGAGCGCCGGGAGGACCTGATCAACGAGGGCCTCGACGAGCTGAACTTCGCCGCCGAGCAGGTCGAGGATCCCTCGCAAGCCGCCGCCAAGGTCCATGGGACTCTCTCCGCCCTGAATAATCGCGCGGGGCGATTCACGCATGGACGCCGTTTCGCCGACAGGGCGCTCGAGACCCATCCCGCCGACAGGGACGCCCTGATCAGCCGCTCCAATGCCCACTTCGGGCTCAAGCAATTCGAGAGGGCTTATGAGGATTCGACCCTGGCCCTCGCCATCGACCCCGATTCGCCCGAGGCGTTGCGCGCCCGCGCTCTGGCCGCCTACGGCCTGGGGCATCTGTTGCAGGCCGCCGAGGACGCGAGAAAGGCCTTGGCGCTCGATCCCAACGATCGGACCGCCTTCGCCATCATGAAGCTGACCCAGGGCAGGATTCCCTCGATCAACATCGACGCCTTGCATGCGCGCGTGGCCAACGAGGTGCAGCGGGAATATCACGGCCTCGTCCATCAGCTCAACCAGATCGAGGAAAAAAGGCGCAAGCCCCAGGTCTCGGCGCCTCCGCATCCCGCGGACTCCCTGGCCCAGGCCGCCGCCGCGAAGATCGCCTCCAAGGACTATTGGGGAGCGCTCGCCAACGCCGAGGAGGCCATCCGCCTCAACCCGAACAGCGCGCTGGCCTATTATTATCGGGCGGCCGCCAATAATCTTCTAGGACGCTATGAGGACGCCATCAGCGACGCGACCCGCGCGCTGATGATAGATCCGGCGGATACCGCCCATCGCGACGTCCGCGCATGGGCGTACAATAAACTCGGGCGTTTCCGGGACGCCATCGCCGATTCCCAGCGCTCCCTTCAGATAGACCCCCGCGACGCCTACGCGATGGCCAATCTGGGGTATTCCCGCGAGAAGATGGGAGATCTGCCCGGGATGCTCAGAGAGCTTCGCCGAGCCGCATCGCTCAGTCCCCAGTTCCAGCCGGCGCTCAAGGACGCGGCCGAGCGGCATGGAATGGAAACAGCTGCCTCCCCATCCGGCCCGGCCCCGGACCCGGGCAGGCGCGCTCGCTCCTTCCTACTCGTCGTCGCCAGCTCAGCCATCGGAGGAATACTGATCTCCATAGGCTTCCTGTACCTCAAGACCGAAGAGAGCCCCTCCGCGGCGCAGCCCAAGCTCCCCTTGCTCGCCTCGAATTATTCCGTGCTCAGGACGCTGGGCCTGGGAGGCATGGGCGTGGTCTACGAGGCCATGGATCAGGCCCTGCAACGCAAGGTAGCCGTCAAGATGATACGAGACGAACTGAGCGGCGATCCGGCGGCCAGGCAAAGCTTGCTCGAGGAAGCTCGGACCGTCGCGGCCCTGCACCATCCCGGCATCGTCGACATCCACGCCATCCTCGAGGATCCTTCGGGGATATACCTCATCTTCGAATTCCTCGAGGGACAAACCCTGGATCAGCTCATCCGTAAGCGCAAGCGGCTCTCCCTGCCCGAAGCCAGGGCGATCATCAAACCCGTCTGCCAGGCGCTTGACTACGCCCATCGCCATCAAGTCGTGCACCGGGATCTCAAGCCCGGCAACATCATGGTGACCGGCGAGGGAACGGTCAAACTCCTGGATTTCGGCATCTCGCGGAGGCTGGAGCGCCGCTCCAACGCGGGCACGGGCGGGTGGGGGACGCCGGGCTACATGGCCCCGGAGCAGCGCGAGGGCATCGTGCGCAAAGAGTCGGACATCTTCTCGATCGGGGCTTGCCTCTACGAAATGCTGACGGGAGTCAGGCCTCGCCCCCTCGACAACGATGGTCCTGGTTACGGTGAGAAGGCCACCGCGGTCGCTCCTACGCTGCCCTCGGCCCTCGATGAGCTCATCGACCGGTCCATGCATCCCGATCCCGACAAGAGGATCGGCTCGGCGGAAGAATTCTGGGCCCGGCTGGATGGCCTGGAAGCCGCCCTGGAGACCTAACTCAAGCCTTTGATGATCTTCCATTCTTCCGGCGAGACCGGTTGCACGGAAAGTCGGCTGCTTTTGAAGAGAGCCATGCCGGAAAGGCCCCGAGTCGCAGGGTTCCGACTTCATCAACCAAAGGCTCACGGGCTAAGCGGGCTCGAAAGCCCGGCGGGCGGCCCTAAGGGTCAAGGTTAGGTCCGCGGAATCATGGGCGCTGGACAAGAAGGCGGCCTCGAGCTGCGCCGGGGGAAGATAGACTCCTTGCCGGAGCATCGCGTTGAAAAAACGGCCATAAGCCGCCCTGTCGCAGCGCTGAGCCGAGGAATAATCGGAGATGCTCGAGGGACAGAAGAAAAGGGTGAACATCGATCCCACCGAATGTAGCTGCACGGCGCTCCCGGCTTTTTCGGCCTCCTCCCTTAAGCCCTGCACTAGATGCATGATCAATTGTTCCATGCGAGGATAGGGGTTCTCTTCCTTAAGTAGCTTCAGACAGGCCAATCCCGCGGCCACCGCCACGGGATTGCCCGACAAGGTCCCGGCTTGATACACCGGTCCCAAAGGAGCCACCCGTTCCATGATCTTCCGGCTGCCTCCATAAGCGGCCAACGGCAGGCCCCCGCCCACGATCTTGCCCAGACAGGTAAGATCGGGTCTTATATTGAAAAGGCTTTGCGCGCCGCCATAGCAGAGCCTGAAGCCGGTGATCACCTCGTCAAAAATCAACAGGGCCTTATGCGCCCGCGTCAGTTCCCTCAATCCCTGGAGAAAACCCGGGGCGGGCGCAACCACGCCCATATTGCCGGCCACGGGCTCGACGATCACGGCGGCGATCTTGCCCCCGTACTTCGAGAAAGCCCGGCGGCAAGCCTGGAGATCGTTGTAAGGAAGGTTGAGCGTGGTCGCGGCCCAAGCCCGCGGGACTCCGGCGGAATCCGGGGTGCCCAATGTCGTCGCGCCCGAGCCCGCCTGGACCAGCAGGCTGTCCACGTGCCCATGATAACAGCCGGCGAACTTGATCACCCAGTCGCGTCCGGTATGGGCGCGGGCCAGCCTGATGGCGCTCATCACGGCCTCCGTGCCCGAGCTGGTCAGCCGCAGCAGCTCCAAGCTGGGCAAGGCCGCCTTGAGCGCCTCGGCCAGGGCGACCTCCATCTCCGTCGCCGCCCCGAAAGTCGATCCCTTCTTGAGCGCGCGCTGCGCCGCCGCGATTATCTCTTCCCGTGCGTGCCCGAGTATCAGGGGGCCCCAGGACAGGCAGTAATCGATATACCTGCGGCCGTCGGCGTCCTTGAGATAGGCCCCCTTGCCGCTCTCCATGAACACGGGAAAGCCCCCGACGGCCTTGAAGGCCCGCACGGGCGAGTTGACGCCGCCGACCAGGGAGCGGCAGGCTCGCCTGAACAACGCGGCGGAACGGGAATCGGCCATAGGTCCCGCTAGTCCAGCCAGCGGGCGGCCTCGATCGCGTAATAGGTCAGGATGAAATCCGCGCCGGCGCGCTTGATTCCGGTCAACGCCTCCAGAGCGACCTTTCTCTCGTCGATCCAACCCTTGGAGGCCGCGGCCTTGATCATGGCGAACTCCCCGGAAACGCTATAGGCGGCCAAGGGCGCGTCGAAACGGCGCCTGATCTCGGAAAGCACGTCGAGATAGGGCAGCGCGGGCTTGACCATCACCATGTCGGCGCCTTCCTCCAAGTCCAAGGCCGTTTCTCGCAGAGCCTCCCGGAGATTGGCTGCGTCCATCTGATAGCTGGAGCGGTCTCCGAAACTCGGGGGCGACTCTGCGGCATCGCGAAATGGGCCATAGAAGGCGCTCGCATACTTGGCGGAATAAGCCAGTATGGGTGTCATTTCAAGGCCCGCGCGATCGAGGCCCTTCCTGATGGCGGCCACCTGTCCATCCATCATGCCGCTGGGAGCCACGATGTCGGCCCCGGCTTTGGCTTGGGAAACGGCGGTCTTGGCCGCGAGCTCCAAGGTGGGATCGTTGAGAATGACCCCATTCTTGATCACCCCGCAATGGCCGTGATCCATGTACTCGCAAAAACACAGATCCGCGATGACCACGAGCTTCGGGAAGCGATTCTTGAGCGAGCGGCACGCCCTCTGGATGATCCCGTCCGCGGCGTAGGCCCCGCTGGCCCGCGAGTCCTTCTTCTCCGGGATCCCGAAGAGGATGACGGCGGGCACCCCCACCGAGACGGCCTCGCCCACCGCCTTTTCCAGCTCGTCGACGGAGTACTGATAATGGCCCGGCATGGAGGCTATCGGACGCCTTTCTCCCTTGCCGGGACGGATGAAGAACGGCATGACCAGGTCGGCGGGGGAGAGCTCGGTCTGCCGCACCAAGCGCCGCATGGGCTCGGAGGAGCGAAGGCGGCGCAGCCGCGTGATTGGGAAGGCCATGTTTGTCTACGTCCTCGGGTAATTTTACTATAATTGCCGGTCCCCGTTTCCATGCGCGAAGGCATCACTTTCCACGACGTGCTACTGGTCCCGAAGAGATCCTCGATCACTTCTCGGCGCCATGTCGACACGACCGGGCGCTTCTCCAGGAAGCTCTCGATCAATTGCCCCATCATCTCTGCCAACATGGACACCGTCACGGAAGCTCCCATGGCCATCGCCATGGCACGCTACGGAGGACTCGGGGTGATACACCGCTTCCTCACCGTTGAGGAGCAGGTCGAGCAGGTACGCCGCGTCAAAAGGGCCGAAAACGTCGTCATCGAACAGCCTTACACCGTCTCTTCGGACGGCGCGGTGGCCGACGCCCGGCGGGAAATGGACCGCCGGCAAGTCGGCGGCCTCCTGGTCGTCGATTCGCGAAAGCGGCTTCTCGGCATCGTGACCGAGAGGGATCTCCAATTCCAGGAGGACGGCCGGGCGCCGCTTCGGCGCGTGATGTCCCGGAAGCTGATTACGGCCAAGCCCGGGATTTCCCCCGAAAGGGCGCAGCAGATACTGCGCGACGGGAAGGTGGAGAAATTGCCCCTGGTCGACTCCAAGGGGCGCCTCGTCGGGCTCATCACGGCCAAGGACCTCAAGATGAAGCGGCGCTATCCCGCCGCCTCCAAGGACGTCAAGGGCCGGCTGCTGGTAGGCGCGGCCGTGGGAGTGGTAGGCGATTATCTCGAGCGATCGCTCGAGCTTAACCGCGCTGGGGTCGACGTTCTGGTCGTCGACGTGGCGCATGGCCACGCCGATCACGCGATCGACGCGGTCCGGCGCATCAAGAAGCGCCTGCCCGCCATGGAACTGGTGGCCGGCAATGTCGCGACCTACGAGGGGGCCCGGGATCTGGCCGAAGCGGGCGCCGACGGGATCAAGGTCGGGGTGGGGCCCGGATCAATCTGCAGCACGCGCATCGTCTCGGGATCCGGCGTGCCGCAGCTATCCGCGATCATGGACTGCGCCAAGATCAGCTCCGAGAAGGGAATCCCGGTCATCGCCGACGGCGGCATCCGGGATTCCGGGGACATAGTCAAGGCCCTGGCCGGCGGAGCCTCGAGCGTCATGCTGGGCAGCCTCCTGGCGGGCACGGACGAGAGCCCCGGCTGGACCGTGGTTCGGGGCGGGACGCGCTATAAGATCTATCGCGGGATGGCTTCTCTGACAGCCACGCTGAGCCGCAAGACCAAGGAGAGGGGCGAAGACGAGGATCTAGACCCCATCGAGGTGGCCGAGCTGATCCCCGAGGGAGTCGAGTCCATGGCGCCGTATCGAGGTCCCGTCACGGATGTGCTCTTCCAGCTCCAGGGAGGACTGCGCTCGGGAATGAGCTATTCGGGCGCCCGCACCCTGGAAGAGCTCTGGAAAAAGTCCGAATTCATCCGCATCAGCCCCGCGGCCTGGGAAGAGTCCAAGCCCCACGCCCTGAGTCAGTAAAGCAATAAGCGGCCGCCCTTGCATGGCAAGGACGGCCGTGGACCAGCCTATACCCCGAATTCTGTCCGCTCGCGTCAGCGAACGGCGAGGATCATTTCTCTATTGCGGCTACCGGGCGGCCGCCCCTTTCAGGGCCGCGCGAGCCGCGCAAACCGCCCTATTGCCTTGCTCCCGGCGTCCCATTCCTGTCACTCAAGGGATGGGACGTACCTTTCGGTACGGGGTTTTCCCTGCCTCATCCCTCTCGGGATGAGCGGTGCGCTCTTACCGCACCTTTTCACCCTTGCTTCGGCGCTCAAGCTTTCAGCGCTGAAGCGGTATGTTCTCTGTGGCACTTTCCATCCGCGGGGCCTATTGTCCCCGCGTTCCCGCCTTTCGGTACGGGCGCCGCGCTCTATGGAGTTCGGAAGTTCCTCCCGCCCCTCAAGGGCGAGCGATCCTCCGGCTGGTCCAAATCGTTGAAGCCTTCTAACGCGGCTCAAGCCGCCTTGGCGGCGAGCACTTCCGGGCGATAAAGAATGCGCTGGCAGCTTTCGCAGGTGATCAGGCTTTTGGCCTTGGTCGCCTCGACTATGACCTGGGGAGCCAAACTGATGCGGCAGGCGCTGCAAATGTTGCCGTCGATGGCCACCACCGCGTTGAGCTTGCCGCGAGAACGCACATGGTCGTAAATCCGCATGATGTCGGAGGAGACCGGCGCGGCCGATTGATCTCGCACGAGCTTGTCGGCGTCATAGCGCGCCTTGAGCTCGCCCATCTGCCGCTCCAGAGCCGCGATCTCTCCGGATATCCTCTTCTCATCGGTCGCGACCGACGCCAAGACCGCCTTCTCTTCCTTGCGGCATCGATCGATCTCCTCCATGATCTCGAGGATCTCGGTCTCGATCTGCCCGCCCTCGCCCTTGGCCTTGTCCATCTCCTGCTGGAGTGCCTTGAAAGCCTCGTTGGTCTTGACCTGGTTGAGGTCGGCCGAATGCTTGCGGACGGCCTCCTCCTTTTGAGCCAGCTCCAGCTCCTTGGATTTCTTCTTCTTCTCCAGCTCGATGATCTTGTTCTTGGCCTGAGCCGCTTGGCCCTTGACCCCGTCGAGCTCGCCTTTCAAGACGGAAATCTGGGTCGGCAGCTTGTCCATCTCCGCTTTCAATTTGTCGAGCGCGCTGTCGTGTTCTTGAAGGCTCAGGAGCTGGTGGAGGGTCTCCTTGTTCAGGGCCATTGAAGGATATTATACAATGAGTGAAGCATGGCCGCCAAATGGGTAATTCTCGTCGGGCACGGAGGCATGCCGTCGGACTGCCCCGGTCCGATGGTGGCGGAATTCAAGAAGCTCGAGTCGGCCCACAAGGGGGCGCCCTCCGCGCGGCTTCTCGAGCTCGACCGCACGCTTAGGGATTGGCCGCGCACCCCCGAAACCGATCCCTATAAACCGGGTCTTGAGGCCATCGCGGCGGCGTTGCAGGGTCGGCTCACGGATTGGAAAGTCGTCTGCGCCTACAACGAATTCTGCGCGCCCAGCGTGGAAGAGGCCTTCGATGACGCGGCCGCCAAGGGAGCTCGCACCGTCGTGATCATCACCACCATGTATACTCGCGGCGGCTCGCACAGCGAGCGCGAGATCCCGGAGATCGTCGCGCGGCTCAAGGCCAAGAACCCAGGGATCGATCTGCGCTACGCCTGGCCCTTCGACCTAGAAGCCGTCTCCTCGATGCTCTCGAGCGAAGTGCTGCGCGCTATTTCTCGATGACCGCCGTCTTGATGTAGTCCAGCTTGGGGAAATCCTTCTTGAGATAGGCGTTGCCCTCGGTCTGGATGCGGTTTTGGCTGGGTCCTTGCCCCGATGGCGGGCCCTCCTTGTAGCCTTTATAGAGCTTGTCCACCACTTCCATGCCCTCGATCACCTGCCCGAAAGGCGTAAATCCCTGGGAATCCAGGAAAGCATTGCGGTCGTTGAAGTTGATGAAGATCTGCGTGGTGCGGGTATTCTCGCCCGCGGTGGCGAAAGTCACCATCCCGCGCTTGTTCGACTTGCCGGCCGCAGGATCGTCGTCGATGCGAGCTTCGCGCCACTTCGCGCTGATCTTCGGATCGCCGTGTATGCCGAACTGCACCATGAACCCGTCGATGACGCGAAAAAACGCTATGTCTTGGAAATAGCCGGCCTTGACCAGATTGTAGAAACGGTCGGCGCCGTTGGGAGCCCACTCCCGATGGGCCTGGATGACAAAATCCCCTTGCGTCGTCTTGAATCGAGCCTTGAAAGTCTTGGGGGCTTCCTCGTTGGCCTTCGCTGGATCCATCAACACCTCCATTTTAAGCGCCTGGGCCCTGGCCGATGACTGGGCCTTCTGGGGCGGCTGGCCGGCATGGGCGCTGAAAGCGGCGAAAAACGTCAGGCAAATGAATATATTTTTCATGTATATTTTTAACCAGTTTCCGCGGCCTCAAGTCAACGGCGCTTGGAGTCCGCTATAATAAATTGAGGCTGCTGTAAGCTTGCCGCCTTATCATAGCTATATTATGAGATCATTGATCTTGTTTTTGGCGTTCATTCTAGCTGGATGCGCGGGCCAGGAAGCGCCGCTCGGCGAGAGCGCGCCCCCGGGGGAGGGAAAGACGATGGAAACGTTCGGAAAGCCGTCCGACGCGGAATTGAAGAAGAAGCTCACGCCCCTCCAATACCGGGTGACCCAACATGAGGATACCGAGCCTCCGTTCCAAAACGATTACTGGAACAACAAGAAGCCGGGCATCTACGTCGACGTGGTCTCCGGGGAGCCGCTGTTTTCCTCGAACGACAAGTTCGACTCAGGCACGGGCTGGCCGAGCTTCACCAAGCCGCTGGTAAAAGAGAACGTCGCCGAGCGCGAGGACCGCAGGCTGTTCATGCGCCGCGTCGAAGTGCGCTCCAAGCGCGGGGATTCACACCTGGGCCATGTCTTTCCGGATGGACCCGCGCCCACGGGGCTGCGCTATTGCATCAATTCCGCCTCTCTCCGCTTCATTCCCGTCGAGAAACTGGAAGAGGAAGGGTACGGCCAATATCTCGCCCTGTTCCAGGCAAAAACATCGACGGCCAAGAATACCGAGAGGCGGCAAACCGCCACGCTGGCCGGCGGCTGTTTTTGGGGCATGGAGGACATACTGCGCAAGATCCCGGGCGTGATCGAGACGATGGTCGGCTATACCGGGGGCCATATCGACAATCCGGTCTATGAGCTAGTCAAGCGCGGCGATTCCAAGCACGCCGAGTCCGTGCAAGTGGTGTTCGATCCCGACAAGCTCGGCTACGAGCAATTGCTGGGCTATTTCTTCCGCATGCATGACCCGACCACGCTCAATCGCCAGGGCAACGACATGGGCACGCAATACCGCTCCGCCATCTTCTATCACTCCGAGGAGCAGAGAAAGACGGCCGAGAAGGTCAAGGATAGCGTGAGCAAGTCCGGGAAATGGAAGAAACCGCTGGTCACCGAGATCGTGCCCGCCGGCAAATTCTACCCGGCCGAGGAATATCACCAGGATTACCTGGTCAAGAATCCCGGCGGCTATACCTGCCATTATCTCAGGGACTAGTGAGCCCTCCTAAATACGGCCTCAAAGATCTGGGGCTATACTTCTTGCGGCTCGGCGCCACTGGCTTCGGAGGTCCCGTGGCCTTGATCGCCTACATGCATCGCGACCTGGTGGAGAACAGGCGTTGGTTCAGCGAAGACGAGTACAAGGAAGGCATCACTCTCGCCAATCTGACGCCGGGACCCGTCGCGACCCAGCTCGGCATTTTCCTGGGCTACGCGCATCATGGCGTGCGGGGCGCCACGATCGCGGGGCTTTGCTTCGTGCTTCCCGCCTTCCTGATCGTGGTCGGTTTGGCCTGGATCTACCAATCCTTCGGGACATTGGCTTGGATACAATCGGCCTTCCGCGCGGTGGGAGCTGCGATCATCGGGATAGTGGCCTTCAGCGCCTATCGCCTGCTCAAGAAGACCATCGAGCCGGAGCCCGTGCAATGGGCCATAGTCGCGGTCATGGCCGCGGCCACGGCCTGGCTCAAGGCCGAATCCCTGGCCTTGTTCTTGGGCTGCGGACTGGCCCTCATGCTCGCGCGGGAGCCGCTGTGGCCGGGGCGGCGTCTGGCTTGCCTGAATTGGCCGTTGTTGGCGACCCTGTTCCTTTTCTTCGGTAAGGCGGGCGCCATGGTCTTCGGAAGCGGCCTAGTCATCGTGCCCTTTCTCTATGGGGGAGTGGTGGCCGAGCATCGCTGGTTGACGGATCAGCAATTCGTCGACGCCGTGGCCGTGGCCGTGATCACGCCCGGGCCGGTGGTGATCACGGTCGGATTCATCGGCTTTCTGGTCTCGGGCCTATCCGGCGCCGTGGCGGCCACCTTGGGCACATTCTTGCCCTGTTATCTATTCACCCTGATCGGCGCGCCTTATCTGCGCCGCTATGGCGCCAGCCCGCGTATCAAGGCCTTCGTTGATGGAGTGACGGCCGCGGCCATGGGGGCATTGGCGGGAGCGGTGCTGCTCCTGGCGCGACGGACCCTGCCGGATGCCACGAGCGTCGCTTTCGCCGCGGGGGCCCTGGGCCTGGTGATGCGGCAGGTGCCGGAGCCGCTCATCGTGCTGGGCGCAGCCGCTCTCGGAGCCGCCTTTATCCGCTAAGGCCTCGTTAAAGAATAACTGATTCATCTTGTTATATGTCCTTCTGGATGAATCGTGTAGTTCCAGTCGCCATGAAATCTCTCGTGCGCGATATTGAGGCTGGACATCTGCGCATCCGTGATC
>JACQPG010000136.1 GCA_016207665.1 Elusimicrobiota bacterium | reverse complement strand
GCTACGCATACTACACTATGCGTAGTAGTATTGCAAGCTAAAAGTGACCTTGCGAAAAGCGGGGATGGGGGCTGGGGACGCGGTTACGTCGGTGGGAGGTTGCGAAAAATCTGATTATTCTTCAGGGCTGCTTGCACGGCGCCCTCGAAATGGAGCAGGAATTCCTTGGAGCTGACGAAGCGCTTGGCGGGATCGGGCTCGAAGGCTTGGTCCAGCACGCGATCGAGCGCGGAGGGAATCCCCGTGGCCGCCTGGGACAAGGGCGTGTATTTCTTTTCGGCCTTGTTGAGAAGCATGCCCATGCCTTCGCCTTGGAAGGGTATCTGCCCGCTGAGCATCTCGTAGAGGCAGACCCCGAGCGCGAAGAAATCCGATTCCCTGCGCACCACGCCCCTCTCCTGCTCGGGAGCCATGTAGGGAGGAGTGCCTACCACGGTATTGGTCATGGAATAGCGCAGGGCCGTGTCCTTGGCCATGCGGGCGACGCCGAAATCCATCACCTTGGCGTGTCCCTCCTCTGTGACCATGATATTGGAGGGCTTGAGATCGCGATGGATCACGTTGTTGCGATGCGCGTGGTCGAGAGCCAAGGCCACGTTTCGAAAAATCGCCAGGCTCTCCCGAAGCTTGAGAGGTCCGTGGGAGGAAAGCAGCTCATGGATGGTGCGACCCTCGACGAATTCGAAAACCAGGAAGATATCCTCCCCCTCCTCGACCACCGCGTAGATGTCGACGATATTGGGATGATGCAGCGAGGCGACGAGCTTGGCCTCGTTGATGAAGCGCTCCCGCTCGCGGGGATTGGATTTGATCTCCTCGCGCATCATCTTGATGGCCACCGGACGGTTGAGGCTGACGTCGAGCCCCTCATAGACCACGCCCATGCCTCCGGTGCCGATCTTGCGCACGGTCCGGTATTGGCCCCGCAACAGCGGATCCCTGGTCGAGACCGCGGCTGGCGCATTCTCGCCGCCGCGACGCCGGAAGAGGAATGGAAGGGCGAGCAGCGTCCCCCCCAAGAGTCCCGCGAGCATGAGTAAGGCGAATCGCGGCTTTATCCCTCGCCGCGCAGCGGAAGCCGGGGCCGGCCGGGCCCTCGGTTTGCCGGAGAACAACTCGAGCAACTCTCCTTCGCTGAGCTCCCGCGCCTGCGCCACATCATCCCTGTACTCGGCGGGATTGAGCTCAGCGGCCCGCGCCAACGAATCCAAGGCTTCCTGATCGCGACCCAGGCCGGCCAGGGCCCAGGCCCTGGCGTAATGGGCGAAAGCGCTATCCGGATCCAGGCTGAGCGCCTGCTCGGCGGCCGCCAATGCCTCGCGATAACGCCCCTGCTCGAGAAGAGCTCGGGCCTTTATCAACCACAAGCTCGGCGATCTCGCGTTGCCGGCAAGGCCCGCTTCGGCGATGCCGAGAGCGCCGCTGTAATCTCCGATTTTCAACCGTGAATTGGCCTCCAGGGAATAATCGTGCCGGCTCGGCGCGGGCCCGCCCTGCTGGGCCATGACCTTGACCGGCGATAGTCGCGCCGGGACCAGGGAGGGCGTTGCTTGAAGGTCCGGCGCCGCCGGCGTCCCGGAAGCTTCCGCCAATTTCCGAGGCTCCTCCCAAGAAGAGGCTTCGTCGCGGCCCTTGACTAAGGGAAGCAGCCGGCGAGCGCGCTCGTTTCCCGGATCCTCCGACAAAACCTCCCGCACCAAGCGAGCCGCCTCCGCGATCTTGCCCGAGTGGAATAGAGCATCCGCCATCAGGGCCTTGATCGCGGGGTCGGACGGAGCCAGGCGCGCCGCCTTCTGAGCCTGCTTCAAAGCCTCTTGAGGATTGCCCTCCTCCAGGCTTTTCTCGGCTCCCCAGGCCCAGGACCGGGAATTGCCGGGATCCTTGCGTTGCCAGTCTCTGGGAGGCATCACGGGATTGTTCCTAGGCATGACGCGCCGGCTCCAATAATCTCCGGTTTCCATGAGGGCGTCATGGAAAGAGTTGCGCCCGGCGATCATCTCGCTCATCTTGGCGTTGAGCAGCTCGTTGAATCTCCAGACCCGCCTGCGCTGTTCCGGGGTCAGACGGGCCCGGAGTATCTCCATGCTGCGCCTGCGATTGCGCAGCAATTCCTGCCAGCCCTCGGGGCCCAGCGCCTCCTCGATATAGTCCTTGCCCCTCTCTTCCAGGTTGATGTAATCGACGATCTGCTCGAGATACGGCTTGGTAATGTCTTGCCGGCCCTGAACCACCCGCTGAAACATGCTCCGTATGACATCCGCCATGTCGTCATGGCTCTGAGCCAAGCTCTCGGCCAAGCGGGTGAGGGACTCGGCGCTATAGCAGGCTTGGCCCCCGGATCGCTGGCAGCGTTGATCCGGGTCGGAAAGAATGTGAGAGCCCGACGTTCTCGAGGGCGTTGAAAGACCCTGCCCGAGCGGCGCGGCGTGTTCGTGCTGTTCATGGGCGGCCCGCGCTGAGCCGGACAAAAATCCCGAGAATATCAGATAAAACGCGAGAGCCGTCACCCTTTAAGTGTCGGGCGCAAGCCGGTTTTTGTCAAGGTCCCCCCGCGACTTTTACCGTGTTTTAACGCCTTAGACGAGCTCGAGGGCGGCGAAAAAGTCCATGGCCCTGGAAAAGCGCTTGTCCGGCCTCGGATCGAGGGCCCGCGCCAATATCGGCTCCAGTCCCGCCGGCGGAGGGCCCTTGAGATTCTCCGAAAGCGGGATAACGCGCCCCCCCGCCTTATTGAAAGACAGGGCGCCCCCTTGTCCGGAAAAGGGCAGCCGGCCGCAGACCATCTCGTAGAAGCACACCCCCAGGGAGAACACGTCCGATTCCTTGCGCACCTGCCCTTGCTCCTGCTCGGGAGCCATGTAATGCGGAGTGCCGACGATAGTGGCCGTGGAGGTCGAGCGCAGGAGCAGGTCCTTGGCTTGACGGGCGACGCCGAAATCCATGACCTTGACCAGACCCTGCTCGCTGACCATGACATTGGAAGGCTTGAGATCTCGGTGTATGATGCCGTGACGGTGAGCGTAGTCGACCGCGTGGCAGACCCCCTTGATGACCTTGCGCGCCGCGTCGAACGGGAAGGGACCCCTTTCCTTGAGCAGCTCCTGGACGGTGCGGCCCTTGACGTACTCGAAGATCAGATAGAGCTCGGCTCCATCCTCGATGATGGAATAGATATCGACGATATTGGGATGGTGCAGAGCCGCCACGGTCCTGGCCTCTTGGACGAAGCGGGCGCGTTCGGCGGGATCGGCCCGGATTTCGCCCCGCATGACCTTGACGGCGACACGGCGGTCCAGGACCTTGTCTCGCGCCTGATAAACCAAGCCCATGCCTCCGCTGCCTATGGGGCGGATCAACTCATATTGCGACTCGAACGAGCCGCGCGCCCTTGCGTGGCCCCCGCCCAGCGCGCGCCGCATGCTCTCGCGCATCTTCCTTTTATAGTCCGCCGACACGATATTGATCAGCCCCAGAGCCACGATCAGCCCGCCGGAAAGCGAAAACAACGCGAGCTTCAAGAAACGCCGCCAAGGTCCGCGCGGCTCGTAGGGCGTTTTCTCCGGTTGTTGGGCCCGAGGTCCGCCTCGCAGGAATCTCAGCAGCTCGGGCGCGCTCGGGTTCTTGAGGGCCTGCTCAAAATAAGGCCGGAATCCCGGCTCCACCTCGGAAAGCCGTTCGAGCGCCTTGAGCGAACCCTCCCGATCCCCCAGGCCCGCTAGAGCCCAACCGCGATTTTCCAGCGCGAACGGATCGCTCCCGTTGCCGAGCAACGTGGCGTCCGCGTCCAACAAGGCCTCCTTGAAGCGTCCCAGACGGTTGAGAGACCACGAGCGCGTCTGCAAAGCGGTCGGGTCTCCGGGGGAAAGCTTGAGGGCCCGGTCGGAATCCGAGACGGACTTCTCATAATGTCCCAGCCGGGCCGCGGCCACGGCGCGCACGTTCCACGCTTGAGCGTTCGCCTCGTCCCAAGCGATAGCGCGCGTTGCCGCCTCATGGGCCGCCTGGGAATCCCGCATCTCGAGCAGCGAGATAGCCCGCTGTATCAGGTTATGCGATGAACGCGACGCGGTCGAGAAGACTTCCTCCTCCGGCGGCGGCTGTGGCGAACCCGCCGAGGGCGGAGCGGCCTTGTCCACTGGCGAGAGCGCGCGATCGCGCTCGGCCGAGCCCAGATCAGGCAGCGCGGCCGGCAGCGTGATCGAAGGCACCCGCCGGGCCGAGATCATGTACAGCTGCCGCGCCTCCTTGTTTTCAGGATCCATTCTCATGGCCAAACGCGCCGCGGCCGCGGCCAAGCGGGTGTCGCCCAGCCCATAAGCCGCTCGCCCATAGATGATGAGGGTCGGCGCGTCCACCCTGCCTCCCTTGAGCGCCCGGCCGGAATGCTCGAAGGCGCCCTTCACGTCCTCAACGAAATAAGCGGCTTCCGCGTAATCGGCGTGGGCTTGGGGCGTCGGAGAGACGGCCACGGCCGCGCGCGTCATGGTCTCTTGCGCCTTCCAGCGGTTGACGCGCACTCCCTCGCTCGGCCCCAAATTCACCCGGCGGCTGGATTGAGCCTTGAGAGACTTCGCGAACTCCTGAACGGCCTTGCGATAGATGTCTATCGCCGGGCCATCTGGATCGAGGACGGCCTTGAGCTCCTTCTCGAGAGCCGCCATCTCCTCCTCGTTGCGGGCGTTTTGCAGCCGGGGGAGTATATTGACCAGGGCCTCGATCTCCTTGGAAAGTCGCTCGCCCGCCTCCTCGCGGAATTCGGGCGCGAGCGTGCTCAGATGCTCATCGAAGCTCTCGCGGAACTTGCGCTTGAAGAAGTCCTGATCTTGAGCCGCCAAGGGAGCGGCTAAGAGCAAGCATACCGTCCAAAATGAGCATCGAGAGGCCATCGCCGCCAGTGTAGGACGGCCGGCTTGAAATGTCAAGAAAGCGGGGCTAAACTTGAGAAGCATGAACGCGCTTCTGCTCCTATGGATGCTCTCCGTCCCGGCCGGGGCCGAGCTGCCTTGCCGGCTCACGCCCTACGATATGGAATCCTTGGCCAAATCCAAGTCGAGGATCGCATCGCTCGAGCAGGCCGAGTCCTTGCCGGATCACGAGCGGCGCCGATTATGCCTGACGCGCAGGGAGGTCAACAAGCTGTCGGACGAAAGATTCCGCGACTCTCCCCTGCATGAGATACTGACCTTGGATAATCCCTATCTCAGGCCCGGCGAGTTGAACGTCATCAGGATGTGGCAGGCGGGCGACAAGCTCGACCGGATGCTCGACCGCAAGCCGAAATGATGCTTGCCGCGAGCTCCGCGGCCAGACGGGTCGGCGCCGAGTCGGGTCTTTTCTTGCCCGCGATATCGAAGCCCGTGCCATGGCCGGGCGATACCCGAGGAAAGGGAAGTCCGACGGTCCAATTGACGATCTCGAGCCCGGCGCTCGCCTTGAGCCCTATCAGGGCTTGATCATGATAAAGGCAGATCAATCCGTCCAAGCGTCCTTGCCTATGCCAACGCCAGGCCGTGTCCGCGGGAATGGGATCGGTCAATCCGATCCCCTCCCGCCTGGCCCTGCGCGCCGCCGGGATCAGGACTCGCCGTTCCTCCGGTCCTAACAGGCCGTCCTCGCCCGCGTGGGGATTGAGTCCGCACAGGCCCAGGCGAGGTCGGGGAATGCCTATGATCCGCAGGGCCATATGAAGGCCCTCCGCCGCCGCTCGCACCGTCTCCACATCAAGCGACCCGGGGACGCGGGCTAAGGGAATATGACGCGTCGCCGTCACGCACCAGAGCCTATTGGGCGGCGAGGCGAGCACCATCTGGGCGCGCAGTCCCAGCTCCGAGCGAAGGAATTCGGTGTGGTCGGTGAAACCGACGCCCGCCATCTCCCAGGATTTCTTGGAGATGGGCGCCGTGACCAAAGCGTCGACCAGGCCTTCCCCAGCGAGCTTGACGGCCAGCCGGAACGACTCGAAGGAGCAGCGGCCGCCCGCTCGGCTCGCCTTGCCGTAAGGCACGGGCTTGGCGACGGGACCGGAGCTCACGCAAGGAATGCGCCCGGGGCACCAGCCCGCCCTCCGCCAGATCCACGGCTCGCCGACAAGCACCGGGGAAAAGAGCAGGGGACGCTTGCCTCGCAGAGCGCCCAGGACGGCCTGCGCGCCGATTCCCGCGGGATCGCCGCAGGTGAACGCCAGGATCGGCTTATTGGATGGTCGTAAGGCTGCGCTCAATGACGGCCTTGGCCTTGAGGTTCTTGACATAGGCCTCAAGCTCCTTTTGGAAGCTCAGGTTCATCAGGAACTTGGCGAGATCGTCCTTGATCTTGTCGTAATCCGGTTTCTTGGCCGCCTTTTTCTCCAACACCTGGATGATGTTGTAGCCGACCTCGGTCTCGATCGGCTCGCTGATCTCGCCTACGGGCAGGCTGAAGGCGACCTTCTCGAATTGAGCCGGGGCCACGCCGCGTATCAGATAGCCCAGATCCCCGCCGCGGGCGGCGCTATCCGGGTCCTCGGACTCTTCCTTGGCGATCTCGTCGAACTGAGAGGGATCGGTCACCAAACGCTTGCGTATGTCCTGCGCGGTCTTGAGCGCTCGCTTCTTTTCCTTATCGGAGGCCCCGGGAGAGGTCTTGATCAGTATGCGGGCGACCCGCACCTGCTCGGAGCCCATGGCCCTGACCTGTTGGGCTATCTGGCGGAAAGCAAGCCCCTCTTCCTCGTCCATGCCCCGAGGCGTGTCGGTGCTCTTGCTGGCGATATACGAGCTCACCTTCACGAAATAGGCCTTCACCTCGGCTTCCTCGGGCTGGCGCAGCTTGGCCTTGACCTCCTCGTCGATGAGCTTGCGCGCCATGATCTGCTTGCTCAGGCGCTCGCGGAACTGGGAGTAATTGAGCCCGTCGGTCTTGAGCTGCTTCTGGAAGGCCGCCTCGGCTTCCTCGGGAGGAAGCTCGCGGCCCGATTCGTCGCGCATGAAACGCTGTTTGATCTCGGCGATCCCGTTCTCGATGTCCCGTTCGCGCACCTTGATCTTGCGCTTCTCGCCTTCTTGATAAAGGATCTCCCGGTTGATCAGCTCCTCCAGCGTCGTCTCGCGAAGCTTTTTGACATTGCCGGGATCGCGCATGGCGTCCGGCTCGGCCTTGGCCCAGTAATCGAGCGCGCTTGAGAGCTCCTTCTGATACTCGGACAGCAATATGGGTTTGCCGTTGACGCTGGCGACCGTGTCCTCCAGCAGCTTGGCCGAGACCGGCGCGGCCAAGGACAAAGCCGCGGCCAGGACGGCCCATCTATTTGAATTGCGCATCGACGACCTCCACAGGGTATTTGGGCTGTATGGACTGAAGGTAGCGGTCGAGCTTCTGTTTTTCCAAAAGCCTGATGATCCTTTCCTCCGCCTCGTTATAGCTCAGCCTACGCTCCGATTCTTTCTTGAGAATATGATAGCCGAACTTGCTCTTGATCGGCCCGCTGATCTCGCCCAATCTCATGCGGAAAACGATGTCTTCGAGCTCAGGGATGATCTCGCCGTAGATGGCGGCCTGCATCTTCCCTCCATCGACGGCGGTGGCCCCATCGAGCGACTTGGTCTTCGCCATCTGCGCGAAACTCGCGCCGCGACGCACCCGATTGGCCAGCTCCTCGGCCTCCTCGGGACTGGCGACCAAGATGTGTCGTATATGCACTTCCCGATCATGCTTGCGGTGATAGTCCCTGGCCTCCTCCTCGGTCGGCTTGAGCGTGCCCCGTTTCTTGAGGTCGTCGAGCCAAAGGCGGGTCAGCAGGTATTCGCGGCCCTCGCGCAGCCTCTCCTCCTCCTCTTTCTTCAAACGCTCCACCTGCGCCTTGAACTCCGGGGAGCGAGCCACCTCCGAATCCGAGGCGGCCGCCAATATCATCTTTTCCCGGATGAGTATGTCGAGGAATTGCCGGCGGCCATTGGGCGTGATGACGTAGTTCTGATAGCTTTGGGCCACCTCGGAAAGCTTGCGCCGGAACTCGTTCTGGGTTATCTCCAGGGAACCGACGCGGGCCATGACGGTCTCACCCTTGCGGCAGGCCGAAACCCACGAAAGCAATAAGATGCCGCTCGCCGAAAAAAAGAATCGCGCGCGCATGGTTTAATCTTATCAATTAAGGGCCAAAAAATCCTAGCCGCCGGCCGCCGACGGGTGCATGACCCCCATCTCGTTGCTTT
>JACQPG010000135.1 GCA_016207665.1 Elusimicrobiota bacterium | reverse complement strand
GAAGACGCGTTGGATATCGCCTCGAGCAAGGCGCCCTATCTCATCGAGCTCCATTTGGCCAGCTATTCCAAGCAGAGGCGCCAGGAGCTCGAGGGCGGCACGGGAGCGGCCGTGCCCGCGGCCGGGCAGGCCGTCCCTTAACGACCCTTTCCGGCGATGACTCTCAAGCTCAGGTTCTCCGGGGTCTTCCTGGCCTATACGGCGGCGATACTCTCCTCGTTCGCCGGGAGCTATTATCTCTACGAGAGTTCGGCCGCGAGGCTGGCGCAGAAACAGGAGCAGGAAAAGGCCTTGGAGAAAGTCGTTTCGGTCTGTCGCGAGGCGTATTTGGTCTCCAGCGCCGTGGTGGCCCTCGATTATCTCAGGACCCTGGCCCGCGATCCCGCCGTGCGCTACGCGGCTTGCCTCGACTCGCGAGGCCTGATCCAGGCTCATTCCGAGCCTCGTTGGATCGGCGGACCCAAGGCCGAGCCTGATGGCTCGGTCGATGAACGGGCGGCCCCGGTGCCCGTAGGACAAGGAATGGTGGGATCCGCTCTCGTCGGCTATGATCTGGCCGTTCTGGAGGACAAGCTCAGGAACACTCTTTGGGGCACTCTACGCCGGCTGGCTTATGTCGGTTTGGGGATATTCGCCGCGGCCCTGCTGGTCGTGCTGGGGCTGGCCGCGAGCTTGACTCGGCCCATAGCGCAGCTCGTCGATGCCGTCAGGGCCATCGGCTCGGGAAACTTGGAGCATCGCACACTCCTCTTCGCGCGGCGCGATGAGATCGGCTTCCTCGCTCAGGAGATCAACGTCATGGCGGGCAGGCTCAAGGAGCTCGACGAGCTCAAGGATGAGTTCATCTCGAGCGTATCCCATGATTTGCGCAATCCCCTCGTGGCCATCCGGATGTCGGCTAATTTCGTCATCAACGAGGATGAGGACCGGGACAAGCTGCTTCCCCGGCATCGGGCGACTTTCGCCTCCATCATCGACAACGTGATGGGCCTGGACGTGTTCGTCACCAATGTGCTCGATGCCGCCAAGATGAAGGCGGGCCGCATGGAGTATCATTTGCAGCCGGCCGATGTGGCCTCGATCGCCGGAAGCGTGACCCAGCTTTTCGCCTTATCGGTCCGGCAGAAAAACATAGACCTCCGCAGTTCCATCGAGCCTTCCTTTCCACCCGTTCTGGCCGATCCCGAAAGACTGGGGCAGGTCCTGGCCAACCTGATTTCCAACGCGGTCAAATTCACCCCCAAGGGCGGGAAGGTGGAGCTGCGGGCCAGGATCGAGGAAGGGAAAGCCTTGATCGAGGTGGCGGACAACGGCAAAGGCATCTCGAAGGAGGATGTCCCCCGCCTTTTCCAGAAGTTCTTCCAGTCGAGCGTCTCGGAGCAACGCAAGGACGGGATCAAGGGCACGGGCTTGGGCCTGGCCATCGTCAAGAGGTCCGTGGAAGGCATGGGAGGAGGCGTCGAGGTGCGATCCGAGCTCGGCGCCGGCACGGTGTTCGCGCTGCGACTTCCGCTAGCCGCTCAAGCGCGAACCGCGGGAGGAAGATGAGCCTCTCTGTGCTTGTCGTAGACGACAAGTTCGATATCGCGGAGGTGATCGACAAGGGCCTGCGCCAAAAGGGCTTCGAATCATCGCATGCCGAGTCCGCTGAGGACGCCCTGAAGCTCCTTGAGGGCGAGCGTTTCGACATCATACTCATGGACATCGACATGCCGGGCATGTCCGGGTTGAAATTGCTCAAGCTTCTCAAGGGGCGGGCGGACACGGCTCAGATACCGGTCATCATGTTGACCGTGTTGGGCTCGGAGGCCCAGAAGGTCAACGCGCTCGGCCTGGGAGCCGACGATTATCTGGTCAAGCCGTTTTCCGTGCGCGAACTGGCCGCGCGCATTGAGGCGGTCTTGCGTCGCGTCAAGCCGCAGGAGCCGGGTTCCGAGATATTGGCCGCCGGAGGACTCGAGGTCGATTTCGGCCGCCGGGAAGTCCGAGCCGCCGGCAAGAAAATCCAGCTCACGCCCACTGAATTCGATCTATTGCGTCTACTGATGAAAAGGCCGGGATTCGTGCTCACCTTCGAGGCCTTGGCCGAGGCCATCAACCAGTCCGGGCGCGAGGCCACCTCCGAGGCGATTTACGCCCATATCAAGAACATCCGAAGAAAACTGGGTCCCTTGGGCGAATCCATCGAGACCGTGCATGGGGTCGGCTATAAATTAAGATTGTAAAATAAGCAGAATTTAACACACTCCTTCATTCAGCAATCGTTCAGGACTATCCCAGGCTTTCTACCGCCCGCTACCTTAAACTCTTGGTATGAGCATGAGAGGGGCGAGTATGAAACGAGACGAGATCTATACCAGCTTGACCACGCGCAATTGGGGCTATGAGGAATTGTTCTTCGGCTTGGTTCAGGCCTTCAGCGATCAGATCCCCTCCTATGTCATGGAAGTGCTGCAGAAGATGATCGGCGAGCTTAAGGAGGGAAGGCCCTGTCCCGCGCCGCAACTCGGCGTCTCCACGTATATGACGGCCGCCCTCATCTCGGCTGCGGTCGTGCGCGTCGTGCGGGGGCAACCCGTTCCCACCGCTCCCGAGCCCCTGTTCTTCGATCCTTCGGCCATCGCGCCGGCCGCCGCGGGGCTGGGAGGGGTCCGATGATCGCTCTTCTTCCCTTGCGCATAGTGCTCGGCGTGATCTTCGCCTCACACGGCTATTTGAAGCTCTTCAGCCCTCGGTTCGGACCGGAGAGATTCACGGCCTATTTGCGCCAGGAGCGTCTGCCCTTTCCCGCGGCCTTGGCCTACGGTATAGGCATACTCGAGCTGATCACGGGGCTTTGCCTACTCGGGGGGATCGGCGTCAAGGTCGCGGCGGTTCTGTTGGCCGTTCATGTGGCGCTCGCTCTGGTGACGGTGGGCCCGAGCAAGGGATTCACCCGCCTTCCCGACAACGCGGGTTACGAGTATGAGCTCGTGCTGCTCATGGGCTTGATCAGCGTCATCATGGCGGGGCCGACCCCGTACTCCCTGTCCAGCCTGTTCGACGGCCGATCCCAGGCCGTCGAGATCGCCGAGAAAGCCGGCGTAATGCCGGAGCAGATTTCCCCGGCGAAACTGTTTCCGAAGCTCGCGCAATCCGCCAACGACTACTGCGTTTCCCAGCTCACGGTCATGAAGGTCAAGGCGATACCATTTTGGCACGCCCGCGTCGCGCCACTCGACGACAAGCGCGCTTTTGTCTCTCCCGGTGGCGATGGACATCCATCAGGCGAATTCCTGGAGGTCCCTCGCTTTTACAATTCGTCCACGACGGTTAAGTTCAGCGCCATGTGTGTGAAACATGGAAGGGCCCTCCTTCTGGCCTTTGACTTGCATTGTAACGCCTCACGGCCCGAGCCAGCGCGGGTCCTTCGAGGAGATGAGCGACGGTCTTTGGGCCCACCCGATCGCGTTAGACGCGTCGTCCGGTCGCCAGGCGCACGATCACCAAGACCAAGGCGACGACTAGTCTGGATCTAAAGCCGAGGCATGATCTTGCCGCAAAGTATCGGGTAAAGCCGTAGGGGAAAGTTTTGTATCTTTGGCTTTTATGGAGACGCGATGATCAGAGCTTATCTCCTCCACGCCGGAGCCGTGCATTTCCCCATAGCCCTGCTCTTTACGGGTTGGGCCATGGCCGCCTTCGGGCGGCGTTGGGATTGGACGGTCAAGGCCTCGTCGGCTCTTCTTTGGTTAGGCACGGCCTCGGCGTGGATCGCGCTCGGCCTGGGGCTGCTGGCCGAAAAGACGGCGCCCCACGTGCCTTCCGCTTGGCAGGCGCTCGAGCGGCATGAAAGCCTCGCCTACTGGACCGCGGGCGCGTTCACGGCCCTGTCCCTTTGGCGTTGGAGGCGAGCTCGAGTCGGCGAGAAGACCTTCTTGGCTCTGTGGCTGGCGGCATGCGCGCTGCTTCTGGCCACGGCCTTCGAGGGCGGAGAATTGGTGTTCGAGCACGGCATGGGCGTGGGCTCGGGCCCGAATTAGGAACTGTTAAATAATAACTGACACATTATGATTGAAAACGAGTAGACTGCCATGAGTGGACGCCCTCAGGCGGAAGTTCACAGCCTTGCTGCCCGCGTTAAACGAGCGTGGGCGACGCTTG
>JACQPG010000134.1 GCA_016207665.1 Elusimicrobiota bacterium | reverse complement strand
TTCTTACATTGTTTTTACCCACTCAGAACGGAGAAGACCCATATTAATTTATCCGTCGGAGAAAACCGCAGCAGCATCCCGCGGCTCATTCTCCTTAATTTTGTTAATATTGAAGCGTGATTTTTTCCCGAGTTCTGCCCGGGTTATGGTTGATGCTGGGCGGCTGCGTGGCCGGAGCTTGGCAACCCGAGCCGTTGCAGCCCCCGCCTCCCGTCGCCGCCCCCGTGAAGGCCGACCCACAGATCACCACGACGCTCATCGAGCTTTTGGAAAACAAGGACCGCTACCGGGTCGACCTGGCGCGGGCGGAAGGCACGCCCCTGGGCGAGGTGCTGAGGCTGGGCTCTCCGGTGGGCTATAACATCAGGAACCGATTCCTGAACATCGGTGTCCCAATCGCGGAGGGGCTATCCAGGGACTCCGATGTGGTATTCCGAGACAAGCTCGTTTCTCTGGCCCGATGGGACTCCAACGGGGAGACCCGCGCGGCGGCGCTTATCGCCGTGGCCCAAAGCCGGGAGCCCGGAGACTTCGATATCTTCCGCGAGGCCCTGGTCCATCTCGACCCGGCGGTGCGATTCGGCGCCTTGGAGGCCCTCCAGGTCTGGTCCGGAGCCGGCGCCGGGGAATCCAATCGGAGGCGAGCCCTTCCCCTGCTTTTGGCCGCGTCGGAGAAGGATTACGAGCCCATATTGCGCGTCTACGCCGCCGCCGGGGCCGCTCGCTTGGGCGAGCCCAAGGGCTTGGACAGGCTCAGGTCTTTCCTCGATCACGCGAGCTGGCTGGTGCGCGCCATGTCGGGACGCTATCTCGGCGACCTCGGCGAGGGCCAGGATTATGACGTCCTGGTCTCGCGCATCGGCCGGGAGCTCACCAACGATTTCGTCGTGGCCGAGTACTGCATCGCGGCGCTCAAGCTATTCCCGAAGAGGAAAAAGTGAGAGGGTTCATGCTGGCGTCGATATTCGCGGCGGCCCCATGCGCGGCCCAGATCGTGGCTGACCGGAGCTTGGATACGGTGCTGCAGTTCGAGCCGTTGGTGATTACGGCCCCCAGGCTTAAGCTCAAGGGAGCCCCCATCGATCCCCAGATCAACCTTCATTTGCTCAGGCTCTTGCGCGAGCGCCAGGATGCCCGGCCCACCTCCCAGGATCTGCTGGACGCCTCTGTGGGCAACCTGAACAAGCTCTCGACCTTGACGGGCTACAATCTCAAGACACGCTATACGGAGCTGGGCTTCCTCCTGACCGAGGGCCTGGCCGGAGTCACCGATTTCGAGCTCTCGAACGAGCTGGAGAAGACGGTTCGCCTAGGCTCGAACGTTCAGACGCGCGCCGCGGCCATGGTGGCCCTGGGCTATACCTACGACAGCCGCTATCTGCCGGTATTCCAAGGGTCGCTCCAAAACCCCAACACCACGGTCCGATTCGGAGCCGTGGAGTCGCTGCTGGTCCTCGCGGAGAAGGATCCCGGAGTGCAGCTCATGATCGGGAACGTGGCCAGGACGGACGTTTCCCCGGTGCTGCGCATCTATGCGACGGCTGGACTCTGGAAGATGGGCGACATACACGGCCGAGAGATACTGCTGCGGTTTTTCCAGGACCCCGATTGGTTCCTGCGCGCCATGGCCGCGAAGTACATCGGCGATTTCGGAGGGGCGGACGAATACCGGAAATTGATGCTGCAGCTTTCCCAGGAGACTCATCCATCGGTCAAGGCCGAGCTTGCGTCGGCGCTGATGCGCCTAAAGCGTTTTAAGGATTGAGGAGAAGACATGAGACTCGAGGTTCTGAAGGCTCTGGCATTGACGGGCGGGGATTGGGTGATCTGGGCTCTTTTGCTCTCCTCCGTGGTGGCGATCGCCGCCATCATCGAAAGGGGCATGCTCCTCTTCCGGGAGGAGAAGAGCTTCAATGAGCTCCGTTGCGCCCTCATGGGTCAACTAGGCGGAGAGATCGGAGCCATCGAGAAGACCGCCCGCAAATACGAGGGAGCGGCCGGCACCATACTCAAGACCGCTTTGGCCCAGGCCTCTCATGGGGCGGCGGGAGTCGAGGATCTCCTGGTGGCGGCCAGCCTCGAGGAAAAAGGCCGCCTTGAGCGCCGGCTCTTGCTTTTGGGAACGCTGGGCAACAACGCTCCCTTCGTGGGGCTCTTCGGCACCGTGCTGGGAGTGATCAAGGCCTTCCATGATCTGTCTCAGAGCGGGGCCGGCCCCGAGGTGGTGATGCAGGGTCTTTCCGAGGCGCTCATCGCGACGGCGGTGGGGCTTTTCGTGGCCATACCCTGCGTCATCAGCTATAACTACTTCCAAAAGAAGGTCAAGGAGCTGCTTGCGGGCACCGAGTCCTTGGGTCGTTTCATCCTGGCTCAGATCAGGACGCGGAGATAGGCATGGCTGTCGCCGTGGCCGACGATGAAGGCCCTATCACCGGCATCAACGTCACCCCCCTCGTCGACATCATCTTGGTCGTTCTCATCATCTTCATGGCGACGGCGCCCTTGATCCAGCGCCGGGCCATCAAGGTGGACGTTCCCAAGGCCGCTCATCACGAGCGCTCGGCGACCGAGGCCCTCCAGATCGTTTTCAACGCCGAAAGGCAGGTGCTGCTGTCCGGCCGGCTCGTGAGCCGAGAGCAGCTTTCCAAGGCCCTTGTCTCCATGATCGCGGCCACGCCCGAGCTCCATGTCACCTTGTCCGCCGACCAAAGCATACCGTACGGCGAGGTGGTCGGCCTGCTCGACAATGTCCGTTCCTCGGGGGTGCGCAAGGTCGGGCTCGAGGTGAGAAACCGTTGAGATGGGAGCTACCTGACCCCCAGCCTTTCTCCAGGTGCCTTGCGGTTTCCGGCACGCTCCATCTGGCCTTTTTTTTGATCGCCGGGGGGATCGGAGGATGGGGTCCTAAGCCGCCGCCTCTGGAGATCGATCTAACTCGCCCCTTCATCGGCACGGGCCCGGCCAAGCTGGGCGCTCCCAAGGCCAAGGCGCCCCAAGCCAAGGGACCGGCCTTGCCCGCGGAGGAGCCGGGTCGGCAACAGCTCACGCCCGAGCCCCCCAAGGACTGGACTCTTCCAGGCCCGAAGACGCAGGAGATCATCAAGCCTCAGCCGCCCCAAGCCACTCCCGGCGGAGAAACGGGCGGCACGGGCACCTCTCCCTTGCCCGGGGGCAGCGGACAGGGAGCGGATTATGGGGTCCCGGGCGGCATGGGCAGCGGGGGATCGCCGCTGTCTCGCTTCCCGCAGCTGCTCAATCGCGACGAGGTTCTGGCCAATCTGCGTCGTTTTTATCCGGAAAGCGAGCGGCGCGCCGGGCGCGAGGGCACGGTGATCGTGAAGATACATATCGACGAGCAAGGAGGGGTGGCCGCAGTCGACGTGGTCAGCTCCGCGGGTTGGGCCTTCGACGGCGCGGCCAAGGAAGTGGCCAAGCTCATGCGTTTTTCGCCCGCCTTGAGCCTGAGCGGCAAGCCCCTGGCCGTGCGCGTGCCGCAGTCCATGGTGTTCCGGCTCACCGACTGATGACCCCGGTCGTCGAGCTCGAGGGCGTCTGCAAGGATTTCGGCGCCTATCGCGCGCTTGACGGGGTGAGCCTGTCCGTGCGACCGGGCGAGTCGGTCGGCTTGCTGGGGCCCAATGGCGCGGGAAAGACCACGCTCATCCACATCATGCTGGGCCTGATCACCCCCTCGGCGGGGCGGGTGCGCCTTTTCGGGCTCGAGATGCCGGCCCAGCGCCGGATGATACTCGGCAAGCTCAATTTCTCCTCGGCCTATGTCCAAATGCCTCTTTCGTTGACCCCTCGCCAGAATCTCAGGGTATTCGCCGGGCTCTACGGAGTGGCCGATCCCGGCCGCAAGATCGACGAGCTGCTCGAGCGCGTCGAGTTGAGCGAGATGGCTGACCGGCCGACCCGCGCCCTGAGCTCGGGCCAGCTTTCCCGCTTGAACCTGGCCAAGGCCATGCTCAATGATCCCCAACTGCTCTTGCTCGACGAACCGACGGCCAGCATGGACCCGGATATCGCCGACAAGACGCGCAACCTGCTCAAGCGGATTCAAAGCGAGAAGGGGATCGCTCTCCTCTATACCTCGCATAATATGCGCGAGATCGAGGCCATGGCTCGACCGGCATGGGCACATTGGGTCCGGCCTGCGCGCTGAACCTGCTCTACTTGGCCTTATCCTTCGGGGTGTTTTCTCTGTTCTACCGCCAGGCCCAGGAGCGCGGGCTCTTGATCAAGCTCGGCGAATAGGGCGAGGCCTTAGGGACGTTTGGCCGCCGAGGGGCAGAGCAGGGCGGCCAATTCCTCGCCATAGCGCCGTCTTTTCAACGAGCTGAGCGCCGCCAAGGGATCCGGATCCCGTTGCGAGGCCCGCCGGGCCAGCTCATGGAGGGTTTCGGTCGACATTATGACCACCGGCTCGACGTTTTCCCGCTCCGCCTTGGACTTGCGCCATTGGCGCAGCTCCTCGAAGATCTTCCACTCCTTGGCGCTCTTGCGGGGCCTCTCAGTCTTGGGAGGGGGCGAGAGTATGAGTGTCGATTCCAGGCCCCGTTGCACGGCGCGGAGCAGGCCGCTTCCGTATTTTTGCAGCAGATAAGGAGTCATCCCCTTGATCTTCTCCAATTCAGAGTGCGTATGGGGTATGGCCTCCGCCACGCGCAGCATGACCTCGTCGGGCATCACGCGGAAATGGGCCCGATCCAATCGTTGGGCCTGCTCCTCGCGATAAATGTAGATCTCCTTAAGGCAGGCCATCTGCCTGCCGGAAAGCTGATGCCGGCCCACCATGCGCCAATAGCCCTCGGGGTCGAACACCTTGGTCACCGGCTCGAGCTCGGTTAGCTCGCCGAAGGCCTCACGCGCGTCCTCGACGCGGCCCTTTTCCTCGATGCATTTCCTTAGGATCTCGGCGAGTCTGATGAGAAAATGGGTGTCCATCTGCGCATAGCGCACCTGCTCCTCGGAAAGAGGCCTCTTGCCCCAATCGGCCCGTTGGAGTTTCTTGGAAAGCTTGACGCCGAAATGCCTCTCGATCGCGGCCGCCAGCCCAAGCTCCTTGATCCCGAGCAAACGGCTGGCGATCATGGTGTCGAAAAGATTGGCGAAACGGAAGCCGTAGTCTCGCTTAAGGCACAGCACATCGTATTCGCCCGCGTGGAATATCTTCTCGATGCGGGGATCGGCGAAAAGGGGTCCGAGGCTCGACAGATCCGAGAAGGCTATGGGATCTATCACGAAATCCTGGTCCGGGGTCGACATTTGGAGCAGGCAGACGCGCTCGCGATAGGCGTAGAAGCCATTGGATTCCATGTCGATGCCCAATTGGCTGCAACGCAAAAGGTCGGGCACGATCTCCTCGAGATGTTCTCGAGCCGTCACCAGGATCGGATTCCGCGCCGTTGTCTCGCTCATGATAGTCGTACAAAAAAATAAAAAAGCCCAAACCCCGTTCGGCGGGCCGGGCTAGGACTTTATAACAGGTCTAGGGTGGGGCGTCAAGGGCGTATCAATACTTCAGCTTCTTGAGGAAATCCTTGGTGAAGAACTTGTCCGGGAAGCGCTCCAGCGTGACCTCCGAATAATGGACCACGGATTTTTGATCGGCTACGGCCGCATCCGTCATCACCAGCCGGGAAGGCCGTTGCCGGTCTCCGAGGATCTTGAAATCCTCATAGCGGCAGGTCTTGAGGCGTTTGCCCGAGGCTCCGAAGAAATCGGCCCGGATCGGGCGGAAATCCGCCTTTCTGACTGTATAAGCCACGCGGTCATAGGCGACATAATCTCCCAGGGCCGACAATTCCAGGAAATAGCTCTTTGCGTCCTCCTTGACCAGCCTGGCTTTATAATCCCCCGAGAAATTGGCGCGCGCTATGTCGCCTACCGAGATTTCTCCCAGCAACCGCTGCTGCATGGAGATGCGCACCGGCTGGGAGACGTCTGGAAGGAAGGTCCAAAGGTCGCGTCCCACCATGAGTATGGAGACGCCGCGTTCCACCGTGGGCGCGAGCGTCTTGACCAAGGTCCGGTCCCGGCCCTTGAACAGCACCTCATAATCGGCGCTGCGGGGGGAGGATCGGGGCTTATAGCTTGTCACCTTGATCATCGCCTTGTAATCAATCTGGGGATTGCGGACCTCGTCCGCCTTGGCCACGATTTCATCCGCCGTGATCGCGGCCATCCCACTTTGAATCGGCGCCATGAGCGTCCAGATCAGGAGCAAGAGCGGAGGGGTCATGCTTTAGCCAAGCCATAGGCCTTATGCAAGGCCCGCATCGCGGATTCCGCGCATCTAGAGTCGACGACGCAGGACAAGCGCAGATCCGAGGCCGCGATCATCTCAATGTCGATATTGTGGCGAGCCAGGGTCTCGAACATGCGCGCCGAGGCGGTCGGATGACGGCGCAATCCGTTGCCCACCACGGAAACCTTGGCGACGTGCTCGCGCAGCTCGAGGGATGCTTTGAGAGAGCGACAAGCCGATGCCAGCGCCTGCCGGGCCTGGGAAGCGAAGCCCTTGGGCAGGGTCAGGGAGAGTTCGGCCAGGCCACGCTTGGGCGAGGGAGATTGCGCGATCAGGTCCACGGGGATCCCTTTTTCGGAAAGCCTCGATAGCAGTTGCGCGGCCGAGTTGGGCCTGTCCGGCATGTCATGAACGCTCAGGCGAGCCTGACCCCTGTCGAGCGCGAGGGCGCAGACCCGGGGCTTTTCGGCCGCCCCTTTGTCGCGCGGCAGTATCCAGGTTCCGGGCGAAGGGTGGAAGGCCGAACGGACATGGATGGCGACGCGGTGGCGCTGGCCCAGCTCCAGCGAGCGAGGCTGCATGACCTGCGCGCCCGCTCCGGCCAATTCGAGCATCTCCTCGAACGAGATGCTGGATAGCTTGCGGGCCTCGGAGACGACGCGCGGATCGGCGGTGTAGACCCCTTTGACGTCGGTGAAGATCTCGCAGCGGGCGCATTTGAGCGCGGCCGCCAAGGCCACCGCCGTCAGATCCGAGCCTCCCCGTCCCAGTGTGGCGACGTCGCCCTGCGGATTGATCCCTTGGAAGCCGGCTACGGTGACGATCCGGCCCTTCCGGAGCTCCTTGAGCACTCGCCCGGGACGGATGCGGGCTATGCGCGAGTCGCCCGGTTTGCCGGAAACCTCGATGCCCGCCTGCGCGCCCGTAAGGGAGGACGCCGCAGCCCCTTTGGACTGGCAGGCGAGGGCGAAGAGCGAGATGCCGACCTGCTCGCCCGTCGACATGAGCTGGTCGAGCTCCCGACCGTTGGCGCGCGAGTCGATGCGGCGAGCCAGGGCGAGCAACTCGTCGGTCATTTCCCCGGGAGCGGAGACCACCACCACCACGGCCAAGCCCCGCCTTCGCGCGGTCAAGGCCCTGTCTGCGGCCCGTTGTATCTTCTCCGGATCGGCGACCGAGGTGCCGCCGAACTTCATCACCTGTATCTTCACGCGTTACACGGCTTAGGGAGAGAGTCTTTCCCAGGACGCGGTGAACCAGCGGCCGTTGCGCTTGACCAGGATGTTGCGCTCGATTCCGCTGAAATCGCCCTTGCCTCCCGAGGTGCGGACGCTGTAGGTCAGCACCACCGAGGCGTCGGAGAACCCCAGGCTCTCGAACTCGAGCTTCTCGATCTTGAACGAGGCTCGGCCATTCTCGCTGAAGAACTTCTGGGACCAGGCCCGTATCTCCGGGAGCGTCATGGGCTTGGTGATCGAAGGCGAAAACAACGAGCTCAGCGCGTCGGGATTGCCGGCCGCGAAAGCCCGTTGCACGTCGTTGTAATAGGCCTCCACTTCCTGGCGCAGCACCAGCTCGTCGGTGGTGACCTTGCGGCCGAATCCCACCGAGACGCAGCCCGACGCCAGCAGGCACGCGCCTACAAGCCAATAGCGTCCCATACGGGCTGATTTTAGCATCTCAGGGTTTGGCCAGGGGAGGAGTCCACATGGGCGGCACCGAAGGAGCCGCCGTCGAGGCCGCCGGCGCTTGGGCCGGAGACTGAGCCTGCGGCATCGCTTGGGAGGGATCATAAGCGGCCGCAGCCATGGGAGGGGACGGGGGATTGTTGGCGATGGCTACGCCCGACTGCTCGAGTGCCTGGCGAAAGTTCAGGGCGATCTTCGAGCCGAGCTGCGGCATCAATCTCTCGTATTTGGTCACCAGATCCCTGCCGTCCACCTTAAAGTCGTAAAGGGTTCTCATGCCTGCGCGGTCCTCCACCATGTCCTCGTGGCGCCAAAGCAGGCGCATGGTGTTGGCCTTGAGCAGCCTGGTCACCGCCGACAGGGTCGGAACTGCGTTGCCCTCGCCATCCGTGCTAGCGCCATAGGCGAGATTGACCTCGAGTATCAGGGCGTCATCGAGAGACAGCAGCTTCGAGTAATTGCGCGACAGCCCGGACGCCCCCGGCGTGTTCCAATAATAGCGCGAGCACCAATCCAGCAAGTCCGAGGCCTGGTTGAATTTCGCCAGCATATCGGGCGCTATCTCCGCCTCCTCGGCGGTGGTCAATTTGCCGGGCTGGCCGATGCCTTGGAGCTCGCGCATGATCAGAGGGAAAAAGAGCTCGGCCGGCTTCCATGCCGGCAAGTAACGTTGAAGGTCCTTGGAGGCCTCGAGGTCCCTCTCGTTCTGCGCTGATTGCACCACCAGGCCTATGCCGGGCACCACCTTGGCGGCGGACTCCACCTTGGAGTCTTGCTCGCTGAGCAGCGGACCCGGGGAGGGGTATACGAGCACGATCAGCCTTTGGCCGCTCTGGACGGCCCCCTTGCTCATGCTGGCTTCCTCGAGGGTGACGCAAGCCCCCAGGCTGGATGCCAACAGGATCAGCAGATGAATCCGGCGCGGCATGATCTCGAAAATGTATCTTTTTGGACGAAAAAAGGGTAGAGCCTCCGCCGCGAAACCCCCTTGATCCGCTTGCTTCTCTGGAAATGCTAAAATAGTTTCGGATCGCCGTTTTACGGCGAAACTTCTCTTTTTGCCTATGGTCAAGGCGCTTTTCGAATCCATCTTCGGCACCTCGAGCGAGAGGACGCTCAAGAGGTATAAACCCCTTTTGGAGCAGGTCAACGCCCTCGAGAAGGAGGTGCAGGCCTGGCCGGATGAGGCGTTCCCTGGAAAGACCGAGGAGCTCAAGCGCGCCGTCCAGGAAAGGATCGAGGGAATGCCCGCCGGACTGCCTATCGAGGAAAAGCGCAAGCTTTGGAAGGAGGCCCTCGACGAGGTCTTGCCCCAGGCCTTTGCCATGGCGCGCGAGGCCTCCCGCCGCGCGATCAGGCTGAGGCACTACGACGTCCAGATCCTCGGCGGCATCGTGCTCCATAACGGCGCCATCGCCGAGATGCGCACGGGCGAGGGCAAGACGCTGGTCGCCACCGCGCCCGTCTATCTCAACGCCCTCCTCGGCAAGGGCGTGCACGTGGTCACGGTCAACGACTATCTCGCCAAGCGCGACTGCGAGTGGATGGGCCCCATTTATCGCTTCCTCGGCCTGAGCGTAGGCTATATCCAGCATGACCTGCCCAACGAAGAAAGGCAGAGATCCTATGGTAGCGACGTGACCTATGTGACCAACAATGAAGTGGGCTTCGATTATCTTCGCGACAACATGGTGGTGCGCCGCGAGGACCGGGTGTTGCGGGAGCTCAACTACGCGATCGTCGACGAGGTGGACTCGATCCTCATCGACGAGGCGCGCACGCCGCTGATCATCTCCGGGGCGGCCGAGAAATCCACCGACCGCTACGCTATCATCAACCGCATCGTGCCCGTCTTCAACGTGCGAAAGATCACGGAGGAGGAGGAGATCCAGGCCAAATACAAGGGCGAGGATCTCGGCAAGGGTTTCGACGCCATCGTCGACGAGAAGAACCATACCGCCGTATTGACGGAAGACGGCGTCCAAAAGGCCGAGAAGCTTCTGGGCATACCCAACCTCTATGACGATCTGGAGGGCGAGTGGGTGCACCACATCACCCAGGCGTTGCGGGCCCATTATCTTTATCAACGCGACGTCGAATACGTGGTCAAGGACGGCGAGGTGGTGATCGTCGACGAGTTCACGGGCCGGCTCATGCCCGGCCGCCGCTGGTCCGACGGCCTCCACCAGGCCGTGGAAGCCAAGGAGAACCTGGCGCCCCGCGAGGAAAACCAGACCCTGGCCACCATCACCTTCCAGAACTTCTTCAAGCTCTATCACAAGATCGCCGGAATGACCGGCACGGCCATGACCGAGGCCGATGAGTTCCAGGAGATATACCGCCTCGAGGTGCGCGAAATCCCGACCCATCGCGGGATGATCCGCAAGGATTTCCCGGACCTGATCTACCGCACCGAGCGCGAGAAGTACCAAGCCATCGTCAAGGAGATCGAGGACCTGTGGAAAGCAGGGCGGCCGGTGCTGGTGGGCACGCGCTCTATCGAGAAATCCGAAAAGCTTTCGGCGATGCTCAGGACCAAGGGCATCCCCCATCAGGTCTTGAACGCCAAATATCACGAGATGGAGGCTCAGATCATCGCCCAGGCCGGCCGCAAGGGCGCGATCACCATCGCCACCAACATGGCCGGCCGCGGCACGGACATCCTCTTGGGCGGCAATCCCCAGGACGTCGAGGATTACAAGAAGGTCGTCGAGCTGGGCGGACTGCATGTCCTAGGCACGGAGCGGCACGAGGCCCGGCGCATCGACAATCAGCTGCGTGGCCGCTGCGGCCGGCAGGGCGACCCGGGCTCCTCCCGATTCTATCTGGCCTTGGACGACGAGCTCATGCGGCTTTTCGGCTCGGACAGGCTGGCGCCGCTGATGGAGCGGCTTGGCATGACCGAGGGCGAGGTGATCGAATCCCCGCTGGTCAGCCGGCAGATAGGAACCGCCCAGCGGCGGGTCGAGACCCACAATTTCGACATACGCAAGCAGCTGCTCGATTACGACAACGTCATGAACAAGCAGCGCGAGGTGGTCTACAAGCTGCGCAACGAGATCTTGGACGGCGAATCCTGCTCCAAGCACGTGCAGATGATGATGGATGAGGAGGTGGAAGAGAAGGTGGCGACGGTCGCGCCCGCCGATTCCTATCCCGAGACCTGGGACCTGACCTCGCTCAAGGCCTATCTGGAGAGGACCTACGGCCTGGAATGGGAGCCCAAGCCCGACGAGATCAGCCGCCTCGACCGGGATAGCCTCAAGGAGACGCTGCTGTCCGCCGTCAAAGAGATATACGCGCGCAGGCAGCAGGAATTCGAGGGCTTCGATTTCAAAGAGATCGAGAAGATGATACTTCTCCAGATGATCGACAAGGCCTGGAAGAACCACCTCTACGATCTGGACCATCTCAAGAAATCCATCGGGCTGCGGGCCTACGGTCAAAAGGATCCCAAGGTCGAATATCAGAAGGAGTCCTTCATCCTTTTCGAGGCCATGCTCAACAGGATACGCGAGCAGAGCGTCGAGTACATATTCCGGGTCCAAGCTCCCCGTATCCCGCCGCCTCCGCGGCTGCCCGCCTCGCCGATCGAGACCAGCGCGGACCGGCCCGCCTCGGCGTCCCATCCCAAGACGGACGGCAGGACCTCCATACTGAATAAGTCCGAGCCCGTGAAGGTTCCGACCGAAATCCAAAAATTAGGCCGCAACGATCCCTGCTATTGCGGCTCGGGCAAGAAGTACAAGAAGTGTCATGGATAGTCGCGGCCGAAGCCAAGCTTCGGCCGCAAGCCGTTAAGGCTCTCGCGCTCTCCGTCCTTCCGGGCGCCGCTCTCGCGCTGACGCTGCCCCGGCCCGGGATATCCTTGCTGGCCTGGTTCTGCTTGGCGCCTCTCATAGCGCTTTGGTCCGGCGCGCGGCCTAAGGCGGCCTTCCTTTCCGGCTGGCTGGCCGGCGCGGCGTTCCATGGACTGGCCTTCCATTGGATCTACTCCACCTGCCGATTCGCGGGCATGAGCATACCGCTTTCGGGCCTGGCCTGGTTTTCCCTTTCCGCGGCCCTAGGCCTGCAATGGGGACTGATCGCGGCCCTGGGACGTTGGGCGCTGGTTGCGGCTCCCGAGAGCCTGCGGCCTTGGGGTTGGGCCGCGTTATGGACCGCGTTGATGGTATCGGCCGAGCGGTGGACTCCTCGCCTCTGCGCCGATCTGTTGGCCTACACCCAATACAAGAATCCCTCCTTGATACAGATAGGCTCGCTGGCCGGGCCGCATGCGCTCGGATTCTTGATCGTCGCCTTCAACGCGGCACTGGTGGAGGCCTGGACTTGCTCCAGAAGACGCAGCCTGGTCTTGGCCTGCCTGCTCGTGTCCGGGGCATGGCTGTTCGGCGCCTATGAATTGACCTCGCAGCGGATGAAAGAGGAAGAGGGTTCGCTGGCCAAGATCGAGATACTGCAGCCGGCCATCGACCAATATCAAAAATGGGCGCCCGGGCTTGAGAAGGATATCCTGGCCAATTTCTCGGAGCTCCTTTCGCGCCGCCGGCAAGAGCCGCCTCATTTGGTGATCTGGCCCGAGTCGGCGCTGCCTTATTGGGTGGACGAAAAGAGCGGGCTTCCCGAGATCTCGCACTGGAGCCGCAGGCTTTCCGCCTTTCAATTGGTGGGGGTGGTTTCCCGCCTGGGCGAGCATGCGTTCAACTCGGCGGCTCTCGTCGCCTCGGACGGCCGTCTGCGAGGGCTTTATCACAAGCGGCGATTGGTTCCCTTCGGGGAATTCGTCCCGATGGGTTTCCTGCGCCGCTACATAGGCATACTCAACGAATTGGGCGGCATCACGCCCGGGGAATCGGTGCAGCCGCTCCTGGAGACACCCTTGGGCTTGGCCGCGGCCAGCATCTGCTATGAGGCGGTCTTTCCCGCCCTCGGCCGGCTCGATGCTTCCCGAGGCGCGCGCTGGCTGATCAATATCACCAATGACGGCTGGTATCGCGATACCTGGGGCCCCTATCAGCATTTCTACGTGAACGTTTTTCGCGCCGTGGAGAACCGCGTCTATGTCTTGAGGGCGGGCAATACCGGCATTTCCGGGGTGATAGACCCATGGGGCGGGGTCGCGGCTCGCTTGGATCTGGGCCGGCGCGGCCGCTTGGAGGCCTGGGTTCCCTTGGAGGACCCCTTTCCACGCCGGTCCTTCTACGCCCGGCATGGCGACTGGTTCGGCAGCCTATGCCTGTTGGCCGCCCTTGGGCTGGCGGCGTTGCCCTTGGTCCGGCGACCATGAAGCTGGTCTATTCCCCGCTCTATGTGGTCGATATCGGGGAGCATGTGTTTCCTACCAGCAAATTCGGCCTCGTGGCCGAGGCCCTGCGCGGGCAAGGCGATTTCCTGGAGCCGGAGCCCGCCTCGCGCGAGCAGCTTCTCCTGGCCCATGATCCGGACTGGGTCGACAAGGTGCTTAAGGGAAGACTTTCGCTCGATGAGCAAATGCTCATCGAGCTGCCGATGACCCCCGCGGTCGTCGCCGCCCACCGCGCCGCGGTCTGCGGCACCATACTGGCCTGCCGGCTCGCGCTCGAACAAGGCGTCGGGCTCCATGTGGGCGGCGGTTCCCATCATGCCTTCGCGGATCACGGCGAAGGCTTTTGCGTGTTCAACGATATCGCCTCAGGGATATTGGCGATGTTTTCGGAAAGGCGCATCAGTCGAGCCTCGGTCATCGACCTGGACGTGCATCACGGCAACGGGACCGCGTCGATATTCTCCTCCATGCCCGATGTCTTCACTTTTTCCGTGCATCAAGACGGGATCTATCCCGAGCTGCGGCCGCCCAGCTCCTTGGACATCGGCCTGCCCGTCGGCGTCGAGGACGGCCCGTATCTGCGGCTTCTGGCAGATAACCTGGACCGGGCCTTCGAGCATCAGCCGGAACTCGTGGTCTATCAGGCCGGCGTGGATAGCTACGAGAGGGATCTTTTGGGGGGGCTGAAGTTGACGGCCCAGGGGCTCAAGCGGCGCGACGAGGCGGTTTTCGAGGCCTGCCGCCGCCGGGGCGTTCCCGTGGCGGTGACCCTGGGAGGCGGCTACGCCTCGCGGCTGAGCGAGACGGCTTCTTTGCACGCTCAAACATTGTTGGCTTTTGCGCCAGGCGGCAAAATCCTAAAATAGGAACTCAGGCCATGTTCAAGGAAACCGCCGACAAGATCGACGCTGGCCGAGCCAAGCTGCAGCAATTGGCTCGGATCATGGACCTGCCCAAGTTGCGCTGCGATATCGAGGATCGGGAGGCGGAGACAGGCGCGCCTTCTTTTTGGGCCGACTCGTCCAAGGCCAAGAAAAAATCCAAGGAGCTCAACGAGCTCAAGAAGAGGCTTTCGGACTGGGAAAAGGCCCAGGCCGCGCTCGACGACTTGGGCGCGCATCTGGAGCTGGCCCGCGAGGCCGAGGACATGGGAGAGCTCAAGGAGATCGACAAGGGCCTCTCGGAGGTGGAGCGCTCGCTCTCGGCGATGGACGCCAAGCTGAAGCTCTCGGGCGAGTTCGACGCTTCCGACGCGATCATCAGCCTTCACGCGGGCGCGGGCGGCACGGAGGCCTGCGACTGGTGCGAGATGCTCTTGCGCATGTACACCCGCTGGGCGGAGCGCCAGGGTTTCCAGTTCATCATCACGGACATGCTCAAGGGCGAGGAAGCGGGCGTCAAGAGCATCACCGCTTTCGTCCGGGGCGACAACGCCTACGGCCTGCTCAAGGGGGAGATGGGCGTGCATCGTCTCGTGCGCATATCCCCTTTCGACTCCAACAAGCGACGCCATACCTCTTTCGCCTCGGTCGACGTGTTGGCCGATATCGAGGACGAGATCGACATCCAGGTTTCCGACGCCGAGGTCAGGCTCGAGACGTTCCGGGCCGGCGGCCACGGCGGGCAGAACGTCAATAAGGTCGAGACCGCGGTGCGCCTGATCCATATCCCGACCGGCATAGTGGTCGCCTGCCAGACCGAGCGCAGCCAGCTGCAGAACCGATTGAACGCCATGCGCATGCTCAAGGCCAAGCTTTACGAGATCGAGCTCGACAAGAAACGCTCGGCCATGGAGAAGCATTACGGCGAGATGGGCGACATAGCCTGGGGCCATCAGATCCGCTCTTATGTGTTCATGCCGTATCAAATGGTCAAGGACTTAAGGACCGGCCAGTCCACTTCCCAGGTGCAGGCCGTCATGGACGGCGATATCGACCCCTTCATCCAGGAATACTTGAATTGGTTGGCGGCCGGCAAGCCGTCCCGGGTCAAGGCCGGAGAAGTCGAGTAATAGAAAGTCGCCCATTGACATTCCCCAGAGCCGGGGTTATCCTGCCGGAGCATGAAGGCGATCGGAGGCCTTTTGGCGGCGCTGCTGGCCGCGGCCGGGGTCGACTCGGCGCCCAGGATCGTTGTACCGTTCGAGGTTCTGGTGCGGGCCGAGGCTAGAGCCGTCGCCTTCCAGGAGAATCAGCGCATCTCGGTAAGCCAGGAAGGCGGCTTGCGAGTGGTTCACGTGCTCGCCAAAGAGCATCAGGAGGGCGCATCCCGGATACCTCTTCAGGTGCTTCGCTTCAAGATCGACAAGGGATTCGACTATCCCCTGGCGCAGCTGCATCATTGGCGCAAGCATGACGCCTTGGTGCCAGCCTTGGTCCCCGCGAGACAAAGACTGGGTCTTTGGGGGGACGGCCGAATCGAGCTTCTAGACGATGGCGGGCATCACATCGAATGGCTGGTAGCAACGCCCCCGCCGCCTCAGCCCAAGGTGGAAGCAAGCAAGTCGGACTTTCTCAACGGCCTGATGGAAGCCGTCAGGACCGGATTGCAGAACCTGGGCAGCCAGCCGCGCCAGCAACCCTACAAGTAGGAGCGAGCCTCTTTCCCGATTCCGCGAACTGTACCCGGGTACAGTTCGTCTAGAACTTCTGGCTGGGGTCGAGCTTGATGCCCGGGCCCATGCTCGATGAGAGCGTCGCGCTCATCAGATAGGTGCCCTTGGAGGCGGCCGGCTTGGCCTTGATGATGGTCTCGAGCACGGTCTTGGCGTTGCCCGCGATCTTAGCGGGCTCGAACGAGGCCTTGCCCACGGGCACATGCACGATGCCATAATCATCGACCTTGTATTCCACCCGTCCGGCTTTGAGCTCCTTCACGGTTTTGGCCACATCCAGGGTGACCGTGCCGCTCTTGGGATTGGGCATCAGCCCCTTGGGTCCCAGCACCTTTCCGAGCTTGGAGAGGTCCTTCATCATGTCTGGGGTGGCGACCAGCACCTCGAAATCGAGCTCGCCCTTGGCGATCTGCTCGATGAGATCGTCTCCGCCCACCAAGTCCGCGCCGGCGGCCTTGGCGTCCTTCTGCTTCTCGCCGCGAGTCACGACCGCGACCTTCTTGGTCTTGCCCAGGCCGTGAGGAAGGCTCACGGTGCCGCGCACTTGCTGATCGGCCTGCTTGGGATCGACGCCCAGGCGCACATGCAGCTCGACGGTTTCGTCGAACTTGGCCGTGGCGCATTTCTTCACCAGGGCCGCGGCGGCGCCTAATTCGTAGGTTTTGTTAACGTCGACTTCCTTGAGGACTTTCTCGAGTCTCTTTCCCATATCAGTTCTCCCGTCGTCCTTGAGGTATTAGCGTTCCCTTCAGGGGAACTTCCTCGTAATCATCGCCCGTCAGGGCGTCACGTCGATGCCCATGGACCGAGCCGTGCCCTTGACCATCTCCAGGGCGCTCTTGAGGTCCTTGGTGTTGAGATCCGGCATCTTCTTGGTCGCGATCTCCTCGGCCTGCTTCATCGTGATCTTGCCCACCTTGTTGCGATTGGGCTCGCCCGAGCCCTTGGCCAGCCCGGCCGCCCTCTTGACCAGCGAGGAAACCGGCGGCATCTTGGTCACGAAGGTAAATGAGCGATCCTCGAACACCGTGATCACGACCGGGATGGTCATGCCCGGCTCGGCCGACTTCGTCTTCTCGTTGAATTGTTTGCAGAAATCCATGATATTGACGCCATGCTGGCCCAAGGCGGGACCCACGGGCGGCGCCGGGTTGGCTGCGCCGGCGGGAATCTGTAGCTTGATTTGAGTTTTTACTTTCTTGGCCATAAAGGACTCCTAACCTCCATCGGACGGAACAGCTTGGCGATCATTCCGATCACCAAGAACAGCAGGAAAAGCTTGCGAAAGCCAGGCTCGGGGCTGCCGAACACCCACTGGGTGAATTCGGGGCTGAAAACCATGGGCCAGACCAGCATGGCGACCAGGGTGGCCGCCAGTGTCGAGCCGAAAAAAACGATGAGCCCGATGCCGAAAGCGGCCAGCATGGTGAGAAGAGCCAGGAGCGTGCCCAACAGGCCCAGCGCCCGCAGGTGATGAAGCTTGGCCTGGGGCTCCGGCTCGGATTGCTTGGGGGGCAGGACTTCCACGCGCATCGCTTAAAGCTTCTCCACCTGCAGGAAGTCGAGTTCGACCGGGGTCGGACGGCCGAAAATGGTCACCATGGCCTTGATCTTGGCCTTGGCCTCGTTGACTTCCTCGACAATCCCGACGAAATGCCTGAAAGGCCCCTCGATGATGCGGATGTTCTCGCCCTTTTCAAACTGCACGGCGGGCCGGGGCTTGCCCGCGGCCGAGTTGGTGGTCAGTTCCAGGATGGATTTGATCTCCTCCTCGGGCAGCGGGGTCGGATTGGGCTCGCCCAGGAAGCCGGACACCCCGGGAATGCCCTTGACCAGCCAATACGTCTGCTCGTCGACCTTCATGTCCAAGAGCACGTAACCGGGGAAGAACTTGCGCTTGGATATGCGCTTCTTATTCTTCTTGACCTCGACCACGTCCTCGGTCGGGATCATGACCGAGAATATCTTGTCGCCGAGGCGTTCGGTCTCTATCTTCTGCCTTAATAGAGTGCTGACCCGGTCTTCATAGCCGGATTGAGTGTGGACGACGTACCAACCCCTTTCTAGAGCTGCCATGCTTACCTGCCTAATATGCTTCCGAGGATTATTGAGAGCACGAAATCGATCGCCGCCACGTAGAGCGACACCAGGAACACCAGGAAAAGAATCGCGATGGTTGATCCCCGGGCCTCCGGGAAGGAAAGCCAGGACGAGCGCCTGAGCTCCGAGATCGCTTCCCTGATGAATTGAGTGGCGGAATTCATTGTGGATTATCTGGCGGGGGCGCCAGGACTCGAACCTGGAGTCTCGGTTTTGGAGACCGATGGTTTAACCAATTAACCGACACCCCCAAGTCGTCGTATTAGCCGTATTATTTGACCTCTTTATGGGCCGTCGACTTGCCGCAAGCCTGGCAGAACTTCTTGAGCTCCAGCTTGAACTCCTTCTTCTTGCCGCGCTGGAAGGTGTAATTCTTATTCTTGCACTCGGCGCAGCCGAGCGTGACTATGACTCGATCGCCCATTTACTTTAGAATCTCCCCGACCACGCCGGCTCCGACGGTATGGCCGCCCTCGCGCACCGCGAAGCGCAGGCCCTTCTCCATCGCGATCGGCGATATCAGCTCCACCGTGATGTCGATGTTGTCTCCAGGCATCACCATCTCCACGCCCGAGGGCAACTCCACGGTCCCCGTCACGTCGGTCGTCCGGAAATAGAACTGCGGCCTATACCCCTTGAAGAACGGCGTATGCCGCCCTCCCTCGTCCTTGGTCAATACGTAAAGCTTCGCCTTGAACTTCGTGTGCGGCGTGATCGTCCCGGGCGCGCAGATAACCTGCCCGCGCTCGATCTGGTTCTTCTCGATGCCGCGCAGCAGTATCCCCACGTTGTCGCCCGCCTGCGCGTCGTCGAGCAGCTTGCGGAACATCTCAAGCCCCGTCACCACCGACTTGTTCGTCGCCTTGATCCCCACGATCTCGACGTTGTCACCCACCTTGATCTTGCCCCGCTCAACGCGCCCCGTCGCCACCGTCCCGCGCCCCGTGATCGAGAACACGTCCTCGACCGCCATCAAAAACGGCTGGTCCGTCACCCGCTTGGGCTCAGGGATGTCCTTGTCCAGCGCTTCCATCAACTTCGCGATCGCGGGCTCGCCGATATCCGACTGATCCCCTTCCAGGGCCTTGGTCGCAGAACCCCGCACCACCGTGATCTTGTCGCCGGGAAACTCGTACTTGGTCAAAAGCTCGCGCACTTCCATCTCGACCAAATCCACCAAATCCTTGTCCGCCACGTCGATCTTGTTCAAGAAAACCACGATATGGGGAACGTTGACCTGCCGCGCCAAGAGCACGTGCTCGCGGGTCTGCGGCATCGGACCGTCGGCCGCCGAGACCACCAGGATCGCCCCGTCCATCTGCGCCGCTCCCGTGATCATGTTCTTGATAT
>JACQPG010000137.1 GCA_016207665.1 Elusimicrobiota bacterium | reverse complement strand
TTATCTTCCGGCTCCAGGCCCAGGCCGGAATCGATCGCGACATCCTCGGCCGGATCGCCGGCGTCGATGGTCTGGGACTGCAGCCCGTCGCTCAGGTCGAAGGTGGCGGTCGCCATGTTGTAGCGGCCGTTGGAGGCCGTGCTCATGGGGTGGAAATCCTCTATGCCGGCCGAGGGATTGGCCCAGAACGGGTTGGCCGAGATGGAATTGCCGTCCTTGCCGAGCCAACCGGATGAGAATTGAGCTGTCTGATTGCCCCACTGGATGGTATTGGCGGAGTTGGACGAAAACCAATCGTTGTAGTCGCTGTCCAGTCCCGAGGCAACATCCGCCAACAGGCTGGCGGAGGAGACGCTCACCGCGGCCGAGGAGAAGAAAATATTGTTCTTGACCGTGACGGTGGATTCCTGCAGGCGCAGCAGATAATGCTCCTGGAGGATCGCGCTGGCCGTCGAGTTGACGTCGTTGAACTTGAACTCGGTGGCCTGGGTGTCATGGAAGTGCACGGCGGTGAAGCTTCCGGCGGCGACCATGCCGGGGTTGCTCACGCGGTTATGATCGAATTTTAGCGAGCGCACGCTTTGGCCGTAGAGGCCGTAATAATTGCGCTCGGTCGCTCCTCCCGCGCTCCTAAAGACAATAGAGTTGTTCTGTATGGTCGCGCCGCTGCGCAGACCGTTGAGATAAATGCCGTATGTGTCGATCGAGGGCGAGAGTGAAGAAACTATCGTGTTCGATCCAACCCAGATCCTCGTTCCTATCCCTTGAGTCGAAATAAACACCCCATACCGGCCGCCGATCAGCGTATTGCTCGAGATGTTGACGGCGCCAGGCCCCCAGGGTGCCGAGAAATGGATGGCCGAGCCGCTGGGACCCGCGCGTAACGTGCTTGAGGAAACCGCCAGACTCATGCCACCGCCAAGGACCTGGATCGCATTGCCGGCTGAGGCGGTCGAAATGAGAATGCTTCCGGAGATCACGGTCCCGGAGGATTGCAGATTGTAAACCGGGATCGCTCCTTGGATATAGCATTCGCTGATCAGATTGTTGGTCGAGCCTGAGACCTGGATGACTCCGAATGTGTCGTTGATGGAGGTGATCGTGCTCCTGCGTATCGCGTTTCCAACGGCGCTCGACTGGAAGCCCAGCGCGCTGCCGTTCTGCTTGCTGATGAACAATTCGGAGAGCTCGTTGCCGCTCGAGCCCGTAAGCCGCACCAGGCCGCTGATGGTGCTTTGATAGACGCGGTTATAGCTCCCGATATCCATAGCGAAGCCGCTTGTGTTGTTGCTATGGATCCAGCTTCCGGACACCGTGTTCGAGCTTCCAAACAGGCCTAGGGCCGGTATAACCGCAGACAGATTGGTAAACGTGCTTGAGACCAGATTGTTGTGGCCGCTTCCGGTCGCGGTAAACCCGGCGCCGGAGCCGCCGGTGGCTCGCGCGGTTACCCGATAAAAGGTGCTGGAGGTCACCGATACGGCGTAGATTGCGCCATTGCCAATTCCGGACATGGTCAGCGTGCTGGATTCGATTCGACTGAACTCGCCCTCCAAGCGCAGGGCGGGACGATTAAGGGAATCGGCGGCCAGACCCGTCACGATGCTCCTCGAGCTTATCAGCACCGCGGCCGAGTTTCCTGTGGCATTGAGCTCGATGGCGGTGACGGTGACCGAGGCGATGCCTATGTTCTCGGATGAGCTGACGATCGCGTAGTTAAACACGGCGTCGAGCGTGACGGCCAGGCCCAAGAGGTCGACGCTCGAATTGGCGATCTGAAAAGCCGCGGTCGAGCCTGCCGGCGGGGTAATGGTTGGAACGGGCATATAGGGGTCGCCCATCACCTTGAGGCGATGGCCTGCTGTGTCGATATTGCGAATCGCCACTTCCTCGCCGTAGGTCAATCCATCGCGGATAACGATGCAGGTGTTGCCCGTAAGCGTCGTTAAAGAAGAAACGGCTTCTTGTATGGAACCGAAGTCCTCTGTGTCGTCCTGGCGGACGTTCAGGGTCACTGCGCAGCCCGGAAGCTGGCCAGGTAGCGTGAGCGTCGATCCCACATGGGAGAAATGCGGCGCAAGATTCCAGTTAAGGCTGGCGACGCGGAAATAATAGGTGGTGTCATAGCTCAGGGTCAGGGTCAAGGTGCTCTGGCTGACTCCAAGGCTTTGTGAGGAGAACAACAAGCCGGTGAAATCAGCCGCTGTGGAGGCTTGCAGCAAATACCCCGATGCGCTGTTGCTGGAGACCTCGGGCGGGACAGCCGGGTGAGGCAACCAGTTGACCGCCACGCTCGAGGCATTGACCTGGAATATCTGGGCTCCCGCAACCGGCCTGGCCAGGGTGGATGTAGAGGCCGGGATCGAGTCGGCGTAATAAGTGACGGCGCCCCAGAGAGCCCCGGCTCTGAGGAAATAGGTCGTGTGAGGCAGGAGATCTTGAGGATTGAGAGGGCTAAAGTAGGCGGAAGTGGCGGATGAATACACCTGCCCCGTGAAGTTGGCCGCGGTGGAGGTCTCGATCACATAGGCCTGTGCGCCGTTGGCCGCGTAGGAAACCGAGATGCTGCTCATCCAAACGGTCAACACGGCGGAGTCCGGAGGTCCGTTGGGCGAAAGAGACGCCTGCAAGGTGTTCCCATAGGAGCCCATATTAGCCCGGCTTCCGTTGAAGGCCTGTTCCTGCGAATAGTCTTCGTCGGGATCAGCCGAGTCAATGGTGCTCGCATGAGCCGCATCAGACAAGGCGAAAGAGCCGGTGGCGGGGACGTAGCGTCCCGCCTCGGACAGCGGGTGGAAGTCCTCCACCCCGGCCGAAGCGTTGAACCAGTGAGGGAATGCCGAGATCGAGTTCGCGTCCTGGCCGATGGCTGGGTTCCAAGGGAACTGAAAGGAGAAGGGTCCCCACATAAGAGTGTTGGCCGGGTGGGAGCTGAAGAAGTCGTTATAGTTGGAGGTAAAACCAGAGGCTTGATCGGCGTAAATAGTCGCGGAGGAGAGCGTCGCGTTCATCGAGCTGAAGAAGACGTTATTCTTGATCACGGCCGTGGAATTGATCAATTGGAGCAGGTAGGCATTTTGCAGGGACGCCGTGGCGGTTGAATTGAAATCATTGAATCGGAGATTCGCCGAGCTGGTGTCGCTGAGATAGGCCGCCGCGAAGCTTCCCCCCTCCGCCATGCCGGGCTGGTTGATCCGGTTATGGGTGAAATGGAGGCCATGCGCGGCTTGGGCATAGATGCCGTAATAGCTCCGACCCGAGCTTCCACCGGGCGAGCGATAGACAATGGCGTTATTGTGCACCGTGGCGCCCGAGTTCAACCCATTTAGAAAGAGCCCGTAGCTATTTCGGGATGAGCCCAAAGGCGACGAGATCGTGTTGGAACCGATCCAGATCCTGGTGATGCCGGTTTGGCTGCCGATGAAAATGCCATATTGGGCCGCGGAGATATTGTTGGTCGAAATGATGATGCTTCCCACCGCGGAGCTGCCGACATAGATCCCGTATCCGCTGTCTCCTCCCACCAAGGTATTGGAGCTTAGAGTTAGCCCCGAGACTCCAGCCGCGGTTCTCACCGCATATCCGGAGGACTGCGTGGTCCTGATGAAGTTGCTGGTGATCAACGTGGAGGTGGCGATCCCCACGTAGACGCCCGTGGAGGCCTCGATCCATGATCCCGAGATCGACTTGTTGAAAATGCCACCGCTGATCTGGATGGCCGCTTGGTTTGTTCCTGAACTCGTGATCGTGCTGCGCAAGATCGTCGCGCCCGCCTGGAGCTTGATCGCCGGACCGATCGAATTGCTGATCACGCAATCCTCAAAACGGTGTTCTCCTGTGCCGATCAAGACGCCGTCAGGACTAGAACTTATCATTCGCGTCCTTAGGAATGTCACATTTTGCGGATAAGACAGATACACCACATAGCCGCTTGAGCCTTTGAGAACGCTGTCTCGAACCGTGGTGAAGCTGCCGGCGGAGTTGAAGTTTAAGGCGCCCTGCCAGGTGCTCGTGACCTCCACGGTAGATCTGATGATCTGATTGAACTGGGAGCCGAATCCCGTGAAAATTATGCCGCTGGCATTAGCGTCATTGGCATTGATATAGACCTGATCCAGCACCGTGCCGGAGGCGACGTCGATATTGACGCCGTAGGCGACTCCTACGAGAGTGCTCAGTTGAACGATGTTGCTGTTTGAGTTATTTCCGACAAAGAGCGCTGGCGATCCCGCGCTCGAGCTTCGGATTGTGCCCGAACTGACCAAGCTGGCGGAGGCTGCGCTAAATTCCAGGCCCCGGCCGCCAGGATTATTAGCGTAGATATTGGTGAGGATTGCCGAATTGGCCCCGCTCAGGAAGATGGCTCTAAAGCTGCCAGAGTTGGCTGCGGCTGAACTGTAGGAAATGGAGGCTCCGGAACCTACTATCATAATGCCGAGGGCGGATTGCACCGTGACGCTCGAATGGTTGATGATCCCATAGCTTGAGATCAGGATGCCCGCGGTGTTGATCCGAGCGTTGCTGTCGATACTGGCGCTGGAAATGGAGACATAGGATGAAGACACTTGAATGCCGTAATTGACCGTGTTCGTGGTGATGATTGCCACATTCTCGATCGAAACGCTGCTATTGAGCACCCGGAATCCAGCGATGGCTCCTGCTTGGGGATTGATGATCGGTGCGGCCGCGCCGGATAATGACCCTATCCTGATTTGGTGATTATTGGGATTCTTGTTCTGGATCGTGAGCTGTTGCGAATAGGTCGCGCCGTCTAAGACGTCGATGCACCAGCTTCCCGAAAGCGCGGTATTTGGAATATTATTGATGCATTGCACGATGGAGCTGCAAGTGGCCGGCCCGGACTGGCGGACGGTCTGATAGGTAAGACAGTCGGACGGGGTTGACTGTGACGCCTCGGCGGTTCGTCCGTAGGATCCGAGGTTCGCCCTGGAGCCGTTGGGAGACGGTTCGTCGCCTGTGGTTTCAGCCGTATCGGCGGCGTCGATGGTCGGCGAGTGTTGCGAGTCCGACGTGAAAACTCCGGAGTCTGGGTTATATCGGCCTCTCATTGATAGGGGGTGGAAATCCTCGATTCCGGCCGAGGGATTGGCCCAGAACGGGTTGGCCGAGATGGAATTGCCGTCCTTGCCGAGCCAACCGGAGGAGAATTGAGCTGTCTGATTGCCCCACTGGATCGTATTGTAGGTGTTGGACGAAAACCAATCGTTATAGTCGCTGTCCAGTCCCGAGGTAACATCCGCCAACAGGCTGGCGGAGGAGACGCTCACCGCGGCCGAGGAGAAGAAGATATTGTTCTTGACCGTGACGGTGGAGCCCTGCAGGCGCAGGAGATAATGCTCCTGGAGGGTCGCGCTGGCCGTCGAGTTGACATCGTTGAACTTGAACTCGGTGGCCTGGGTATCGGTGAAATAGGCGCCGATGAAGCTGCCATCGCCGACCATGCCCGGGTTGCTCACGCGGTTGTGATCGAACTTGAGCGATCGCACGCTTTGGCCGTAGAGGCCGTAATAAGAGCGTCCCGCCGTTCCCCCCGCCGTCCTGAAGACTATGGCGTTGTTCTGTAGGGTGGCGCCGGACTTAAGGCCGTTGAGATAGAGGCCGTAGCTGTCGACCGAGGATGAGAGAGAGCCCGCGATGGTGTTGGAACTCA
>JACQPG010000132.1 GCA_016207665.1 Elusimicrobiota bacterium | reverse complement strand
TTCGCGCCCAGCGCCGCCAGGACATCAAGATGCGGGACTGGACCGCGTTCTTGGACCAATTTTTGCGGCAGACGGAGCTGCCGGTGCTGCCCGACGCGGGTCAGGTGACCCATGAGGAAGCGCTTACCTGGGCAAATGACCAGTACGATGCCTTCGCCCAACGGCGGCGGCTGGAAGCGGAGGCTGCGGCCGAGGCTCGGTATCTGGAGGATTTGCAGACGTCGGCTAAAACTCTTGAGGCCGGCCGGAAAAAACTTTCCGAAGGGAAGAAGCGTCCCAAGAAGCGCGGAGATCAGTCATGACAAACAATGAAATCAAAGCCGTCCACGTCCTCTGGATTCCCGACCCGATAGGGCCGGGTCTCATGATTTGGGCCGAAGGCTCAAAGCTGCGGCCGAAATCGCGACGCAAAACCGCGGGCGACCGAGCGTTATCGCGAGGAAGTGCCGCATCCAGACGCCGTTGGGAAGCGGCCGATCATCCGTTCGCCTTGTCGCCGGAGGACTTGAAACGCGGCCTGTCGGGGCTTGAGGGATCAAAGACGATCCGCAAGAGACTGGTTCTTCCAGGACGCGGCCGGCTTCCCGTGGCTTCCCACCCGATCATCCAGGAAGCTCTCGGAATGCCGAATAATTCGGAGCCGGCCTATCTTGCCCGGGAAGTTCCGGGAGTCATTATCGCGCACAACCGCGTTCTAGCATGGCTGCTCCAATTGCCTAACTCGGAAGATTTGCGTTCCCAGGGCATCTTGCCGGGAGACACCTTGCGTTTCTGGCAGGCGGCCGGACGCCTGGCCTGGGAAATCCTGGCGGGAGAGCATTTCCTGCCTACGATCTTTCAGGAAGCCGGCAATGAAACGCGAACCGCGAAGGCAAAAGCCGTTTGGCAGCCTACACTGGACGCCCCCGCCATCGCCGAGAAGGCGCGCAAGCTTGAAGAATCTCTGCCTCCCGCCTGCCTCTCCTTCGCGCTAGATGCCAAAAGCGGCAAGGCCGAGACAAACGCCACGGCTTTGGTCCACGATTTCCTAACCCGCGTTGTCGATGCGGAACTCCGAGCCGCGAGCAGCGCCTTTTCCGCCGGATCGAAGCGCGTCCCTCATGATGCTTGGATATCCGCCCTAGCCTTGGAACGTCCCGAGTTTGAAGCGCCGCCGGAAACCGCCGAGGAGATTACCTCGGCGATCACCTCCTGGAAGGCCCGGCTCGAATCCGTCTGCGGCCAAGGGCTGCGCGCCTGCCTGAGGCTCGTCGAACCCGGGGAGAACGGCCAGAAATGGATGCTGGAGTACCTTCTCCAGGCCTCCGCTGATCCAAGTTTATTGACGGGAGCCAGAAATATCTGGACCGGGGCCGGGCCGGCGCGCAAGCTCGCCGCTCTCTCCGGCGCTCATCCCGAGGAGCGGCTCTTGGCCGCTTTGAGTCTCGCCGGCCGGGTCTTTCAGCCCATCGAGGCGAGCCTCAAGCGCAGCGATCCCGATCATGTCCTTCTGGACAGCGTCCAGGCCTACCGCTTTTTGAAGGAAGCGGCTCCGGTTCTCTCCAATTCCGGTTTCGGGGTGTTCCTGCCTCCATGGTGGAAAGCCCAGAGCGCCCCGCGTTTGAGCGTGCAGCTCCGGGTCAAGCCCAAGGATGCCGGGGAAGGCCAAGGGACGGATTCGTGGCTTACGTTCGACTGGAATGCGGCCATGGGCGATAAAACCTTGAGCCGAGAGGAGCTCGAGGAGCTGGCCCGGATGAAAGTTCCCCTGGTTCAGGTCCGGGGGCAGTGGGTCGAGGTGGACCACGAGGCGCTGGCCAAAGCCATCAGCTTCTGGGACCGACAGAAAAGCCGCGGACTTACCTTGGGAGAGGTCTTCAGCCGATTGCGGCAATCCAGCGCCCAGGCGGGGCTGGACGTCTCCGATGTCCAGGCCGAGGGCTGGCTCAAGGATTTGCTGGGTGGAACATCGGAGAATGCGGGATTTAAAATGATTTCGGTTCCTAACGGGCTGCAAGGAACGCTCCGGCATTATCAAGAGCGCGGATTTTCCTGGCTCTCCTTCTTGAAAACGTACGGCTTCGGAGCCTGCCTGGCCGATGACATGGGCCTGGGCAAGACGATTCAATCTTTGGCCCTGATCCTGCGCGAGAAGGAAGAGGGCCGGCTCAAAGCGCCCGTGCTCCTCGTTTGTCCGACCTCGGTGGCCGGCAACTGGATGAAGGAAGCCGAGCGCTTCGCTCCGGGCCTGAAAGTAATTCTGCACCATGGAACGGGGCGCAAGAAATCGGCCGCGTCGTTCAAGCGCCAGGTGGGGTCTTCGGACCTCGTCATCAGCACCTATGCCCTGGCCCGTTTTGATGAGAAGCTCCTGCGCGCGCAGGCTTGGTCGGGTATTTTCCTGGATGAGGCGCAGAACATCAAGAACCCGGAGGCCAAGCAAAGCCGCGCGCTGCGCAATGTGAAGGCCGGTTTCCGCGTCGCCTTGACCGGCACGCCGGTCGAAAACCGTCTCTCGGAGTTGTGGTCCATCATGGAGTTCTTGAATCCCGGCTATCTCGGCAGCTTCGGGGATTTCCACAACCGCTTCGCCGTGCCCATCGAGCGTTTCCAGGATAATCACGCGACCGCGATCTTGAAGCGCTTGGCCCAGCCCTTCGTTTTGCGCCGATTGAAGACGGACCGCACGATCGTCCCGGATCTGCCCGAGAAAATGGAAATGAAGGTTTTCTGCACCTTGACCAAGGAGCAGGCCACGCTTTATCGCGCCGTCGTCAAGGACATGCTGGAACAAATCGAAAAGGCGGAAGGCATGGGGCGGCGGGGGCTTGTGCTGGCCGCTTTGACCAAGCTCAAGCAGGTCGCCAACCATCCGGCACATTTCCTCAAGGACTCAAGCGCGCTGCCAGGCCGTTCCGGCAAGCTCGAACGCTTGACCGAGATGGTGGAGGAGGCTTTGAGCGCCGGTGACTCGGTTCTGATATTCACGCAGTACACGGAAATGGGCGAGCTTCTCAAACGCCATCTCCAAACCAAGCTTTTGCAGGAAGCCATGTTTCTCCACGGAGGCTTGCTCAAAGGAGCGCGAGATAAAATGGTTGAACGTTTCCAATCGGGCGAAGCCCGCATATTCCTATTGACGCTCAAGGCCGGCGGGACCGGACTCAACCTCACCCGCGCCAACCATGTGTTCCACTATGACCGCTGGTGGAACCCGGCCGTGGAGAATCAAGCGACGGATCGCGCCTTCCGGATCGGCCAGAAGAAAAATGTCCAGGTGCAT
>JACQPG010000150.1 GCA_016207665.1 Elusimicrobiota bacterium | reverse complement strand
CAGTTCTCCCAGGGCTTCTTCTCCATGACCCAGGTCTGCCCCCAGTGCGCCGGGGAAGGCCAGACAGTCGACAATCCCTGCCGCAAATGCCGAGGCTCGGGTAGGCTGCGGCGGGAGGCGACGCTGACCGTCAAGATCCCTCCGGGCATCTATGATGGGGCGACCTTGCGCATCTCGGGCGAGGGGGAGGCGGGAACCCGCGGCAGCCCTACCGGTGACCTTTACGTCGTGGTCAGGGTCAAATCCGACCCGCGCTTCGAGCGGGTCGAGGATGATCTCATGGTCGAACGCAACCTCGACATCTCCGAGGCGGCCTTGGGCACGACGCTGGAGGTCTCGGCCATCGGCGGCGAGCAGACCAAGATCAAGAGCCCGGCCGGAGTCCAGCATGGCGCCCTCTTCCGCATCAGGGAGAAGGGCATGCCCAAGCTGCACGGCCGCGGCCGAGGCGACATGCTGGTCAAGATCAAGCTGGCCGTTCCCCAGGACCTCACTTCCTACCAGCGCAAGCTGCTCGAGGAGTTCTCGCGCTCGAGGCACGGCCACGGCAACGGCGCCGCCGAGGCGGAGGCCGCCCGGGACGAGGGAAATTTCTTCAAGAAGTTCTTCGGCTAGGGCGTGACAAGGCAGTTCTTTCTCGCCGCGAACGATCGTACGGGCGACTCCTTCCATATTCGCGGCCCGGAGGCCTCCCACATGGTCCGGGTGCTGCGCTACCGGGAAGGGCAGGAGCTTCTCTTTTTCGACGGCCAAGGCGGGCGCTTCCAGGGCCGCATCGAGTCGATCCATCCCGACGGCTCCATCTCCGGGCGCCTGAGCGAGCTGCCGCCAGCTCCCGCGGCCCTGAGCATCGAGCTCTATCAGGGGCTGATCAAGGCCTCTCGCTGGGAATGGGTGCTGGAAAAGGGCACGGAGCTGGGCGTGAGCGCCTTCATCCCCGTGGTCTGCGCCCGTTCGGTGGTCATACCGCGCGACGGTCGCCTTTCGTCGCAGCGCCAGCGTTGGGAGCGGATCGCGCTCTCGGCCGCCAAGCAGAGCCGGCGAGCGAGCCTTCCGGTGATCCGCGAGCCCGTCTCTTTCGAGCGGGCCATCGGCGAGGCCCGGACCGAGGGAGCGGGGTTTTTCGCGTGGGAACGGCGCGCCGAGGGAGGCTTCGAGGAGTTGCGCGGGGCCCTGTCGCGGGCTCGCGGCTCGCGGGCCAAGAGGGCGCGCCTCTTCGTCGGTCCCGAGGGCGGGTTCGAGCCGGGCGAGGCCGAGCAAGCCGGCCAAGCGGGGCTGACCTTGTTCGGCCTAGGTCCGCGCGTCCTGCGGGCGGAGACGGCCGCGATCGCGGCCGTCTCCATCCTCCTCTACGAGCTGGAGGCGGAGTGATCGTCGAGCATCTTGCGTATCCTCTCGGCCAGTTCCGAGGGGAGGAAGGGTTTTTGCAGCAGCTCTATCCCGGGATCGACGATCCCGTTATGGACCACGGCGTGATCGGTGTAGCCTGAGACGAAGAGCGCCTTCATCTCCGGTCTGGTTGCGGACAGGCGATCGGCCAGTTGCCTGCCGTTGAGGCCGGGCATGATCACGTCGGTCACCAGAAGGTCGATCGCTCCTTCATGGAGCCGCGCGGCCGCGAGGGCTCCGGTCCCGTCCGACGCTTCGATCACCTGATAGCCCTGCGAGGCAAGCACTCTTCGGAACAGCTTGCGCAGGGCGTCATCATCTTCGACCAAGAGAATCGTCTCGTGGGCAAGAGAGGGAACGGGTGATCGGCTTTCCTCGGTCTGATGCGCCAAGTCGGCGTCATCGATGCGGGGGAAATAGATTCGAAACTGGGTGCCTCGGCCAAGCTGGCTCGAGACATTGATCTCCCCGCCGCTTTGTTTGACGATGCCATAAACCGTGGAGAGGCCCAGGCCCGTCCCCTGCCCCTTTTCCTTCGTCGTAAAAAAGGGCTCGAAAATGTGGCTGAGCACATCGCCGCTCATGCCGCAGCCAGTGTCCTCGACCATGATCATCACCGAGGGCGCGCTCAGGCTCAACTCGCCACGCGCGGTGTTCGAGGTCGTGATGATCAATTCGCCTCCTTCCGGCATGGCGTCGCGGGCGTTGATGGCGAGATTGACCAGCACTTGGTCCAATTGTCCCGGATCGGCCCGGACCAGCCCCAAAGGTCTTCCTAAGCGCGTGCGCAGCTCGATATTCTCTCCGAGAAGGCGCCGCAGCATCCGGGAGATGCTGGCCACCGTCTCGTTGAGATCGATCATCTTGGGCGAGAGCAGCTGCTTGCGGCTGAAAGCGAGCAGCTGACGGGTCAGGGAGGCCGCGTACTGCGACGATCTCCGGATCTCCGCGAGATCCTTGAATGCGGCCGATCCCATCGGGATATCCTTCATCAGCATCTCGCAATGGCCCTGGATCGCGGTCAAGGCGTTGTTGAAATCGTGCGCGACTCCCCCGGCCAGACGGCCGATCGCCTCCATCTTCTGCGACTGGCGCAACTCCTCCATGAGGCGGCCGCGCAGCTTCTCCATGATGAGCCTCTGCTCCTCGATGCCGATGGCTCCGGAGATGATGCCCATGAGCTCCTCGTAGGACGAAGGCGTCCCGGGCTCCCCGCGGAAGAGCGCGCACAGCGCTCCTACGGCTTGGCCCCCGGCGTTGACCGGCTTGGCGAGACACGACTCTATGCGCTGCTCGCGGATGAAGGGGTCGGATGCGGCGAAGCGACTCCTCATCATGCCCATGGCGGCGAAGAGCTCATTGCCGCGATGCGTCATGACGGCCCGCGTCAAGCTCCGCTCGTCCGCGGTCCCGAACTCGGCCGAGACCACGGTCCCGGCGGAATAGAGTATTCCTCCGTCCGAGCGGTAATAGACCACGAAATCGGAGCCGGTGAGCTCGCGGCAGAGCGTGATCAGGCGGTTGATGTTCTCGAGCGGATCGACGCCGAAGCGCAGGAAGCAGGCGTTGATCTTGGCCAGATAGTCCTTGATCCTTCGGCCCGCCAGGGCGCCCTCAAGGGCGGCGCCGAGCCGGATGAGGTTGTTCTTGAGCACATAGTCCGTCGCGCCCGCTTTGATGCATTCCACGGCCGTTTCCTCATCGACCGGGCTGGTGAGTATCACGCAGGGAATCGTCGGTGCCAGGCCCCGGACCATCATCAGCGCCGCCACTCCGTTGAAACGCGGAAGGGCGAAGTCGAGGACGATGACGTCAGGGGCGGCTTGAGACAGTTCGGATTCGAGCGTCTCGCGTCCGGCCGCCCATCTGACCTCGAACCGCGCCTTGAGCTTGCGCAGCGCCCGTTCGATGAGCCCCGCGTTGGTCGCTCGATCGCCCAATATCAACAGCTTATGGAGGGGCTGATCCATTGAAAACGGTCCAATGAGTTTGACAATATAACAAACACATTACTACAATTACAATCTCTATGAGAATTACAACGGCTCAGAAGGCTTTTACGACATTCGAGGTAGGAAGGATCTGCGGCGTCTTCCACACTACCGTCATCAATTGGGTCAACAAGGGCAAGCTCAAGGCCCACCTGACGCCCGGTGGACACCGGCCCATTTTACTCGATGATCTCATCGAGTTCATGCGGCGTTTCGAGATGCCCATCCCTCCGGACCTGATCAGCCGCAACAAGAACATCCTGGTCGTTGATGACGATCCCTCGGTCCAGCGCATGCTGGTGCGATCCCTCCATGGTTTGGAGGGACTGGACGTGCGCACCTGCGGATCGGGACTGGAGGCCTTGATGAGCATCGGCAAGGAGGCCCCCGATCTTCTGGTGCTCGATGTGCAGATCCCGCAGGTCAACGGACTCGAGGTCTGCCGGCTGCTCAAATCCTGCGATCAGACCCAACCCATCAAGATCATCGCGGTGACCGGCGAGCGGCTCAGCCAGGACGAGGAGAAGTTCCTCAAACAGAACGCTGATTATTTCTTCCGCAAGCCGCTGTCGACCGTGGAGTACAAGAGAAAGGTGATCGAGCTCCTGGAACTCGACCTGCCCGGCGGCGCAAGCTCATGAAGGACGGCGGCAAGATGACCGCCGCCCAGCTGCTGCTCCGCTATCTGGAGGGGGAAGGCGTCGAGCACATTTTCGGCATCCCGGGCGGGCCTCTCATGCCGCTTTACGAGGCCCTGGCCCAGCGGGGAAAGATACAGTCGGTGCTCGCCAAGCACGAACAAGGAGCCGCCTTCATGGCCGACGGCTATGCCCGCGTGCGCCGCGGCCTGGGCGTGTGCTGCGCCACCGCCGGCCCGGGAGGGACCAACGCCCTGACCGGGGTGGCCTGCGCCAACGCCGACTCCGTCCCCTTGCTGCTGTTGACCGCCCAAGTCGCGACGTCGGCTTTCGGAAAGGGCGCGGCCCAGGAATCGACCTCATTCGGGGTCGATCTGGTCAATCTCTATCGATATGCGGCCAAGTCCAGCTTGATGCTCGTCAATCCCGATCTGATGGGGGAAATGGTCCGGCATTGCCTTCGAACGGCCCTTTCAGGCCGCCCAGGGGCGGTGCATCTCAACCTGCCGGCCGATCTCATGAAAAGGCAGGTGCCCGACGATTATGTGCCTCCGGCGCTCTATCGCGCGCAGCCTCAGGCCTTCGACCGGGCCTCGATACGGGAAGCGGCGCGCCGATTGGTTCGCGCCCGCAAGCCGGCTTTGCTGCTCGGGCATGGAGTCAACCTGGCCGGCGCTCATGAGGCGGTGCGCAGGCTCGCCGAACGATTGATCATCCCGGTGGCCACCACGCCGAAGGGCAAGGGCGCCTTCCCCGAGGACCACGTGCTTTCCTTGGGCGTCTTCGGTTTCGCGGGCTCCCCGCAATCCGAGGCTTATCTCATGTCGGACGAGGTCGACGTGCTGGTCACGGTGGGCACCAGCCTGGGGGAGCTCGAGACCAACGCCTGGAGCCCGAAGGTGATGCCCAAGAACGCCTTGATCCAGATCGACTCGGACCCCTGCCAGGTGGGCAAGAACTATCCCGCCCATGTTCCCGTAGTGGGCGACGCCAACGGCGCCCTGACGGAGCTCGTCTTTCAAGTCGAGCGCGAATTGCGCTGGCTTGATCCGGGCAACCTGAGGATACGCAGCGAGGACTGGGTGCGCGAGTTCAAGGCCAAGCACGATCGCGTGGTCGAGCCGTCGGCCCTGACCGACGAATCCATTCCGCTCAAGCCCCAGCGCGTCATGCATGAGCTGCGCGAGGCCTTGCCGGACGACGCCATCGTCTTCGTCGATATCGGCAATTGCATGGCCTGGGCGATCCACTATTTTCCTGTTTACCAGCCGGGGACTTTCCATATCAATTTGGGGCTGGCTTCCATGGGCCACGCCGTCGCGGCCGCCATAGGAGGCCAATTGGCCGCCCCCGAACGGACGGTGGTTTCTCTGGTCGGCGACGCCGCCTTCGCCATGAACGGGATGGAGGTGCACACCGCGGTCGAATACAATCTGCCCGTGATCTGGGTCGTGCTCAACAACGGCGGCCATGGGATGGTGCATCATGGCGAACAAGCTCTTTTCGGCGGCAAGGTTCGGACGGCGCATTTTCGCCGGCCGATAGATGTGGCCGGCATAGCGAAGATGATGGGCGCCGAATCCTTCAACGCCCGAGGGCCGGGAGAGGTCATGGCGCTGATGAAGGCGGCCGCAAGCTCTCGTAAGCCTACGGTGATAGATGCTAGAGTCGATATGGAGGCGGCGCCTCCAGTCGGATCCAGAGTCGAGACGATCGGCCGGTTCTTCGGAAATGGTGATTCCGTAACGAACGATGCGCGCCAACTCGTTGGCCGTTAGTTCTTTCCTCGCCCTGACGTCGTTATCCCACCTCAACGCAGCAGCCGAGGCGACGCACGCCTCCAATGAGTTGAGGGTATGCAACGATGTTCGAGAGCCAGCCAGCCTTGATCCCTTGCAGGCGTTTTCCGAGAAATCCTACGTGATCTTGCAGCAGATCCATGAAAGCCTGATCCGCTTCACCTCGGACGGAAGAATGGAGCCGGCTCTGGCGTCTTCCTGGACCAGGACCAACGACACTACTTTCCGCTTTTTCCTGAGAAAGGACGTGAGATTCCATAATGGAGGATCCTTCGACGCTCGCGCCGTTGAGTACAATGTCCGGAAGTATCTTGATCCAAAGACGGACTTCCCCGGACGATGGTTCCTTGGCCCGCTCGAGCGCGCGGCGGTGATCGACCGACACACCGTCGACCTGGTGACGAGCGTTCCCGACAGCATCTTCCTGAACAGAATCGCGGCATTTCTGTACATCGTTGCGCCGGATTACTATTCGAAGGAGAACGGCGCGTTCGGTCGGGCTCCTATTGGCACGGGACCCTTCAAATTCGAACGTTGGACGGCGGGGCGCGAGATTTCCATCGCCCGAAACGACTCCTACTGGGAGGGAGGTCTTCCTCGGCTCGATCGGCTGACCTTCAAGTTCATGGCGGTGGAAGAGCAGGTGGAGAGTTTCCTGAAGGGAAACGTTGACGTGCTTATGAATATGCCGGGCACCCAGACAAAGACCGTCATTGATAGCGGCATGGCGCGGGTCACCAAGAAACATGTTTTCATGACCATCGGCGCGACTTTCAACAATAGGACCGGGCCTCTCAAGGACAAGCGGGTGCGCCAGGCGCTTAATTACGCCACCGATCGCGCCGATCTCATTCGCTATGATCAATTGGGCAACGCTGCGGTGATCGCCAGCCTGGCCATGCCGGGAGCTCCGGGCTTCGATCCCGCCTTGAAGCCCTATCCTTACGACCCGAACAAGGCCAAGCAACTCTTGGCCGAGGCGGGGTTCAATGGACGCGTACGGCTCAGGGCCCTGGTTCAATCGGAGGACCAACATACCGCGTCGATATTGAGGCGGCAATGGGAGCGAGTCGGCATAGATTTGGACATACGTTGGACCAATGACATAGAACTGCTCGACGATATCAAGTCCTTCCAGCCGGACTTGGCCTTGGGAGGGTGCCCCGATCCCATGGTCCATTCCTTCTTTATAGCGAGCATCTTTATTTATTCGAAATCGCCGTATTCCCTGACCCATGATCCGGAATTCGATTCTGCCCTCGAGGCCGCCGTCGCCGAAATCGATCCAGCCAAGTCGGAGGAGGCTATCAGGGGCGTAAATCGGCTGATACACCGGGAAAGCCTGAGCCTTTTCACCTATCAAAAGATCAAGACCTACGCGATACGCCGCGGGGTCTCGTTTAACCCGTCCGTGACGGGCATGCCGCATTTTTTCACGGCGGAGATCTCGGCAAAATGAAACCGTCAGGGACCGGCGGGGACGCCCCTCCCATGGAAGCCGAGGAATTGGAGCTCTTCGGCGGGCTTTCCGGTGTGTCGTTGTTCCGCGTCCGCCTGCGTCCCAACGCGCTACACCCGCCGGTTTGCCATTATCGGACCGATGAGTCGGCTTACGTCATCTCGGGATCTGGCAGGGGAATAATCGGCGGCCGTCCGGTGAAGCTCCAGGCGGGGGTGCTGCTTTCTATCCCGGCCAATACTTGGCATCAGTTTGAGGCCGGTCCTCAGGGTTTGGAGGTGCTCGCCTTGTTCGGGCCTCGGCTTTCGAGAGAAAGCCCCGACGTCCACTATAGAGATCCTAAAGTCCCCATCGGATGAAAAACTGGTCATTGGCCTCGAGACTCCTGATTTTGATACTCCCGATCTGTCTCATCATAATGCTAGCCATGTCGTTATGCACCTATTTGACCGCCCGCGTCGTCATTCTCCGGGAAGCCGAGCAAGGGGTCAATGCCATCACCCAGGCCGCGGCCGCGGAGGTGCACGCCTTTTTCACCCAGAGGATCAACGAGATCGATATAATCCGAAGATCTCCCCTTTTCGAGGATCACTTCAAAAACGTCGAGTATTCGCTGAGGCAGGAGGCTGAGGTCTATCGGGTGCAGATCGAGGGAATGCTCAGCGATTTCGCCTCCCGAACTCGAGTCTATCCCCGCGTGTATTACCTCGATCCGAGCGGTAAGACCCTTTGCCTGATCCAAGACGGCAAGGCCGTCCGGGCGGGCGGGACCTTCGAGAGCCCCGACTTCCTTGAGGCCGTCAAGCGCATGAGCGCGACAGGCCGGCCCTTGAGCAGGACAGAACGGGTCCAATGGTATGGATATCCCATACTCCGCTACGGAGTTCCGATCCTCGATACCCACGGGATTGCGCGAGGAGCGTTGATCTTCGATTGCAGCCTGTCCTCGGTCCATGCATTTCTCGGGAAGCTCCGCCTGGGCATCTCGGGCAGAGTCCGACTGACCCAGAGGCCGAGGCGCACCCGTGCTGGACCGTTTCCCCAATGGCTCGGCAAGGGCCTGATCGCCTCCTCTATTCCTATCTCGGGCACATCCTGGGCCGTGATCATGGCCGTCAATCCCCGCGAGTTTACCGACCGTCTTACTTTGATCAGCACCGTGACGCTCTTCCTATCGGTGCTGGCCTCCATGCTCGTCATCATGATCATCACCCGGCAAGTGAGGCTCCTCTTAATTCCGCTCGAGGAGCTAAGATCGGCGGCCAAAACCTACGCCAGCGGTCATCTCGATCGCCGGGTGAATGTGTCCGGGCCCACGGAGTTGGCCGAGCTTGCGCAATCTTTCAACGCCATGGCCGAAAACCTCAGGCAGCGGACCGCGGCGCTGATACAGACCGAGAAGCTTACGGCCGTGGGCACTCTGATCGGAGGGATCGCCCATGAGCTCAATAACCCGTTGGCGGCCGTGACGGGGTTCGCCGAATTGCTCAAGGATACACCCAGGACCGATGAGGAACGGGAGGATCTTAGGCATCTCTACGAAAGCTCTCTGAGATGTCGGGACATAGTCCAGGGGCTGTTTCAGTTCGTCCGGCAAGAGCAGCCGGTCATGGCGCGCGTGTCGGTCAACGACGCCATACAGGCGGCTCTTGCTCTTTCCGAATACCGGTTGGTCAAAGGAGAGGGCATCGAGGTTGTCACCGAGCTCGACACATCACACCCCGAGATCGCCGCGGATTTCAAGCTGCTGCAGCAGGTCTTGGTCAATCTGCTCAATAACGCGGTCGACGCGCTCCGGGATCATTCCGGGCGAAAAGTGCTCTGGCTGCGAAGTTCCAGTACGGGCGGAAATGTGCGCATCGAGGTGGAGGATACGGGTCCCGGCATCGCCGCCGGGGAGAGGAACAAGATTTTCGAACCCTTCTTTACCAAAAAAACCAAGAAGGGCATGGGACTTGGCCTTTCCATTTCGGCCATGATCGTGTCCCAGTTCTCCGGTTCCTTAAGCTGCGAGGAAGGTCGGGACAGGGGCGCGCGTTTCATCGCCTCGTTCCCGCCATGTCCTCCCGGCATCAAGGTCGCCGAGGCTCTCCGTAGGACCGCGGACCCGCGGCGCAAGGGAGCCCGTATCCTTGTCGTTGATGATGAGCCTGACGTTGCCCAATTGATGCTGCGATTTTTGCGGGAGGACGGGATGGACGTAGTGGCCCTGACGGATCCGGAGCACGCCAAGCGGCGGCTCAAGGAAGACGTCTTCGATTTGGTGATCGCCGATCTGGACATGGGCCCGATCAAGGGTACTGATCTGCTCGAACAACTCGGCGGCGATCCGCGGCCGGGTTTCATGCTTGTGACCGGCGATATATTGAATGATGAGGCCAAGGCCTGGGCGAGCGGCCGGAATATCCCGGTGGTCACCAAGCCTTTCCTTAGGACCGATTTTCTTCGGGTCGTGCATCGCGTCCTTGCCCCCTAAATTCCGATTGTCTTGTTGCTATAATAATTATCATAATTACAATTATCATCTTTAT
>JACQPG010000130.1 GCA_016207665.1 Elusimicrobiota bacterium | reverse complement strand
TTGCCGCAGCCCGAAGGGCCTATCAGCGCGGTCACCTTCCGGTCTGGCACGGATAGATTTATGTTTTTAAGCGCCTTGGCCGCGCCGTAATAGAAGCTGAGATTCTTGACTTCGGCCTTGGGTTGGGATAGTGCCAAGGGGGAGTCAACAAGCGACGATGTCACCATTTTATTCTTTTCCTGTAGCGGTAGCGGACTGTGATTCCCAGGGCGTTCATGCTCAAGGCCATGGCCATGAGCACCAGGCCGGCGGCCGCGGCGTTGTGGTGGAACTCCGGCTGGGGCCGGGAAATCCAATTGAACATCTGTATCGGAAGAACGGTGAAGGAGGATTTGAGCCAGGCCAGGGACAGGAAGGGGAGCTCCGCCGAAAACGGTGGAGGAGGAAGAAAGGCGATGAAGGTCAGCGCGCCTATGGTGATGAGCGGCGCGGTCTCGCCTATGGCCCGGGAGAGCCCGATGATTACGCCCGTCATGATGCCGCCCGCCGAGTAAGGAAGTATATGATCCTTCACCACCTGCCATTGAGTCGCCCCGAGCGCATAAGCCGCCTCCCTTATATGTCCTGGTATTGCGCGTATGGCCTCGCGCGTGGTGATGATCACTACGGGCAATATCAGCAGAGCCAGGGTGAGTCCGGCTGTGAGCACGCTTTGCCCCAGATGGAGCTGGTAGACGAAAAGACCGAGTGCGAGAAGACCGTAAACTATGGAAGGCACCCCTGCCAGGTTTGCGATATTGATCTCAATGAGCGCGGTGAGCCAATTTTTCGGCGCGTATTCCTCGAGATAGACCCCGGCCGCGACCCCTAATGGCACCGCGGCCAAGGCGGTCACGAGCATGATCAGGGCGCTGCCGACCCAGGCCGACAGTATGCCCGCTGAGCCGGCGCGACGGGATGGAAACGAGGTGAGGAATTCCCAGGAAAGCCTCCCCGCTCCATCCGAGGCCAGGTCCCAAAGCAGAGCGAGCAGCGCTAGCGCTCCTAACAGGCAGGCCAGTATTCCTAGGATTTCGAAACCGCGATCGATCATCTTGCGCCGCAGCAGCCCGGGGGAGACGGCCAAGGGCCTAGCCATCAATAGACCTCCCGGAAGCGCTTGCGCAGGAAGTAGCCCGCCACGTTGAAGGCCAGGGTCATCAGCATGAGAGTAAGCCCCGCGGCGAATATCGTCTGATAGCCCACGCTGCCGTGGGGCAGGTCGCCTAGGCTCACCTGCACGATATAAGCCGTGATAGTTTCGGCCGGTTCCCTTGGGTCCCACGTGAGATTGGGTTGCATGCCGGCCGCGACCGCGACCACCATCGTTTCGCCGATGGCGCGGGAGAACCCCAGTATATAGGCCGAGGCGATTCCCGAGAAGGCCGGGGGCACTACCACGCGCAGCGCGGTCTGTAGGCGGGTCCCTCCCGCCGCGTAGGAAGCCTCTCTCAAATGCATGGGCACGGAGCGCATCGCATCCTCGCTCACTGAACTGACGTAAGGAATGATCATGACTCCGATTACGATGCCGGCGCTTAGCATGTTGAAGCCGGGGAGGCCCGGTATGATTTTCTGCAGCAGGGGAGTGACGAAGAGCAGGGCGAAATAGCCGTAGACCACCGTTGGCACCGAGCTCAAGAGCTCCAGGAAGGGTTTGCCGAATTCCCGCACCCAGTACGGGGCGTATTCGGAGAGATAAATAGCCACGATAGTGCCCAAGGGTAGCGCCACAAGGCAGCCGACCGCCGCGGTTACCATCGTGCCGCAGGCCAGCGGCAATATCCCGTAATGGGCATCGGCGAAAAGCGGCGTCCACTGGGTGTCGGTCAAGAATCGCCGGATGGGCACGGTTTGAAAGAAGGAAAGGGACTCATAGAGCAGTATGCTCACTATCCCCAGCGTGATCAACACCGAGGATAGGGCGGCGAAGAAGAGGGCTCCCTGTATTACCAGCTCCTTCGATCGTCTGCGATTGTCGCGGGTCGGAAAGGCCGCCGCGCGCCAAACCGCAAAATGCGTAGACGAAGATGTTGAGGTCACGGTGTTCCCTTAGAGTCAGCCGGTCTATGTTACTGGGCGGGGGGGTCCCGCCCCATAGAAGCGCGCTGAACTGTAGATGACGGCTAGATGAAAGGTTCTTATTCATCCGAAAGTCATCTTGATGTCAGGATGCTTCTATATCGAAGCGCCGGACACTTCGCTATCATGACCTGGTCAAAAGAAAGAGACAAAAAGGAGATGCGACAAATGAAATTGCACGGTGCAATCGCCGCAGCGGCGATTCTGGGACTTCTGGCGACTGGCTCTCGGGCCCAGAGTAGCCCATGGGAGAAAATCAGGCTGGGCGAGCAGCTCCAGTCATTGAAGTTCGGGGGCGATCTAAGGCTGCGCAATGAGAACTTCGACAGGCGCGGTTTGAATGCGGTGGACCGCAACCGAAGCCGTTTTCGGTTGCGATTGGGCGCGGAAGCGCAGCTTCCCCATGACCTGCTGGTCAACCTGCGCCTGGGCTCTGGCACGGGCGAGCAGGTCTCGACCAACCAGAGCTTCGATAACCTGTCGTCCCAGAAGGAGATCTGGATAGACCAGGTATCGTTGCGCTGGTCACCCAGGCTGGCAGCAGGACTGAGCACGAAGCTTGAAGGCGGCAGAATGCCCAATCCGTTCTGGCGCACTTATACGTCAGATTTGGTGTGGGACGACGACCTTAATCCCGAGGGTTTTGCCCAATCCCTCAAATGGATGCTTGGCGGCAACGTTCGGCTTTTCGGCAATATGCTGCAAATGGTGGCGGATGAAGACTCGGGGACGACCAGCGACCAGTGGATGTTCGGACAGCAATTGGGGGCCGACTTCATGACCGGAGATCTCCGCTGGAAATTAGCCGGCGCCTATTACGGATGGACCCACGCCAACGCTAGTACTCTCAGCCAAGCGATCACCCTGGAAGGAAATCGCCGCAGCGGCGGAGTGCTGACCAACCGCTTCGGCGTGGGGGAAGCCACGGCCGAGCTCGGTTATCGGCTGATGGAAGTTCCGATATCGCTCCAAGGAACATTCATAAAGAACTTGCGCGCCAGGGATATTACGCCTAAAGAGGATACCGGCTACCAGATGGGCGGACGCATCGGCAAGGCCGCGGCCCCGGGCAGCGTCGAGCTGGCCTATTTCTTCAAGTGGGTGGAGATGGATGCGACGGTGGCCGACGTGGCTGATGCGGACTTCGGAGACGGTGGGACCAACCGCAAGGGGCATATATTGTGGGCAGCTTATAATCCGCAGGAGTGGCTGCAGTTCAAGCTGAAATATTTCATCACCCAGGTGCTTAATCGCAACCTGGCGGCTTCGACGGCGCATGATATCAACCGGCTTCAGGCCGATTTGAGCGTTAAATTCTAAGGAGGAAAATGAAGATGGCGATGAAGGCGATATTGGTGGCCCTGATGGGGGCGAGTCTTTGGGCGCAAGGCGGGAGAGTAATCCGTATCGACGGCTCGAGCACGGTCTATCCCATCACCGAGGCCGTGGCCGAGGAGTTCCAGAAGAAGGGTGGGGTGAACGTGACGGTGGGAATCTCGGGGACGGGGGGAGGCTTCAAGAAGTTCTGCCGCGGAGAGATCGACATCTCCAATGCGTCCCGGCCCATCGCGGGCAAAGAGATGACGGCCTGTCGCGAGGAGGGGATACAGTATTACGAGCTCCCGATCGCCTATGACGCGCTCACCGTGGTGATCAATCCGAAGAACACCTGGGCGGCCACCATGACGCCCGCCGAGCTCAAGATGATCTGGGAGCCGGCGGCCCAGGGAAAGATCACCAAGTGGAGCCAGGTGAGGAAGGGTTGGCCGGACAAGGATATCAAGCTCTACGGGCCTGGCTCGGACTCGGGGACTTTCGATTATTTCACCGAGGCCATCGTGGGCAAGTCCAAGGCAAGCCGCGGCGATTACACTGCCAGCGAGGACGACAACGTATTGGTGCATGGAGTGGCCAACGATGAGGGCGGGCTGGGATATTTTGGCCTGGCCTACTACATTGAGAACAAGGATAAGGTCAAGGCCGTCGCCATCGACGCCGGCAAGGGGCCCGTCCTGCCGTCTTCCGAGACTGTCGAGAAGGGCTCTTATAATCCGTTGTCGCGGCCGATATTCATCTACGTGAGCAAGAGCGCCTCGCGCAAGACGGAGGTCAAGGAGTTCGTCAAGTTCTTCATCGACAACGCCCCTGAACTGGTGGCCGAGGTCAAATATGTCGCTTTGCCCAAGGCCGCTTATGAGATGGCGATGCAGCGCTTCGAGACCGGCAAGGTGGGCTCCGCCTTCCCGGGGGAGGCGCAGGTCGGGATCAGCGTGCAGGAGCTGCTCAAGCGCCGGCCGCGGTCCTAAGCCTTAATCCAGCTTGAGGCGGTAGCCGACGTTCTTGACCGTGATCAAGCGGCCCGCCTCCGGGCCTAATTTGCCCCGGAGGCGGGCCACGTATTGGTCGATCGTGGCTAGATCGATCTCCATGGATCGATCCGGCCCCCATATCTTCTCTAGAAGGTGTTCGCGCGTCAGGGCCTTGCCGTCCGCCTCCCAGAGGCAGCTCAGCAGCGCGAAATCCTTCGGGCTTAAAGCGACCGGCTTTCCTTGGAGCCGGAGCTCATGGGCGCCCGCGTCGAGCTCCAGGCCGCCGGCGCGTCGGGGCGCGGATTTGGCGGGACGCGTTCGCCGCAACAGGGCGCGCACGCGAGCCAGCAGCTCCTTCATACTGAAGGGCTTGGTGACATAGGCGTCGCCTCCGAGCTCGAGCCCGATAATGCGGTCCACCTCTTCCTTGCGGGCCGTCAGGAAGAGGATCGGAACCCGGGAGTCCTTGCGCGCGGCGCGGCAAAAATCAAAGCCATCCATCTTTGGAAGCATGACATCGACTATCGCCAGATCGGGCCCCTCCTTGCGAAAAAGCTCGAGTCCGGTTTGCCCGTCCCCGGCGACCAGCACCGAGTAGCCGCCCTTTTCTAGATTGTAACGTATGATCTTGGCCAGCGCCTTCTCATCCTCGACAAGCAGTATCTTAGGCGCGCTCATCCGTCCTCGGCAGCGAAAAGCGAAATATCGAGCCCCTGCCGAGCTCGCTGTCGACTCGCACCGAGCCCCCATGCCCTTCGACGATGTGCTTGACGATGGCCAGGCCTAGGCCGGTGCCGCCCATCTCGCGCGACCGGGCCTTGTCGACCCGGTAAAAACGCTCGAAGATCCGTGGAAGATCTCCCGCGGGAATGCCGGCCCCGTTGTCTTCGACCAGCACCGAAACGCTCTCCTCGCTCACCACGGGGCTGACTCGTATCGTGCCTCCTTCGGAGGTGAACTTGATGGCGTTTTCCACGAGATTGACCAGCACCTGCTTGACCTGCCCCCTGTCGGCCAAGAGCTCCGGAGTGTCATGGAAAGGCTCGGTCCGCAGGACTATTCGTTTGCGGTCGGCGAGAGGCTTAAGCCCGGCCGCCACCTCGGCCACCACCTTCATGAGCGAGACCGGCTCCCGCTGGGGAGGCCTATTGCCCGATTCCAGAGCCGAAAGCTCGAGCAGGTCATCGACCAAGCGGGTCATCCGGTCCGTGTTTCTCTCGATTTCGGCTATGAATTCCCGCTGGTCGCAGACGCTGACTCCCTCCTGGCCCAAGGTCTCGGCGAAGGCCTTGATGGATGCCAAAGGCGTGCGCAGCTCGTGCGAGACGTTGGCCACGAATTCCCTGCGCATGCGCTCGAGGTCCCTGAGTTTGGCGAAATCCATCTCGATGCGGTCTGCCAGATCATTGACCGCTGCGGCCAGGCCGCTCCAGGGTTTGGGCAGATGCTCGGAAACGCGCGCCCCGCCTTGGCCTTCCCTCAGGCGGTGGAGCACCGCCTTGATCTGCTCGAGCGGGGCGGACGCGCCGCGCGCGATCCCGTAGGCGAGCAGCGAAGAGCCGACGGCCGCCGCGGCGATCACCGAGAGGGAAGCCCCGGCGGCCCACGCGCCCAGCAGGGTCGCGGCCCCGGAGCCCAGCGCGATAGCGGCGAAATAAGTGGGATAGGGGCCCATCAATCCTCTTTGAAGCGATAACCCACGTTCTTGACCGTCACGATCCGGCTGGCCTCGGCGCCCAGCTTGAGGCGCAGCCTACGCACGTGTTGGTCCACGGTGCTGGTCTCCACGCGCATCTCCTGGCCGTAGCCCCACACCTTTTCTAGGATCTCTTGCCGAGTCAGGGCGCGTCCTTTTGCCTCCAGCAGCAGCTTGAGAAGCTCGAATTCCCTGGAGGTCAGGGAGACCGGCTTGCCCGATGCCGAGGCCTCATAGCGCTCCAGGTCCAACCGCACCTCGCCGCCGGAAAGCCGGCTTTCCGAGGCCGGGGCTGAGGCGCGGCGCAATATCGCCTTAATCCGAGCCAGCAGCTCCCGCGGGCTGAAGGGCTTGGTGACGTAATCGTCGGCGCCCAGTTCCAGGCCCTTGACCCGGTCGGCCTCGGCTTTGCGCGCGGTCAGCAGCAGGATCGGCGTCGGCCCAGAGTCGTGGAATCTCCGACACAGCTCGAAGCCGTTGATCTTGGGAAGCATCAGATCGAGTATGACCAGGTCGGGCTTGTCGCGCTCGAATGAGGAGAGGCCCAACTCGCCGTCCCCTGCCACGGAAACCTTATAGCCTTCTTTCTCGAGATTGTAGCGCAGCACCTTCGCCAGCGACCTCTCATCCTCGATGAGGAGTATCTTTTCGCCTGGCACTTAGCTGAGCTCGATGCCCACGGGGCAGTGATCGGAGCCCATGACCTCGGGCAGGATGAAGGCCTTCTTGAGCTTGGGCCGGAGGTTTTCGGAGATGAAGAAATAATCGATGCGCCAGCCCACGTTGCGCTCTCGGGCGCGGGTGAGCGTGTCCCACCAGCTATAATGGCCCGGACCCTTCTCGAACTCCCGGAAGCTGTCGATGAAGCCGTGGGCGACCAGCCGGTCCATCCAGGCGCATTCCTCGGGCAGGAAGCCCGAGATCTTTCGGTTCTCCTTGGGCCGCGCCAGGTCTATCTCCTTGTGCGCGGTGTTGACGTCGCCGCAGACCACGATCTTGTCCTCGCCCTTTTTCCGGTAGCGATCGACCACCTTGAGGAAGGCGTCGTAGAAGTCCATCTTGAACTTGAGCCGCTCGGGGCTCATCTTGCCGTTGGGGAAATAGATGTTGAACAAGACGAACTCGGGATAGACGAAGGCGAGAACCCGGCCCTCCCGGTCGAACTCAGGCATGCCGAATCCCTTGTCGACGCGCGTGGGCTTGGGACGGCTGAAGGTGGCGACCCCGGAATAGCCCTTGCGCTCGGCGCAATTCCAGTCGGCGGTGTAGCCGTCCCAGCGCGCGATCTCCTCGGGCACCTGGTCGACCTGGCATTTGGTCTCCTGGAGGCAGAGCACGTCCGGGTTCTCCTTCTTGAACCAGTCGAGGAAGCCCTTCTTGTGAACCGCGCGCAGCCCGTTGACGTTCCAGGAGATCAATCGCAAAGTCGTCTCATTCAAGGCGTCCGTGGCGCGCCGGATGCCGGACGGTGCCGCCGATCACGATGCCGGCGCTGATGAGCACCAGGTTCTTGATGATGTACTGGCCCTCCATGGTCGGAACGAAGGGGATGCGGATGAAGCAGACCTCGGGAAGAAGCATCAGCGGCAGGAACGTGCCCCCCATCTGCAGGAACATCAGGAACAACGCGACCCGGATCAAGGGGCGATAGAGAAGGCAGATCCCGATGGCGGCTTCCCAGACGCCCAGTATGGGGATGAACAACTCGGGCCTGATCCAATAGACGGTCTTCTCGACCAGGGTATTGGCCGGGCTCTCCCCAGCGATCTTGAGGCCGCCGAACCAGGCGAAGACCAGGCCCAGCGACAGGCGCAGAAGCAGATGGCCGTACTTCTCCATGGCGCCCGCGATCCATTCGTCGAAGGCGTCGAGATCGAAGTGTTGGGACTCCACGCGAGCGCCGGTCAGCGGCTGGCGACCTTGGAGGCGGCTTCCTCGGCGTAGATGGGGGTGCCGGTCGAGCGGGCATACTCGCGAAAGAGGGTGATCAGCTTGCGGGTCACGGGCCCCGCGCTGCCGCCGCCGATGACGTGGCCGTCGATTTTGACACCCGCGATGATCTCAGCGCCCGTGCCGGTCAAGAACACCTCATCGGCCCGATAGAGCTCGAAGAGCGTGAACAGCCTCTCGATGACCTGCCCGTTCATCTTATCGCGCACCAGGTCGATCACCGCGCTGCGCGTGACGCCCTCGAGTATCCCCGCGAAGGCCGGCGGGGTGAAGATGCGCCCGTCGCGGACGAAGAAGATGTTGTCTCCCGAGCACTCCGAGACATAGCCCTCGCGGTTGAGCAGTATGGCCTCCTGGGCTCCGGCTCGGGTGGCCTCGGCCCTGGCCAGGATGTTGGCCAGGTAGTTGAGCGACTTGATCGCGGGCGAAAGCTGGTCCGGCCCCTTCTGGCGTATCGAGGAGGTGATGAGCTCCAGGCCCTTCTCGTAATAGGCCTCGGGATAGAGCTCGATCTTGTCCGTGATGATGATGAGGGAAGCATTCTTCTTGCACTTGCGCATGTCCAGGCCCAGGTCCCCGACGCCCCGGGTGACCACCAGCCGGATATAGGCGTCGCGCAGCCCGTTGGCGCGCAGGGTCTCGAGCAGGGCCTCCTCGATCTTCTTGACCGAGATGGGAAGGTTCAGGAATATGGCCTTGGCCGATTCCTCGAGCCGGCGCAGATGCTCCTCGAGGCGGAACACCCGGCCGTTGTAGGCCCGTATCC
>JACQPG010000128.1 GCA_016207665.1 Elusimicrobiota bacterium | reverse complement strand
TGCCCACCCAGCAATGATGTACCTTTGAATTCCATCGTCTCGCCCTCCTTGTCTTAGCAACAGGAGTTTAGCGAGGCGATGGCTCGTTTTGGAAGGAAAATCAGCCGCAGGATCGGCGGCCAACTGAATTTTTCAGGTTAAATCTTAGCCCTGACCCGAGCTGTAGGCGCCCTTGCCAGTTTATGCCCCCAAGCCAAAGCAGCTCGATGTTTCTGAACGGAGTGAAGTCGTCTATATGACGTGAAACGCCCACTCCGCCGAATCTGGGTGTCAGGGCCACTGTCATGCTGTATCTCCGCCATCTCGTGACGACTCGGTCGTGGTAGATCGTCACTGCCTGCTTGGTGTCGGGCGGCAGACCATCGATCTTTGCCGCGAGCTCGCGGGCGTGGGCCTGCTCCCGGTAGAGCCGCCAGAAGGTCAGGGCGAGGAGTGCCGCCAGCAGTATGATGGCCGCTTCCTTCGGCCGCCTGACCGCGAACAGCGCGGTCGCCTTGATCGCGCCCAGCAGCCTAATCGCTAGCCCCATTTTCCTCTCCGTTATGCGGATGTCCGTTGCCGTTGCCGCCGTTCTTGATCTTCTCGTAGGTTTTGCTCAGGACGTAACCGCTGAAAATGGTCGAGCGGTCCAAGGATTTCCATCTCGCTCGGGCCCGCAAGGGGCTCTGGAGCGCGGGGCTCCCGCCGCTGGGATATGACCTGAAGGACAAGGTCCTCGTGGTCAATGAGCCCGAGGCGGAGCTGGTGCGCCGGATTTTCGACTTGTACCTCAGGCACAGGTCCACGATCCGGGTGGCCGAGGAGTTGAATCGGATGGGCCTGCGGCGCAAGACGTATCGAACGGAAGACGACAGGCTCTACGGGGGAAAGCCCTTCGACTCGGACACCGTGATCCGCGCCCTGCAGCGGAAGGCGTATATCGGGATCATCACCAACGCGAGGACCGGCTCCGAGTTCCCCGGCCAGCACAAGCCGATCATCTCCCCGCATATTTTCGAAGCGGCCCAGGAAGTCCTGAAATCCCACAATCAGAGAGAGGGGCAAATCTCGCATGCGTCGAACAAGCATGGCTTCCGTCTCAAGGGCCTGGTCCGCTGCGGCGAATGCCAGAGCGCCGTGGTCGGCTACCCGCGGCCCAAGAAGGGCAAGGTCTATCTTTATTACAGGTGCCTGGCGAAGGTGAACGGACTTCCATCCCGCTGCGCCTTCACGAGCATCGGAGCCCAAAAGCTCGAGGAGTATGTCGTGGAGAAGCTGGCCATCGTGGGCCATGACCGTCCGCTTCTAGATCGGGTGGTCCGCAAGGTCGAGGAGCTGTCCCGCGCGCAGCTCAAGCCTCTCGATGCCGAACGGCGCGCGATTGAAGAGCGGCTCAAGGTCGTTCGGCAGCAGATCCAGAACCTGTTGAATCTCGTCAAGGCCTCGAACAACCGAGAGGCGGCCGAGGAGTTGGGCAGGTTGGACGCCACGAAAAGGGAGATGGAGGCCCGCGCGGCGGAGGTGGACGCCCGGATCGCGCATAGGAAGAGCGCCGTCTACGACGTCGACGCCATCCAGGGGACGCTTCAGCGCTTCGCGAGCTGCCGATCTCGGACCTTCAGCGGGCTCTGGACGCCAAGATCGCTGAGCGGGACCTCTCGGAGTTCCAATCCCGTCGTTCCCTAAGACGCCGGGAGCAAAATACCACCGTGTCCCGGAAGGAGCAGGGAACAACGGTGGTAGAATTGCGTCAAAACTGGCGGGGACGGCAGGACCATTTTACCACCGATATAATTCATCCTATTGTTCCGTCGTCGGAAAAAACCCATTTCATCGCGTCTATTTTGTTCTCTTGGCCCTTCCAATGGGCACGGATTACCAATGGGGAGAAGGTGGTCGATGAAGTTCTGGCCCACAAGACGCCGCCCCAACAGGGCAGCGACTCGGTCCTGCCAGCCCAAAAGTTCAAATCCCGCCGTCTTAGAGAACGGCGGGACCAAAAATACCACTCGGTCGATCCGGGGGCTTTCCCAGGAGGTGTAAACGCATGAGCTCATTCGAGCCAAGGATCGCCAGAGACTATTTGACGCCCACGGGGCTTCCGGTCCGGGTGACCCGGTTGGGTGACGGGCTCATCGTGTTCCAGAGCTTGGTATCTGACAATCGGATCGTCGCCCCTGCAACCTATCCGCTGGGGCCTATGAGGTTGAATAACTCCTCTTTTGCCGTGAAGTCAGACCCCTACCAGTCCCGTGGCCCCAAATCAAGAAAAGAACCGAGCCCGCCCAAACCTCTGGCCCCGCTCATAGACGCCATGCTCCGGGCCGGGAACAAGACGATGCGGGGCATCCTCCGCGAGCTCAGGCATAAGGTCAGCGTCTCCTGCCGCGGGCGAGATCTCGAGGCCAATGTCCGTGCCAGACTGTATTGGCTGCAGAAGAGGGGCTATCAGATTGAAAGAAAGAATGGCCGCATGACAGCGACTGCTTAGGCGGGCTTGCCGCCAAGGGAGATGCGGACGTGTTCCGCCAAGTCGCGGTCGATGATCTCGTACTCACCTCTTCCAACCTTTCGGACGATCTTGCCTTGAATCAGTCTTCGCAGTTGCGCCGGAATGGTATCCTGGGACACGCCGCTCCCCCGCGCGATGTTCTTGGGGGTCGTCGGCCCCAGGAAGTCCATGTGGGCCAATATCCTCCGCTGGGTCTCCGAGACGTGCGCCGCCCGGGTCACGACGGATTCGTACGCATTGGTCTCGATCAGGTAGCTCCTGAACGCCTCGGCCCAGACGTCCCGCTTGCCGGTCTTCATGGCTTCGACGGCGTGGCTGCCGAGGACGTGCAGGTAGTGCGGATAGCCGCCGGACAGCTCGGCAATCCGGGACCGAAGCAAGGGGGTAAGCTTGTGTGCCGCACCTTCCTCCAGCTTGGCCATGACCTCAACGCATTCGCGCATGTTGAACCGCTTGAGATGGACCGGGATGCAATGCCGCTTCAAGGGAGAATACCGGCCGAGGCTGTCGACCAGGTTCTCGGACCCGGCGAAGAAGAAGCCCAAGCGGTGTCCCCTTTGAACGAGGCTGGTCCAGACGTTACGCAGTACCTGAAGCCCGACCACGTGCGCCTTCAGGCCATCGCTCTCATCGAGAAAGAACACGAGCGACTGGTGTCCGCGCTGAGTCATCTTGTCCAGGAGCAAGGACAGCCTCTCGTGGACATCCGCTTGAAGTGTCCTGGGCCGTTTCTGGAGGCGGATGACGTAGTCCCACCCCTTCTCGAATTCTCCCACCGCCACCCGGAACTTTTCCCATAGACCGATGCTCTTGAGGGCAGAGCTCACTTCCTCAAAGATCGTGTCGTAGAATTCCCGCACGTCCGCGAACTCGTGCAGCGCGATGTGCAGGGGCAGGATCTTACGCTCCAGGCACATGGATTCGGCCTTGAGGAGTAGGGAGGTCTTTCCGATGCCGCGCTCCCCGCAGATCATGGCTCCACGCGGACGCCCTTCCCGGATCGCTTGGAGGGTGTATTCGATCTGCCGGAGCTGGTCCGTGCGGTCGCCGAAGCGTTCCGGCGGGACGACTTGATCGGGGTAGAAGCGAGGATAATCTGACATAATCTAACGCCATCCTAACAAACGTGTTAGCTTGCGTTAGGATCGTAGCAAATTTACCGTCACATCGCGTCAACAAAAATTAAATGGAATGTAATAAGTCTAGGAATTTTTTGTCCCCGATAGCCGAAAGGTGATGGCGAAACTTCACGCAGCCGGTCCGATCGAGAATCAACAAGTTGTACATGGGACATGCGCCCGCCGGATGCTCCAGTTTCAATTCTTTCCCCACCCAATCCTGCGGGTCCATAAGCAAAGGAAACGTCATCCGGTGCGTTTGAAGGATTCTCTTCGGAGTGGCCCGGTCTTCTCCCAAGGTGGAAAGAGCGAATATCCCGACATGGTCGCCGCGAGTCTCGTGGACGCCCTGTAGCAGGCTGATCTTTTCCTCGCAGCTCTCGCAGAGATTGGTCAGCCACAGCACCGCTGCTTTTTTGGGGAATGTTTTCGACAACGTGACCGATTGCCCGGAAAAATCGGACAAGGTGAAATCGGGAATACGTTGGCCGATCTCGATTCCCACTCCTCTGGAAGAAGGCAACAGCCACCGCGCATGAATGGCGGCTTTCCAAAAGAGATTCCTCAGTAGACTGGGCACCGCTGGCTCCTAAAGCACGACGATCTGGTATCCCTGATCCACCCACTTCTTGAGGCTGGGGTGCCCTTCGAATTCGCCGACCAAGGTGGCGTCGGACATTTGCTTCAAGCCCGCCTTGACCTTGAACGCTCCGGCGCAAAAGTCGCATATCTCCTCGACCACCCCGAGCTTCTTGAGCTCCGCGTACTTGGCATGCAGCTTGTTCTTGGGATCGCGGAGAGCCTGCGCCCAGGCTGTTCCAGCTCCATCAAAGACAAGCGTGACGGGATATCCTCCTTCCTTCAACTCCTTGGCATAGAGAAGCGCGTGCAACGCCCTGGCCAAACCCTCGTGCCTGTCCGTATCGGCCTGCAAGATGATGAGGAATTTGGACGAGGGAGCCTGGGTCGCTGACTTTCCGCACCCAAGGACGAGGACTCCTGTCAAAGCCAGGATAGGCAGCAGTGTCCTCTTCATTGGGCCAACCGGCTATGGCTGCCGTCGCAGTAGGGTTTGTTGCCCGAGTGCTTGCAGCCGCACCAGGCGATCTTCTTGGCCTCTTTGAGCTCGACGCGGATGGGCTCGATGCCGGTGTTGAGCCTCTTATGGGAGCCATCGCAATAAGGCTGCTTCTGCGATTGTCCGCAGGCACACCACCACTTCTCGCCGGCCTGCTCATCTACGACGAAAGGCTTTTTCTGCGCTATTTTCGGTTCCGCCATTTTGTCCTCCTCCTCGCATGTTTTCTTTCAGGATAGCTATTGCGCCGCCATACGTTCCAACGCCTCGACGGCGCTCGTCCTGACCCTGCTCATATCATCCTTCAAAGCGATCCGCAGCGGACCGATCGCGCGCCTGTCGCCCAGCAGCCCTAAGGACCGGGCGGCGCCGGCCCGAACGGATTCGTTCTCGTCACGCAGCGCCGCGATCAAGGCAATCATGACGGATCGATCCTTCAACTGCGCCAGCGCTTGCGTCGCCCCGACTCGCACCCACCAATGGTTGTCTTTCAGGGATCGGATCAGCGGGACCGCCGCCCGCCTATCGCCTATCTGCCCCAGGGAGCGGACGGCGTTGTGCCTGACCGTCCATTCCCTGTCGCCGAGAGTCCGCACGAGAGGCCAAACCGCCTCTTTCTCCTCGCGTTCCCCGAGCAGTTGTGCCGCTCTTTCGCGGACGCCGACCTTGGGGTGATTTAGGGCGTCCGTGAGGCGCTGCGAGCTCCATGAGCCGTCAGGCCTGGGTTTCTCGCAGCCGGCAAAAGCGGCCAGCCCGAGCAGGCCGCCAAGGAGCATGCGGCCGGCGTAAGCCAAGCCGCATGCCCTAAGGCGAGCCGTCAGCAGCCGCAGGGAGTTTTCGGTCCCATGCGCATCACCTCCTTTCTTTGATCTGAGCTGGAAGCGCGGATATTGCATACTGATAGGCCTCTTCCATGATCCTCTCGCTCTGGCTGAAGTCCAGAACGTTCTTGGCGAAGGTCAGGCAAGGCGACAAGACGATCAACTCGGCCTTGTCCTTGAGATGCTCCATGTCCCAGTAGTATTTCTGCCGGGTGGCGATCTGGAAGGCCCGGCTTTCAAGATTGAGGAACCCGCTGACTGGGCGACGCATCTCCTCCTGACATCCGCACGGCATGGCGTAAACCCGGGTGGCTCCCTTCGCAACCGCCACATCCAGGGGGACATTGTTCGTCACCCCGCCGTCCACGATCTGCTCCCCGTCCAGAAATAGCGGCGGGAAGTAGAGGGGAAGCGAGATGCTCGCCATGACGGCGAAGATCAGGTCGCCCTGCTCGAGGTGGATGGACTCCGCTTTCTGGAGATTCGTCGCCACTACGGTCAGAGGGGTCTTGAGGTCCTCGAAGCTCTTGGCGGGCAACGAGTCCGCCAGAAAGCGCCTGAAGCCGCTGGGGTCGAAGAGGCTCTGGGCTTGCCGCCATTTCCACAGCACCTCCCAGTTGAAACGGAACGGCTTCCATTTCCTGAACTCCAGCCAGAATCTCCGCAAATCCTCATGGCCTAGGCCGGCGGCGATGAAG
>JACQPG010000127.1 GCA_016207665.1 Elusimicrobiota bacterium | reverse complement strand
GCGGCGACGGCGGCGTTGTTATCTGGTTCTAGTCCCTAAAGCCTGGCATCGGGCCCGGCATCGAACTTGAGACCCAACTGATCCAGGACGAAAACCCACACATCCGCCTCTTCCTCGATGCGATCGCTTAAAGCCGTTCCCATGCCATGTCCCGAGCTGGCGCTGGTGCGCAAAAGCACGGGCCTTCCCGAGCCGCTCGCGGCCTGAAGCCTCGCCGCCATCTTCCGGGATTGGGCCGGATTGACGCGCCCATCGTGCTCGCCATGGAGAAAGAGCACCGCTGGGTAGGCCGTGCCGTCGATCACCCTGTGATAGGGCGAGTAGTCGTATAAAGCCTTGAATTGAGCGGAATCCTTGACCGTGCCGAATTCCGTCACGTTGAAGGCGCCGTTGGGATCGAGCTCGACCCGCAGCATGTCGTAGATTCCCACATGCGACACCACCGCCCTGTATAACGATGGGTTCTGGGTGACCTGCGCGCCCATGAGCAGCCCGCCGTTGCTGCCTCCCTCGATGACCAACTTGTCCGGGGAGGTGTATTTCCGGTCGATCAAATGCCGGGCGCAGGAGGCGAAATCATCGAAGACGTTCTGCTTGCGCGTGAGATTGCCCGCTTTATGCCAGGCCTCGCCGAATTCCCCGCCGCCTCGGATATTGGCTACCGCATAAACCCCGCCCTGGTCGAGCCAAAGACGGCCTCGGATGCCCAAGAATCGCGGCTTGAGGCTGATGCCGTATCCTCCATACGCGGTGAGCAGGACCGGATTGGAGCCATCGAGCTTGGCTCCCTTGCGCCTGATGATATTGACAGGAACCTTGGTCCCATCCTTCGAGGTCGCCATCTCGCGCGAAACCTCGGCGTCTTCGAAATCGATCGGGGCCTGGGTGAACAAGGCGGTCCGGGTCAGCCGACCGTCCTCGCCGAAGCGATGCCAAGCCGGCGGCTCGATATAGCTCTGGAGGCTGACCAAAATCCCCTCCCCCCATTCTTCCAGATCCTGGACCGAGGACACGGCGGGCAAGGGCAACTCTCCCAGCCTGCGTCCCTTCAAGTCGTAGACATCCACCTGACTGGGGCCGCCCGCCAGTCTCAGCACGTAGAGCCGATCCCGTGTGGCGACCACCGGATGAGTGTAAAAGCCCCTCTCGATGCTGTGCTCGGCCTCGGGGACCACCGTCTCCGCCTTGGATAGCTCGGGCGCCGACGGGCTCAGTCTCAGGACCCTTCCCTTGGGGGCTCCTTGATGCGAGACCAAATAGACCGCGCCGTCACGGCCCAGCGAAGCGGAGACCGCCTTGTCCTCGAAGCGGGTCAACTGGATCCAACGGCCGTCGCCTCCGCGGAGATAATGCGCATACTCCCCGCCGTCTCCGTTGGCCACCGAGGCCACTATATATCGGCCGTCGTGGCCTCCGTCCAAATCGATCTCGGCTATGCGCGGGAAATCCTTGCCGATCACATAACGGTCCTGGCTGGCCGGCGTCCCGAGCTTGTGATACCAGACCTGCTGGTAAAAGTTCCGGTCCTCGGCGGGCCGCTCGTCGTTTTGCGGGTAGCGGGTGTAGAACAAGCCGGAATTATCGGCGTCCCACGCGGCGCTGCCTCCGCCGGTCGGATAATTGACCCGAGGCACTCGATCGGACAAGGGCTTGCCGGTCTCGACGTCGTAGATGTGGAGCGTCGCGTCCTCGCTGCCCTTCTCAGACATGGCGGTCGCGATCAAACGGCCGTCCCAAGAGGGCACGTACCAATCGATCGACAACACCTTCCCCGCGGCATTGGGATCGATGAGCACTTTCTCCGATCCCGTCTCATCGGGCGAGCTTAGCACCACCAGCATGGGCTGTTCCTTGGGCGGCTGGAACTTGATGGCGAACAGCCTGCCGTTTCTCGCCTTCAGGCCGTAATAAGAAGGCGAGAGCTTGCCGTAATAATCGCTCAATCTTTGTTTGAGGGCCGTTCGGAAAGCCACCCGGTCGAGATAAGTTCGGCTCGACTGGTTCTGCGCCTGATTCCAACCCCGGACCTCGGGATCGTCCCAGTTCTCGAGCCACTGATAATCATCGCTCACCGACACCTCGTGATATTCTTGCGCAACGGGCTTCTTGGGCGTGGCGGGAGGCGCGCCGGCGCCGGTCGCGACGGTTTGTCCTAGCATCATAAATATCAATCCCCTATAGATTGTCGTGGCCCCATTTTAGCGGATTTTGTATCCTGATTCATGGCATCATTCGGCAAACGCAGGCCCAAACCGGGCCCCAGCAAGAACGAGCAAAAGGCATTGCGCACGGAGCGCGCACGGCTGGCCGCGCTGCTCAAAGACCGCTATCCGTCCCTGCAACGCTTAACGATCCAGCTCGAGTTCCTGACGCCGCAAAAACAAAGTTTCGATCGGCAGAAGCGCGAATTGAGCCCGGACAGCGTCTGCGACCTTTCAGTGCCCTGTCCCGGATGCAACTCCGGATCCTTCGATCTGGCGGCCAAGGTTCAGGCCGTGATCGTGGCTCACGAGGCCCTCTCGGAAAGCGGCGGCATCTGCCAAGAGCGAGCTTTCGCGGAAGCAAAAGCCATCTGCGGATTCGAGCTTCGCTGCCGGATAGAAGCGCTCTATAAAGCTTAGCGCCGATCCAGCTTCAACGCCTTGATCACCTTGCGGGCTTCCGATTCGGGATAGGTGATCCCTCCCAAATGCCGCGGCCCTATGCCGCCTTGGTCATAACCATGATAGTCCGATCCAGCGCTTAATAACACGTCCCTGGGGGTCTGGGCTTGATAGCTCTTCAAGAATGACTCGATCCGGGCGGAATCGGCCGGATAAGATCCCATCCCCGGTTTGTAATGCTCAATTCCGTCGAGCCCGGCATCAAGCATATCGCGCAACAGGGTTTCGAAGTCGGGATATTCCTTCCCCGAATAGGAACGGGGAAAGGTCCTGAACTTGAATATGGTATGCGGGTGGGCCAGAAAGGCGAGGCCCCCGGCGCCGTGCGCGATATCGATGATCTCCCGGAACGAAGGAGATTGGAACGTATTGAGCGATTCATCGGACAGATAACGGTCGAACGCCTCCCTGATCGACGAGACGTGGCCGCGAGCGAGGAGAGCCTGCGCTATGTCGGGGCGCAATATCGCCCCTTGTATCTGGGCCGCGATATCATCGTCACTCATCGGCGCCAGCTCCTCCTCGCCCAAGGATGGCCGGCCCTCCTGTTTCCGCTCGAAGTTCAACTTCGGGATGGCTATGTCGCGGCGAAAATCGATCGGCACACCGCGCATCGTGAGCTTCACCGCCCATTCCTTCGCCCTCCCGATATGGTCTCCCGCCACCTTCTCCCCCAGCCGGACTATCGCCGGGTGACTGGTGTCGATACCCACCACGATGATATGGACACTATTGTCCTCGGCCCCTATCTCGAGGCCCTTGATCAAAGCGATCCCTTGCCGGTCAGCCTCCTTCTGCGCCCGATCCAGGCAGCGGACACTCTCATGATCCGTGACCGCGAAAAAGTCGAGGCCCGCGTCCTTGGCCTGCCGGACCAAGGCCTCCGGGGTCTTGAGCCCATCCGAGCAGTAGCTGTGGGAGTGAAGGTCCATCCCCTGATAACCCTCGGCTGGGACTGAAACGACAAGCGCGAACGCGACGGCTGCGATCATAATAAGTCGAGGATATTACGAAAGGAGCGGCCGGATCCCATGAGCCTTATGGTGCAACGGTCGGCGATCGCGGACCTTCGGTCCTAACGGCAAGCGATCACCCTTCTCCTCTATAACGGTTGGGGGTTCTCGCCAAAAATTGGGCCGTGAGGGATTCGAACCCCCAACCTATCGCGTGTAAGGCGAGCGCTCTACCGTTGAGCTAACGGCCCTAGGGCTATTCTATGAAACTTTTCGTTACACTCCGCGTTAGGAAGTGATCGACCTTTTTCGTTTCAACCCCAGGATATCAAACGAAGCAAGGGATAATCCCGGATTGAGCGAGCCCGGGACAAGGACCGACGATGACGCGGATGCTGATGCGCAAAGTCGAAGAGGTTCTGCGCGCACGTTTTGCGCGACCGCCGCAGCTTGCTTCCATCCATTGACGACATAAGCTCGGCCTGTTATATACGGATATCGACATTCCCAAAAACATGAAACGGCACGCCAGGCCGATTGGCCTGCCTCGCCTGCTGCTCGGGGTCCTGCTGCTAGAATGTCAAGCTGGGAGAAAGTGTTAATGAGTTGTTAAGGACTGATCCTTTCGCGGTCAAATGTCGATAAAATGTCTAGGTCGCCATGAAGACGCCGATTCAAAGGGCTTGCCTGATCGCCACGCTCGCCATGATCCGGCCGATCGTTTCCTCGGCCCAAACCGCCCCCCGGGATCGCTTCGGGGTGGTCAAGCTCTACCCGACCGTCGCCGGCGGCAAGGAATGGTTCTCCCGCTGGGACAACGGGATCCCCCGCACCTTCTCGGGCGTGGACCCTCAGGATCCCTGGTTCGACGCCGACCACGGCGACGCTTCCTACAGCGTCGACGGCTCCGGCCTCTTCCGGATATCCGGCCCGGTGCCCCGGATGTACGTCCACGATCCCGCGCTGATCCAAAGCTGGAGGAATGTGGAGATGACGGTCTATGCCATGAGGGTATCCGACGCGGGCACCCCTTGGGGAGGCATCGTGGGCATCGCCCGAACCAATCACGGCACCACGGGCTCGGAAACCGCCAATCTCTGCGATACCCGAGGCATAGGCGCCCGCATGCGCTATGACGGCGCCATCGACTTCGAGAAAGAGACCAGCCATCCGCGATCCCGCCCGACCTTGACGCGGACTCTCTGGCCCGGGGGCCTGCCGCGCAACGTCTGGATCGGTTATAAATACGTGGTCTACGACCTTCCGGATGGCAACGTGAAGCTTGAGCTCTGGCTCGATGAGACCGACGGGGCGGGCGGCGGCAGCTGGCGCAAGATCAACGAACTCATAGATACGGGCAGCAACTTCGGGGTGGGCGGGGTGGCCTGCCGCGCCGGCATCGACCCGGCCCTGCGCCTGACCAACAGCGACGCTCGCCCGGGCTCAGAATCGGGGAAGCCCAACATCACGGTCTATTGGAGAAGCGACGACGTGGCGGCCAATGGCCTCGTCTACAAAAAGATGAGCGTGCGCGAGATCGCGGGTGGATTTACTCCCGCTCCCACCCCTGCCCCTCCGGCGCCCGCTCCGCCGCCGCCCGCGCCGGAGGATCCGAACACCGGCATCATAGCTCCCACCGAGGACCAGAACGCGGCCAAGGCCCGTGAAAAGTTCCTGAGCCCAAGCGTGGCCGACGGGGTCAACGACTCGGCAATATTCGGCCCCGCGGCCGATGAGGTGTCCATCTATGATACGAGGGGCCGCAGCGTATTCCGCGGCGCGAGACCGGCCGCAGGCTCCTCAATCCGTTGGAACTGCAGGGATTCCTCCGGACGAGTCGTCGAGTCCGGCGTCTATATCGCGCGCATACGCACGCGAGACTCGAACGTCGTCTATCAGAGCCTCGCCGTCGTCAAGTAAATAAAGCCTTCACATAGGCTCAACCATCCCTCCTCTTCCCCGTTGCTACACTGGATTCAGGAGGAAGTATTATGAAAGCGCTGGTGTTCCACAAACCCAAGGACGTTCGCCTCGAATCCGTGCCGGACCCAAAGATAGAGCATGTGCGCGACGCCATCATCCGGGTGACCTCGACCTCGATCTGCGGCTCGGATCTGCATATCTATAACGGCTATTTCCCTCAAGCTCGCCCCTTGATCCTGGGCCATGAGTTCATGGGAATAGTCGAGGAGGTCGGCCCACGGGTGACGAATCTCAAGAAAGGAGACCGGGTGGTGGTCCCGTTCCCCGTCGCCTGCGGCGAATGTTGGTTCTGTCGCCAGGATCTCCCGATCCATTGCGAGAGGTCCAACCCCAAACACTACGGGCCCGATGGCAGTATGACCCGGAAGGGCGGCGGGCTCTTCGGCTACACGGACCTTTACGGCTCCTATCAAGGCGGCCAGGCCGAGTACGTGCGCGTTCCCTTCGCCGATTACGGGCCGAGAAAGGTGCCGCAGGGCATGCCCGATGAGAAGGCCTTGTTTCTCAGCGACATCATACCCACGGGCTGGGCGGCCATCAATTGGTGCGGCCTCGAAGGCGGCGAGACCGTCGCGGTGTTCGGTTGCGGACCCGTGGGACTCATGGCCCTCAAGTCGGCCCGGGCTCGCGGCGCCGGCCGAGTCATCGGAGTGGACATACTCGACTACCGGCTCAAGAAGGCCGTGGAAGTCGCCCAAGCCGCGGTGATCAACGCGGACAAGACCGACGCGGTCGAGGCCATACGGCAGATGACCACCGGACGGGGAGCCGATGCTTGCGTCGACGCGGTCGGCATGGAGGCCGAGCATGATATCCTCGAGTCCGCCTCGAACGTCGTCAAAGCCCAGGTCGGCACGATGAGGGTCCTTGCGAGCGCCATGAAAGCCGCTCGCCGATCGGGGACCGTGAGCGTGGTCGGGGTCTATGGGACGGACTTCGACAATTTCCCTCTCGGACAGCTCTTCGACAAGGGTTTGAGGCTGCGGGCCGGACAGGCGCCGGTGCACGCCCACATCGACGGCCTGTTGGACATGGTCGCACAGGGCTCGTTACGGGCCGACGACATAGTCACGCACCGCCTTCCCTTGGAAGAAGGACCCAGGGCCTACAAGATATTCAACGAGAAGCGAGAGGGCTGCGTGAAGGTGATGCTCAAGCCCTAATACCGCACGGAAAACGGGCCAAGGAAGGTCTCCGACAGCGAGAGATAGCCTTCCCTGCCCCTAGGCAGGCCCAGGTTCTCGAGCTCGCGCTCGTCCGGCTCTTGATACGAGCCGAAGAGGCGGTCCCAAGCGATGAAGATGGTCGAGAAATTCGCCTCGCGAGACCGCAAGGTCACGGTGTGATGGGCGGCATGATAGCGAGGCGTCACAAAGAGCAGCCGCAACCAGCGCTCGACTTTGAAGGGAAAATCGATATTGGTATGATGGAACTGAGAGGCCAACGTGATGCCGGCCTCGAAAAACGCGAAGGCCAGCAACGACGGTCCCACGATCGCGACCCATAACACCTTCATCGCGCTCGAGATCAGGAACTCCCCAGGATGGAATCGCAGCGAGGTAGTCACGTCGACGTGGGTGTCGACGTGATGCACCTTGTGGAATCGCCAGAAGAAATCGGCGCTGTGGTTGAGGCGATGCCACCAATAGTCCAAGAAATCCAAGGCCACCAGCGAGAAGATGATCTCCGGAGCGCCGGAGAGGCCGAGTAAGGGCGCCAGACCCCAGCCCCTCTCTCTGGCCATGGCCGTGAAGAACAGCAAGGGCCCCACGGCGATCAGGCGCAGGATGAGCGTGTTGATCACGGCCATCATGAGATGGAAACCCAATCTCTTGGACCTGGGGGTCCGCCAAACCCTGGCCGGAGCCCAGCTCTCGGCCAAATAGAGCGACAGCAAGCCCCCGGCGAAGACGTAGCCGCGCCAAAGATCCGGCTGCTCCAAGCACTGCCTCAATCCTTCGCCCACCACGGGTCGATTTTAGCAAATGCGCCGTCTCAGGACTGGGACAAGAACATGACCGGCTCGCCGCCCGCGGCGGCTTATAATGACGCAACGGGGGTGAGAGTATGAACAAATGGCTCTGGTCCTCGGCGTTGTTGTTGACCGGTCTGGCTTGGTCGCAGCAGGAGACGGTGCCCGCTCGCTCCGATGAGCCGGACCTATTCTCCAAGTTCAGCGGCCGATTCCTCCATGAAGCCAAACCGGATCCCTTGCACTCCAAATTCGAGGAGCTCTTCGGCGAGCCTTTCCCGGACAAGGGCATACCGGTCTTGCGGAAGTTCCAGCCCTTCCGCGACGTGCAGCAATTCGAAACCGCCGTCCAAAGGCATGCCAGCGGTTTGCGAACGGAGCTGCAATCCATGGAGCGCTCCTTGATCCTGCTGGTGGAGGTTCCCGGCCTGGAGGACAAGAAGGTCGAGGTTTCGATCAACCGGGAAAGAATCAGGCTCTCTTATAGAGCCCGCCAAGCTCCCGGCCCGTATCGCATCGCCAAGGCCACGGATCAGGAGATTCCCTTGCCCGAGGGAGCCGACCCCGATTCGGCCGTCGTCGACCGCCGGGGCGAGCGATTGCGCATCACGTTCAGGCGCGGGGACTGACGCAGTCTTTAGACCTAGAGACGATTAGGCCTAAAGAACCTCGTTGGCCCGTCTCATATCGCTTATACTTTCGAGGTGCCGAATCGAGGTATCGGTGCCGGGAGAGCCGCCGTCCTTCTCGCCGTTCTCTGCCCCCTGGCCTATGGTGCACCGCTAAGCCGGCCGCCCCGTATTTTCTCCCTCATCAAGCCGGATAAGGTCTATTCCCCGATGATGCTCAAGCGGCTGCAGAGCCTCGATTTCGGCTCCATTGTCTCCGGCTCGTTCAAGGGCACCCCTCAGGAGATCGAGCCCTTCATCACGGCGCTTCGCGAAAGGCTCCACAAGGAAGGCTATATCGAGCGCCGTCTTTACGAGGATGACCATCCCGTGCTTCCCCAGATGACCATGGGCATAGTGGACCGGCTCGCCGAGCAGGACGCCGACGCGCTCAAGAGCTTGCTGCGCGAAGCCTACGCCGAGTATCGCGATGAGGTAGCCCTCGGCGCGGCCAGCCTCTTGGCGCTCGGCCGCGAGTTCGCCGATCGGCCGGGAGAAGATCCGGACACGGCCCGCCATCAGCTCCAAAGGGCGGCGCATCTCATCGAGTTCTATCTGGAGCATTTTTCCACCCATTTTCCTGGCGCCTCTGAGCTCCAAGCGGCCCGGCATGGGCTCGAAGCCGCGCATCTTCAACGTTTCGGAACCCCCATCAAGGCCTCAGCGAATGCCGAGATTGGCGAAACCCTCGGCGGCTTGCGATCTCCCTGGCCCATGGAAGCCGGAAATGACCCGACGCCGAAGCTCATGGCCGACAGGTTTGAGATATTCATGGAAAGCCTTCTGGCCGCCTCGGACGGCTCCAGGCCCAAGCACGCGCGTGAGGACGCCCAAGGCGCCGCGGACGTGAAGCTCCGGACCGACGAGGCGCAAGCCGCCGAGTTCCTGGAGAGGGCCGTCGAGGGACTGGCCAAGGCCGATCCCGAGCAAAGGACCCTGGCCTACGACTACCTCGGCCGGCGACTGGCTCGCGTCGGCTCAAACACGGGCAAGCCCGAGGCCTTCCTCTCGCTCGAAAGAGTGATCGCTCGCCAGGAGCTAAGCCCGGAGTTCTGGGTAGAGATGGGCGAGTCCTTCCCCCATTTCCCGGCGCAATGGCAGGAGCGTCTGCTGCGGCAGTGGCCGGCGCATGAGCTCGAGCCGCTCGGACCGGAAGCCAAGCGCAAGCGCGAATCCCTTTACGAGAGCTTCAGGTTCACGGTCGTGGAGTCGCTGCAAATCGCCACGGTTCAAAATATCGAGGCCGTAAGGCTTCTGCTCGGCGATTCTCCTCTCTTCACCCGCACGGGGCAGATCCTGCGTTTCCTTTACGACATACCCGAACACGTCCCCAGCGATTTGCGCGACAAGTCTTATCTTTGGAGCCTGGCCCAAATCCAAGAGCTCTCACGCAATCGCACCGCCTCCTACTTGCTGTCCAAGCTCACCTGGGCTCTCAGAGACGCGGTCAAGCGCGTCGATGCTAGCCGCCGATCGGTGCGTGAGGAGATCAAGCGGACGCTCCGAGCCATCGCCGTTCCGGCCGCCGACGTATTGCTCCGCGAGATGGAGAAGTCGGAGAGCGACGAGGCCAAAGCTCGCCCAAAGGCGGTCCAGTCCAGGAAATAACCATGAGAACGCTGTCCTTGGCTGTCAGCCTTGGGCTGTCTCTCTACGTGAACGTCAAGGCCGCCCCGTTTTACCTCCCGGCGCCCGCGGCCCCGAGCCGATCCCGGCTTAATATCCCTCGTTTTCCCGCCTGCACTCAGGCGCGCATCGCGCAGCTTCGCGCCGCCGGCTTCAATTTCGCCCTGCGCAGGGCCTATGACACGGTCGATTTCGCGCTCCAACATTCTCCACGCGCTTCTCCCGGAGAGATCATGCGGCGACTGCGCGACTCGGCGCCGGGCTGGATGGCGGACTCCCTGGCCGTAGCCGCCGATCTCGATCCCTCATCGCTAAGCGACGGCGAACTCTCTCAGGCCATCTCCGATATCGACTACTTCAACGACTCCCTGGCCCCCTTCATGGAGCCAGATAGCCTGGGCGCGGCCCACTCGCGTTTCCAAGCCATCAGGGTCGCCGCCGAGTCCCGCGGCTTGATCCGCCAAATGGAAACAGCCGACTCCTGGGCCCGGGCCCTGGGACACAGACCAGATTCCGCTTTGCGCCCCGCCCAGCGAGCGGCGCTGCGGCGATTCCTGGCGAGGCGCGACCTGATCAAGGGAGCCGATCCACGCCCGGCCGCTCCCGCGGTCCCTCCCCAGATCGACTCGCCGCGCAAGACCTTCCTGGGCAGGCTGTCACAGAGATTCCGGCTCGCCTCCTTTTTTCTGGCCTTGGTCATGACCAATCAAGGCAAAGCTCCCGTGTTCGCCGCGGACATGGACGACACCGTGACGGCCTCGATGCAGCCCGCCGATCCGGCGATGATCTCCAAGCTGGCCGAGCTAGCGGCCCTCGATGGCCGCTTCATGTTCATCAGCGCCTCCTCGCTGGCGGCGATCTACAGGCAACTCGCAGGGCCCTTGGCCCTGAAGTTGGCCGGCAAGCCGGGGACGCTCTCGCGCTTCACCTTCGGAGCGCGCAGCGGCAGCCAGATCTTCCGCTACGACGCGAATAGCCGCAATCTTCAGCTCGTCCACGCCCATGATCTCGAGGGCATGCTCAAGGAGGCCGGATTTCCCGACGGGCTTCAAAGAATCCGCGCCATCGCGGATGAAACAGCCGGGCGCTTCGATTTCGCGGGTGATGCCGAGCGGGTGATCGGCACGAGACCGTCGCGGATCATCGTCGAGGACTGGGTTCCGTTCCAAGGCAAACGCCTGCTCTCCCAAATCTCCATCGTGCCGCCCGGAGCTCATCTGCCTGCCGCGCAACGGGAGCTCTATCACCGCTCGGGTGGCCCGGCCAAGCGCAGGACCTACGCCGCCTTCATCAATCAACGTCTCAAGGAAGAAGGCATCCCGCTCGAGGCGAGGGTCGGCGGCAAGACTTCGATCGATATAGGGCCGGACAAGGGCTGGGGCCTGCGCAACCTGACCCGATTGACCGGCGCCGATTTGAACCGCGTGATCTGGGCCGGCGACCTTCACGAGCCAAGCGGAGTCGACCGCCCGGCCGCCGAGCTTTCCCGCTACGTGATCCATGTCGGCCCCGCACTGCGCAACCCGCCGCCCAGGCCCATGTTCCACGAGCCCTCGGGCGGCCCTCAGGCCTTATTGCGCTATTTCGAGGTCAGCTCGCTCTACGCCCGCATCTCATTGACTCTACGCTCCTGGTGGCGCGCCGTCATCCCCCGTCCGATGGAAGAACACCGCCTGTAACTCGCGGCGATTTTGTATAATTTCGTTTCCTGGGGTCGTGGTGTAGCCCGGCCTAACACGTCGGCCTGTCAAGCCGAAGATCGCGGGTTCAAATCCCGTCGTCCCCGCCATCCTTAGAGAAACTTCATAGGAATCGGGGACTGTACTGTTTCCTTAACTTGAAGTAATAAGAAGACAGTGCGTCCCCGCCAGTTTTAATAATTTCGGGATTTGAAGGCGACCCGAGCG
>JACQPG010000125.1 GCA_016207665.1 Elusimicrobiota bacterium | reverse complement strand
TCGTCCAGCTCGCCGAGCTGATTCTCCAAGAAGATGCTCACATGGCCAATGATGGATGTCAGGGGAGCGCGCAGGTCGTGGGTGACGGACTCCAAGAAGGACTGCTTCATTTCGTCAAGCGCTTTCAGTTGCTTTGCCATTTCGTTTATTTCCCTTGCCAAATGGCCCAGCTCGTCGTTGCGGCCGGACAATTCGGTCCGGTAGTCTAGATGCCCTGAAGCGATGGCCCTGGCCGCCTGCGCCAAGGCCTTGATCGGTCGTGAAAGGCTCCAGGAGAGCATCAAGCTGATAAGTATGGCGATGAGCAGAGTCGATGTGGCCACCAGTATCAGGCGCTTGACCGTAGCCCAAAGCCGGGCCTTAAGCCGCGCGTCTAGCAGACGTTTGTCGTAGCCGACCTGGGCCCAGCCCAGGAGCCTGTTTTGGGCCATGGTGGGGGCGTACCAATCGCTGATCAACATGCCTTGCGCATTGGTATGGATCCACTCGCGAGGCCCTGAGAAATCCAGCCCGGCCACCCGCGCGCCTTCGAAGTCCATTGACCGCGTCCCAATTAGGCTGGCATCCGAGTGGGCTTGGATAACCCCCGTCCCGTCAATGCAAGATACCGATATGATGGAGATGTCTTTCTTGACGCCGCTTATATAGTTGAGCGCGCCTAGAGCGCTGGAGGTCAGATATATGCCCCGGCACACAGAGGCGATATTGCTAGCGGTCCTGTTTTGGTCCTCGCGCAGGGCGCTGAGCGAGGACCGCCTCTCCAACACGTAATAGCTGCCGCAAAACAAGAAAAACATAAATACCAGAAAGGAAATGAATGAGAGAGAGAAACGGGTTTTCAGGGTCACATTGCAAGGATAGCCCCGAGCCGGGACTGGCGCAAGGCCCGAATCGGGATTACACTGATGGACGAATGAAGTTTTCCCGGTTTCTTGGATCCCGGGCCCTGGAGGCGCTGCTGAAATTCCTGCAGCTTTCGGCCTTGGCGCATATCGCCGTGCTCACCGTTCGTCTGATTCTTTGGGGCGATGCCAAGCTGCTGAACTACCTAAGTATCCTGGAATTAGACTCCCTTTGTGAGTTGCTGCAGGGCTTTTCAGGCCTGGCGTTATCCCTGGCAGCGATGGCGCTTGTCTATGCCCTCGTCTTCATCTTCCTGACCAAGTCCCGCCCTTGAGCGTGCGTTTTAGAATCATCTCCTGGCGAGAGAACATTTTCTTCTTTTGGCGAGGGGTCGTGTCTTCATACCCGGTCAGGTGCAGAATCCCATGGATGATCAGGATCAAGACTTCATGAACGATCGAGTGTTTGAGCTGCCTGGCTTGGCGGCGCGCCTGGTGGGTCGAGACGAGCACCTCTCCAAAAGGCCCGTCCTGGGAATCATGAGGAAAGGCGAGGACATCCGTGTCGTAATCATGACCGAGGTATCGCTTGTTGATCTGTCGCATTCCGTGTCGGCCTAGGAAGATCACGTTGAGGCCACCAGGAGCCTTGGCGTATCCCAGCGCCAGGCGGCAGGCTCGCCGGAACAAGGTCGGACGACGGGATTCCTTGGGCAGGCGCTCTATGTGAAAGAGCCGGATTTCTACTTTTTTTCCCACTCGTCGTAGGCACGGATGATCTTCTTGACTAGAGGGTGACGGATGACGTCCTCTTCGGTGAGCTCGTGGAAGGATATCCCCTCGACGCCCTTGAGCACCTGCGCGATGCGCACCAGGCCCGAGGCGCTCCTATCGCTGAGATCTGTCTGGGTGACGTCTCCGGTGACCACCACCCTCGAGCCGTTGCCCATGCGCGTGAGGAACATCTTCATCTGCTCCGGAGTCGTGTTCTGGGCCTCATCGAGGATTATGAAGGCCTCCTCGAAGGTCCGGCCGCGCATATAGGCGAGCGGGACTATCTCGATCACCTCGGTGTCCCGCCATAGCCTGAAGCGGTCGGGCCCCAGCAGGTTATAGAAGGCGTCATAGATCGGCTTGAGATAGGGATTCACCTTCTCATAAAGGTCGCCGGGGAGGAAACCGAGCTTTTCCCCGGCCTCGACCACGGGCCGGGAAAGAACGATGCGATGCACCTGGCGCGACTCCAAGGCGCGCAAGGCGCAAGCCACCGCGAGGTAGGTCTTTCCCGTGCCGGCGGGTCCTATGCCGAAGACCAGTTCGCTCTTGTATATCGCATCCACGTATTTCTGCTGGTTGGGCGTGCGCGGGCGCACGATCTTGCCGAAAGCCGAGCGATAGACGCCGTCCTCGGGCAGGCCCGTGGCGCCGAGGCTCAAGGGTTCGAAGGGCTCGGCGCCGGGAGCCACCGAACGGCGCAAGGCCGAGAGCCTTTCGCGTATGCGGCGCAGGGCCTTGTCCACGCGCGAATTGCTGCCCTTGATCGAGAGTTGCAGTTCGTTGGAGTCGGGATCTTGACGTAGAAAAAGCTCGACCCCGTACTCGCGCTCCATCTGGCGCAAGACCGCGTCCTGTTCGCCCAGCAGCCCCAGAGCCTCCTGGGAATCCTCCAGCTTGATCTTCTTGGTGATCATTGCGAGGCCGTCTTCCCCCGCGGCAGGACCACGATGCCCGCGCTGTCGACGAAGAATCTCTCGGCGTCCTTGGCCGCGTTGTGTCCGATGGATTCGCGCGGCGGCAGGTCATTGAACCGGTCGATGATGGCCCGCCGGATCCTCGCTTCGCTGCGCACCTTGCAAAAGTCCATGATGATCGAGTCCTCGATCACGGCGCCATCGTGGACGTGCACTCCTCTTCCCAATATCGAATTCTTGATGGAGGCGTTGCGGATGAAGCAGCCATCGCCGATGATGCAATTGGAGAGCGAGCCGTCGAGTACCTTGGCGGGCGGCCCGTCATAGCGGCCCGAGTGCACGAACCAGCGGCGATTGTTGAGATTGAAGCGCGGCCGGGCCCCCAAGATGTCCATGTTGGCGTCATAGTACGCGGCGACGGTGCCCACATCGCGCCAATAGCCCTTTTCTTCATAAGGTTTTATGCCCGGAAGCACGTTGGCCGAGAAGTCGTAGGCGAAGACCTTGAGCGTCTTCTGGACATGGGGAAGTATGGACGCGCCGAAGTCGAAGCTGGGGGTCTGTGCCGAGTGCTCGGAGAGTATGCGGCAAAGGATCTCGGTCGAGAAGATGTAATTGCCCATGGAGGCCAAGGTCCTGGCCGGATCGCCGGGCATGGGCCTGGGATCGGCGGGCTTTTCCAGGAAGCCGGTGATCCGCCCCTTGGAGTCCACGTCGACGATGCCGAACGAGGAGGCTTGCTTGAGCGCGACCGGGATGGTGGCCACCGTGATATCGGCTTCCTTTTCGATGTGATAGCGCATCATCTGGCCAATGTCCATGCGATAGATGTGGTCGGCGCCGAAAACCGCCACGAAGTCGGGCTCGAAGTCCCGGATCAAGTTGAGATTCTGCCTGACCGCGTCAGCGGTGCCGCGATACCACATCTCGCCCAGTCGCATCTGGGGCGGGACGACGGTGATGAACTGGTCGCGGGTCAGTCCCACGGTGCGCCAGCTCGATCTGAGATACTCGATCATGCTCTGGGACATGTATTGCACCAGTATGTAGATCGAATGTATCCCGGAGTTGACGAAATTGGACAGGACAAAGTCGATGATCCGGTACTTGCCCCCGAAGGGAACCGCCGGCTTGGAGCGTTCGTGCGTCAAGGGATAGAGCCGCTCGCCCTTTCCGCCCGCCAGGATCAGGCCCAGCACCCGTGGGGTCGGCGTGATTTCAGTTGGCATCGGGAACGAGAATCTCCTGATGCTCTTCGGCGCCGGAGGATATCTCCGTCGATTCGCGCGTGCTGATCCCGGTCTTGACCTTGATCGGCAGGTAATGGGCGTCGCCTTTCTTGATCAGGGCCGCGGTGGGCACGGTAAGCGCTTCGTCCTTGATGGTCACGAAGCCCTCCCAATCCGAGTCGGGCGGCCAGGGATATGACTTGGGAAGCTCCACGCGGAGCACCCCGGCGTTGTTGTTGAGACCCTGGCGTTGCCGTCTGTACTCCTTGACCTTGGTTTCGAAGCGCTTCCGGGGGTTGCGCAGCAGCCAGAACACCATCCTTTGACCTTCCTTGATCCAGCCGGCTTCCTCGACCCCGACGCGGGCTTCGAGCTGCAGCCTCTGGGCCGCTTTGAAAAGGACGGCGCCGGGCTTGAGCCATTGCTTGGGGCGAACATGGCTCTCGAGCACGAAGCAGTCCTTGGGGCATTTGACCTCGAGGGCTTGATACACTCCCTTCCAGCGCTCCGCGTTGGAAGCCAAGGCTCTGCCCCCTTGCGAGTCGTTGATGGCGGCCATTTCCTGGTCGACGACCATGGCCAGGGCCTCCCCCTCGGGGATCCAGGAGAAGGTCGAGGCCCGCACCTCCTCGACGCGTCCCTCGATCGCCGATTTGAGCAGGATCATGTCGGAAGCCAGCACGGTCCCGGAAACCCTGATCCTCAACTCGCCCCGGGAGACCTTGTCCGCGGCTTGGGCCGGGGCCGTCAAGAGCCCAAGGAGGAATGTGGCGCTTGAAAGCAGCGCTTTCATCGTGGCTGCGGCTGAAGCGACTCTTGCAGGCGTTTCTTTTCCGCGTCGAGTCGGGGGTTTTGCCCGTTCCAGACATGGGCCAGGAAGGCCGCCCAGGTCCAGGGAAGCTTGGACTCGAAAAACCGGCCCAGGGCTTCCGCATATTGCTGGATCTCCCATTGGGCATGGACGTCGGCCCGGAGGCTGAGGAAATTCATGAGGCTTCGCGCGTTGACGGTCCAATAGAACTCGGTATAAAGATTGACGGGCAGCACCATGCGGGCCATTTCTCGCGCGACCCCGGCGGCGAGCATTTGTCGGTAAACCTCCAGGGCCGAGCGGACCTGGGCCTCGCATAGCGCCGTCAAGGCCTTATGGTCGAGAGCGGGCGCCGCGATAGAGCCTTGCTTGTTTTTCACGTCTTGGGCTCGCCAGGTCTTGGGGATATAGAATTCGTCCCTTACCTCGACGTATCGGGCCGAGATCTCATTATAAGAAGCCATCCGATGCCGGATCCACTGGCGCATGACGAAAATCGGGCAGGAAACGTGGAATTTGAAAAAGGAATGCTCGAAAGGGGTCATGTGCTGATGCCGCAATAGATAGCTGATCAGCCGCCGATCCGCTTCCTCTCCTTTCGATTTCCCGCCGTAGGACACGCGCGCCGCGTCGACGATCCCCTGATCTCCTCCCATGAAGTCGACCAGCCTGACGAAGCCCTTATCCAGAACCGCGACGGTGTCGTTGCTCATTGATATCCTCCTGATTGTGCCGGAGCCAGCGCCCCGTTGCGCGGCCCCTTAAGAATCCTCATGTCGGCCATCCGCGATCCTCGCTCGAAGGACGACTGGACCCACGCCGTGATGCGCGCGTCGGGAAGCATGCCCTTGCCGTCATAGCGGGCGAAGAGGCCCGAAAGGGCTCGCTTGGCCGCGCGCGAGACGTCCCCGGGAGTCAATTCCAAGGGAAGCACGACGATCGGGCCGTCCCCGCGCAGGCCCAGGGATCTCTTGCGCAGCTGCGCCTCCGCCGCGCGGCGATCCTCTGGGCGGTCGTTGATCGGCAAGGCCGCGACCTCGACCGCGGTGAAGCCCCCCTTGACCCGGACTTTCTCGGCCAAGGATTCCGCGCTTTGGCGCCAGAGTTTGGCGGCCTGAGCGTCCGACGGCGACTGAGCCACCAGCAGCACGCTGGTCCGGGCTCCGCGGGCCACGGATTTAGCCCGGGTGACAAGGATGTCGGCGACGATCGGATCGTCGTCTAAGGCCTCGGTCATCACTAGCGGGATTCCGACCTCGATAGGCTTGAGCTCGGCGAGCTTGGTTCGCGCCCTTTCGGGAGCGACGCTCGGCTTGGGAGCGGCGGCGACCCCGAGCAGTATGCGGCTCTGCTCCATCGCCTCTGAAAAGGATGACAGGAAGATCGGGACGGTTATGATTTTCTGGGCCCTTTGGGCCTCCAAGGCCTTGACCGCCCGCCTCAAAGCCCTGGCATCCGCCTCGCCGAAAGCGATCTGGAAAGGGGTCTTGTCTTCGAGCTTCTTGCGAATCCCTTCCGCGGTCGCCTTCCAAGCCGGGTCATTGCCCTCGGCGAGTATCAACAGGCCATAGGGTTTGGCCGGAAAGGAACTGGAGGAAGCGATCGCGGCTCCGGCGGCTAGAATCGCCAGATAGGCTAATCCCATTTCTTGCGACCCAGGGCTGCCTCCACCCGGACGCAGAGTTCTTGGAGGCTGATGGGTTTTGAGACGAAGTCGTCGCCGCCGCTCAGAGCGGAGCTCAGACGGTCATGAGAGGTATCCCGGGCCGTGAGGAAAAGCACGGGAGTCCGGCGCCCCTTTTTTTCTTCCAGAGCGCGTATCCTCTTGCAGGCCGCCAGGCCGTCGATCTTAGGCATCATGAGGTCCATGATCACCAGGTCCGGGCTCTCGGCGCGAAAGACGCGCACCGCCTCCTCACCATCGGAGGCAGTGGCGGTGGCGTAGTCCAGCCGCCCCATTTGGGTGGCGAGTATCTCGCGGATCGCCGGATCGTCGTCGACGATCAGGATTTTGGGACGGGATGCCGGTTTGGGAGCTTGCGGCTTCTTCCTAGGGGTCATAGATCCAGACCGAGGACTGGCCTAAGGTGGAGACGACGGCCACGGCCAGGTCTGTCGGATCGAGCGGGGACGGAGCCAAGCTCATGGCGGCGATATAACCGGGCAGCTCGGCCTTCCAGTCGCTTTCCAGGGCCAGGCCGCTCCAAGACTTGCGGTGCAGCTCGGCGTTTTGGAAAAGGCCGAACGGCTCGGACAGGGAGCCGAGCGCCGAAATGTTGCGGGCCGCGAAAATGCGCGGCCCCTGCTTCCCGCTGGCGCACAGGATCGGAGGCGGGAACTCGAGCATCTTTCCCTGCCAGCGCAGCCGAGAGGGGGTCTGGCCGAAGGTCTCATGGCTGCGCCAATAGCTCTTGTCGAACTGGACGCGGAGGCGTTGGGCGTTGGTCAGATAAATCAAGGCCTCCTTGCCTCCCAGATTGGCCAGGGTGAAGTCGTAAAGCCACTCCAGGCGCTTATGCTTGAAGGCATGGGGTCCCGGTCCATAGCGGCCGTCCTTGAAGGTCAGCGGATAAATGGAGGAAAGGGGGAAATTCGCGTCCTCGATCAGGCGCTGCGCGGCCAAGCCCAAGCCGCCTCCCGGCTCCTGGTAAGAGCGGACCGCCCAAGGAATCTCGACCAGCTTCTTCCAATCGTCGCCCTCCCATTCCAGGATGATCGTCTCCATCCGTCCCATCACCTCATTATATGAGACGACGAAAAGCTCGGCGCGGCCGTTGCCGTTGAGGTCCGCGGCTTCCAAGGAAAGGATACGAGCCGAGACTCCCTGGAGATCCCAGGGACCGCGCTGGGCCGTCTCCTCGGGAGGATACGAATAAAGCGCGACCGAACGCTGCGTCGCCAGGGCCAGGCTCAGGCGCCCCTCCCCTCGAAAATCTCCGATCGCCATGCCGTTGACCTTGAAATCGAAGGGCGGACTCTTCCAACGAGGGTTCTGCCAATCAGGCGCGGAGGCCGACGGTCTCGCGTTGTTGCTGGCCGGCGCCCGGACGGGCGCGGGAGGGCCCGCTCCCAGCCTGGCGCGCATTCCGGGCCGTATGTCGGAGCTCACCGCCGCCAGTACGCCCACGGAGTATTTGGGCAGGACCTGTTTGAGCCGGCCCTCTCCTATAGGATTCTCGATCTTGCCCAAGGGCTCGCCCGTGACCGGGTGCTTGAGCTCCTGGCCTTCGGTGAACACCTGAAAGGATTGCCCTGGTTGAGCCCCGTATTCCTGTCCCATGTCGAGGTATATCGTGGAGGATTCCACTCGCACCACGTAGCCTGGAACGGGGGCGGCCGGAGCGCTTTGGGCGAGGCTCAAGGCCGCGAACATCGTCGGGAAAATGGATCGGAAGGTCACGGATCAGAGGGTATCATTTTATGTTAAAATTCGCCACCACCATGACGTTGCCGACGGGCACCTCTCAAGACCTGATGTCGATCGTAGCCCGCGCCTATGAGCTCCACAGGCCCGCATCCCACGTCCTGCCCTCCAAGCCCGGGGCGCTCAGGGCCTGGATCGAGCCGCCCTTGGTCCTTCTGGGCTTTCTTCTCTCCTTGGGGGCCCGGCTCTTGCCGGCGGACTGGGTGCTGGCCGGACATGAGTGGATATTTTCCAAGCTGGCCTCGCCGCATCGATACGCCTTCCAGCCTGCTTCCCCGTCCCTGGAGAGAGCGCACGCCCTGTCAAGACGCCTGGACCGAGGAGGGTCTCCGGTGGCCATGCTCGCCGTGCTCTCCCATCCCCCCGTGCTCGGGGAGCTGGCGCATCTGAATTTCGAGCTGGTCCGTCATGGGATGCAGGCGCTGCGCCAGATCCGCGGCCGTCCCTGCCGCCCTCGCCTCGTGGTCGCCATCGATCCTTTCGCGCTCGATACGGTGTCCCTTCACGAGGAGGGGGTCTACGCGGGTTTTATGGGCCTCTATCACATCGGCGTGGATCGTCTGGCCTTGCATCGCAACGCGCTCACGCGCCTGCTGTTGGGTCCCACATCATGGGAGCGAATGGCCGGAAGGCTGCTGGGGGTTTTGAAAGCGGGAGGGGAGGTCGCGATGGTCTTGGCCGGGGGCGTTCCGTCCACCGCTCGGGTACTCTATGGGACCCGGGAATGGATGATGCGCTGTCGGGGCCAGCGACCTGTCCCGCTCGGACCCGCCGAGGTGCTACGACGGTTAAGGGCCGATCCATTGTTCCGGCATTTCGAGGCCGATGGTGGGCCGAAGAAGCCCGCAAGCGTGTGGAGACTGCTCGAGGCCTTCGCCATGTCCGCGGTCGGGGGGATTCTGATGCCGCCCGAGGCCCATGCGCAACCCTGCTGCGCCCAGAATGGGACATTGACCGACGTCGCCAGGCGCCACCTCGATTCGGCGCTTAAGGCCCTCGGATACGGCAAGGAGCAAAGCGCGAAGGCCTTGGCGGAGCTCGAGGAGGAGCTCGCCCGTCAGACTCCTTATCGCAGCCGGCTCTTCAACGCGCTGGCCCGTCGCGCCGTCGCTTCCCATACCCCTTTGGTCTTCCTTCCCATCGTCCATCGATTGGGCGCCGGCGGGGCCTCCATCGAGATAAGGGCGCCATGGGCCCTCGAGTCCTGTCAGAAGGGCCGTTTAAGCGGCTGGATTCCGGATGGTAGCGCCGAAAAGCCTTGGGAGGGAAGCGTCGAGGGGTTCGCCCAAACCTTCGTCAGGGAGAATTTCCTATGAGCCGGGTCTATCGGTCGGTGGCGGATCTCAAGGGTTTTTCGATCAAGAACTGCCCCTCCATGCCTGATCCGGCCGGGGTGATGATGTGCCCTCCGGACTTTTACGACGTCAAGGAGGTGCACAACCCGTTCATGGTTGGCCACGTGGGCGCCATCAATAAGACGATCGCGCGGCGGCAATGGGACGAGGTCAAGGCCGCCTTTGAAGAAGCCGGCAAGCCCATTTCGCTCATCGATCCGGTTCCCGGCCTCGAGGACATGGTGTTTTGCGCCAACCAAACCTTCATAGGCTTGAACCCGCGGATGGAGCGCCTTTGCTTGCTTGGACAGATGAGGCACTCATCGCGACGCAGGGAGGTCCCAGCCTTCGAGGCATGGTTTCGCGAGCAGGGCTATCGCATAGTCCGGCTCAAGGACCCCGCCGCTTGTTTCGAGGGCGCCGGAGACGCGGTGTGGCATCCGAAGAAACGCCTCATCTGGGGAGGATGCGGCTTCCGCTCGGAGCCTCAGGTCTTCGAGGAAGTGGCAAGGGTTTTCGAGACTCCCGTGGTTCTTCTGAAGCTGGTCAACGAGCGCTTTTATCATCTCGACACCTGTTTTTGCCCCCTGACTCCCGAGGCCGTGCTGATCTACCCCTCCGCTTTCGACGGCGAGAGTTTGGAGCTGATACTCAAGATATTCCCGGTGGTCTTGACCGCGGGGGAAAACGAGGCGATACGATCCATGGCCTGCAACTCCGCCATCGTCGACTCCAGCGTGGCCATCGCTCAGCGCGGCGCTGTCGGGGTGGCCGCCCATATGCAGGCGATGGGATTGAAGCTCGTCGAAGTCGATACCTCGGAGTTCATCAAGTCCGGCGGAAGCGTTTATTGTCTCAAGATGTTCCTCTATTGATGCCCAGGGCCGCCGCGCTTTTGATCCTGGCAGCCATCCCCCTAGCGGCCGAGCCTCCGCCTCGCATGAGCCTCAGCGCAGCGCAGGCCGAGTCCCTCGGCGCCCGGGAGGCCGGGTTGGCTCGAACCGCCATCGGTCGCCGTCTCCTGGCGGAGACGCGGGATATCCCTCGCCGCGCCGCCGCCCTCGGCGAGCTGGTCCGCTACGAAAGGGTCCCCGGGCCGCAGCTGGTGTTCGATTTGAGGCGGATCGAGGCCTCCGAGCCCTTCGAGTTCGAGCTCGCTTTGGTGCGCGAGCTGGCCGAGGCGGCGGCCGGAGCGCCGGCG
>JACQPG010000126.1 GCA_016207665.1 Elusimicrobiota bacterium | reverse complement strand
GGGCTGGCTCTCGACCCAGATTTCTCCTCCCAGCAGATTCGCGATCTCGCGGCTGATGGTCAACCCGAGGCCCGTGCCGCCGTATTTCCAGCTGGTCGTCATGTCGGCCTGCTGGAAGGCCTCGAATATGATCTTTTGCTTCTCGGGCGCCACTCCGATGCCGGAGTCCTTGACCGCGAATCCGATGACCTTCTCCGCCGTCTGGAGCACGACGTTGTCGAAGCGCGTCTCGGGATCGGCCAGGAATATGCGCAGGTCCACGGAGCCTTTCTCCGTGAACTTGCAGGCGTTGGAAAGCAGGTTTTTGAGCACCTGCTGAAGCCTCTTGGCGTCCGTCGCCAGGGAATTGGGCACCGCGGGATCGACGTTGATCTCGAAGTCAAGGCCCCGGTCCTGGGCGATCTGGCGGAAGCCCCGCTCCACGGACTCGGTCACTTCGCTCATCCGGACTTCGCCGATCTCGACGGTGATGGTGCCGGACTCGATCTTGGACATGTCGAGGATCTCGTTGATTAAGGCGAGAAGATCCGAGCCGGAGGAATACACGGTCTTGGCGAACTCGACCTGCTTGCCGTTAAGGTTGCCCTCCTGATTCTCGGCCAGGTTCTTGGACAATATGAGGAGGCTGTTGAGGGGGGTGCGCAGCTCGTGGGACATGTTGGCCAGGAACTGGGACTTATACTTCGAGGCGAGGGCGAGCTGCTCGGCCTTCTCTTCGAGCGCCTTCTTGGCCAACTCCACTTCCTGGTTCTTGCGCTCGATCTCCGCTTTCTGGTCCTCGAGCAGGCGAGCCTTCTCTCCGAGCTTCTCGTTGGTCTCCGTGAGCTCGGTTTGCTGCTTTTGCAGGCTCTGGGTCAAGGACTGCGATTTCTTGAGCAGATCCTCGGTCCGCATGTTGGCCGCGATGGTATTGAGCACGATGCCGATCGACTCCATGAGCTGGTCGAGGAAGCCGAGATGGATCTCGCTGAGCCTCTCGAGAGAGGCCAGCTCGATCACGGCCTTGATTTGCCCCTCGAAGAGTACGGGCAGGATCACGACGTTGCGCGCGGGAGTGCTGCCGAGGCCGGATGATATCCGGATGAAGCTGGAGGGGATATCGTTGAGTATCAGCCGTCGCCGTTCGACGGCGCATTGCCCAACCAGGCCGTCCCCCAAGGTGAGCCATTCGCGAGGCATATGGGCGCCGTCATGGGCATAGCCGCCCAGCAGCCTCAGGCCAGCGTTCTTGCCCTCGTTCTCCACGACGTAAAAGGCCCCGTATTGGATATTGACCAGAGAGGAGAGCTCGGACAATATCAGCTTGGAGACGTTGAGCATGTTCCTTTGGCCCTGCAGCATCCGGGTGAAGCGAGCCAGATGCGTCTTGAGCCAGTCCTGCTCGGTGTTCTTCTGGGTGGTCTCCTTGAGATTCCGGATCATCTCGTTAAGATTATCCTTGAGCGCGGCGACCTCGCCTTGGGCCTCGACCGAGATGAAACGGGTCAGATTACCCTTGGTCACGGCGGTAGCCACCTCCGCGATGGCGCGCACCTGGGAGGTGAGATTGGCGGCCAGCTGATTGACGTTGTCGGTCAGGTCTTTCCAGATTCCGGCCACGCCCTTGACCTGGGCCTGTCCGCCGAGCTTTCCCTCGGTTCCGACCTCGCGGGCCACGCGCGTCACCTCCGAGGCGAAGGAGGAAAGCTGGTCGACCATGGTGTTGACGATTGTCGAAATCCGCAGGAACTCTCCCTTGAGCGGCCGGCCCTCGATCTCCGTGGTCATGGTCTGAGTGAGATCGCCCCGAGCCACCGCTCCGATCACGCGCGCCATTTCCTGGGTGGGATGGGCCAGGTCGGTCACGAGGCTGTTGATCGAGACTATCGAGTCCCGCCACCCGCCGGTCGCCTCCTCGAGGTGGGCGCGCTCGTTGATCCGGCCTTCCTTGCCGACGACGCGTCCGATGCGGTCGCATTCGCTAGTCAGGCGCTGATTGAGGTCGATGATCTCATTGAGAACGTCGGCGATCTTGCCGGCCAGGCCGGTCTTGGCCACGGGCATGCGCACGGAAAAGTCGCCCTTCTTGACCGAGATCAGCACGGCGAGAAGCTCCGCTCCATTGAGCTTCTCAGAGCTCATGTTGGAGTCGCAAACCTGGTTTTCGGCGTCCAGCGTTTCAATCGGCATTTCCGTTCTCCGGCCAGCCCTTTTGACGATAACAGGGAGAGATTATATGTAGCGCTTGAAGCACCGACTATTAATGCTCCGTCAAAATTTTATGACGATGATGTGACGCCCGCCGTTGGCCCAGGAGGCCTAATTCTTATATGATGACGGGTCATGGAGCCTCTAAAGAGAATTCTCTTGGTGCTGGTATTCTTTCTGTGTCCCCTTCTCTTTTTCACCAATCTGACACGCAATCCCTACGTCACTCAAATATGCTTGCTCAACCTGGCGCTGCTTGGGATGGCGGTTCTCTGGCTGCTGCCCTCGGTGAAAACGGGAGAGATTCGTTTGCCGAGGACGGCCCTCGATGCGCCGCTGCTGGCTTGGATCGGGGTCTGCGCTTTAAGCTGGCTTTGGGCCTATGGGGGACATCAGCCGTTTTTCCGCCCCGCCATGCTTAATGAGGGCCTGCTTCGAGGCGCATTTCTCCTGATCAATTGCGTCATTCCTTTCTATCTGGCGGTGATTATCGGGTGCCGCGCGGGCCAAGAATCCGAGCCGATTCTCTGGCCCTGGCTGGCCTTCGTCATTTGTTGGGGCTTGGCGTGGGCGGTTTTCCCTCAGATGAGAGCGCCGGCCGCCGCCGCCGGCGATATTCCGGGCTTGATGTGGGACGGCTATGGCGCCCTTGTTTGGGGAGCAGGCCTAGCCGCGGCATTTTGGCTGTGCCGAAGAGGGGAGATGTCCGAGTATCTTCATCTGGCCATGGCCGCCGCCTTCCTAGCCTCGGTTTATGGAGTGCTCCAATACTTCAATATCGAGCTGATCTGGCCGTACGCGCTTAATCCCTACGGAGGACGCTCGGTATCGACTTTCGGGAATCCCAATTTCATGTCCTCCTTTAACGTGGTGCTCTTGCCCTTGGCCTTGTGGAGCTTCGTTCGTTCGGAGGGGACGCGCCGGGCCGCTTACGGGACGCTAGTGCTGGCGATCGAGGCCGCGCTCTTGTGCAGCATGACGCGCTCTTCCTGGGTGGGGGCGGCCGCCGGTTTGGGCGGCTTGATGCTCTGGCCCGAGTTCCGCAGGCTTTTGTGGAAGTCCCCTAGGCCGAATGGGACTCTGGCGATCACGGCGCTGTTGATGTTCGTGCTCTGGCCAGAAAGCTCGGTCGCCAGTGGTTACACCCCGAGCACCCTGGGTCGGCTCCAGGAGCTGTCCTATATCTTCAAGCCGGAGATGGGTTACTCTCCTTGGTATCAGCGGCTTCTGATATGGGCGTGCGCCTGGTTGATGGGCTCCGAGAATCCCTTGACCGGCAAGGGGTTCGGTCTTTTCGAGCTCTTCTACCCTTTTTATCAGGGACCCCTTCTCGACGCTTATCCCATTTGGCGGACCATGCGAACCCATGCCAACAATTCTCATAATGAGATCCTGGAGGTCTGGGCGCAGACCGGTATATTGGGAACCGGCGTATTCATCTGGCTTTGGACCTGCTTTTTCCGTTCGCTATGGTCCCAGAGCCGGGCGACGGGAGCTGGCCACGGCTCGAGCTGGGCGGCGGCTTGCGGCGTTTTTGGCATGCTGGTGGACAACCTCCTCAACGTTTCCCTTCACTTCGCGGTGCCCGCTTTCATATTTTGGTGGTTCGCCGGGACAGCGTGCGCGGGGGGATCGCAGGAACGGCGCTGGATTGCGGGGAAATTGGCGCTTCCCACGGCTCTCTTGGGCTTATTATTGTCTGCCGCCTCCTCGCTGTTTTGGTTCAAGACGTGGAACCGGGAAGTCCACTATTTCGCCGGTTTCAAGCTATTGCGGCAGAACCAAATCGCGACGGCGATACGCCACCTCGAGCTTTCCCGCTCCTGGGGACCGCCGGAGGTCAACGCGCTCTATGAGCTGGCAAACGCCTATGCCAGGGCTGAGCGTTTCCCGGAGGCGGATTCCGGCTATCATAACGCCTTAAGGGCGAACGCCGGTTACGATGAGATCTTTTACAACATCGGGATCATCAAGAGCGCTCATCTGGGCCAGGGGGAGCGGGCCATAGATTACTTCCGGACCGCCGCGGCGCTTAATCCGCTCGCGCCGGAGATTTATCAATCCCTGGCCGGCTTATATTTTAAGGACCCTAAGCGCTACGGCGGAACGGCCTTGGACTTGCTGGCTCGCGCCATTCGGATTTTTCCGGCCAATCCGGCCCATTGGAACAACCTCGGCTATTTGCATAGCCTTTTTCTCCGCTATCCCGAGGCCGAGCAGGCGTATGCCCGCGCCTTGTCTTTGGATCCGGGGTTGGAATTGGCCGAGCGAAATTTGAGGGCGATCTGGCGGCAGTCGGGCCGTCCCAAGCCTCCGGTATTGCTGGCGGTCGAAAGGCTCCGGGAGGTGGAGGCGAGTCTGCAGAAGGCGGACTACTCTCCCGCCGCGCTGGCCAAGGCCGATAAGGTGGTTGAGGCTTTGGGTGAATCCAGCCGCGCCCGCTTCTATCGAGGGATATTGCTGCTGGCTCGTGGCAGAGCCGAGGACGCTCGCCGTGACCTGGAGTGGGTCCTGCAGCGCGAGCCCAATCACCTTTCGGCGCGAATCAATCTGGGAGAGACTCTTTTCGCGTTAGGCCGATTGCCCGAGGCCTCCCGGGAATTTGCGGCCGCCCTCTGGATAGACCCGAACAACGCGCGCGCGGCCGAAAGGTTGCGCGCGATGGGCCGCTGAACGTTACCGGTGCAGGATGATTCTGGCGTACGTGGCCCGACCTAGATTGTCGTTGTTGCTGCAGCCGGCAAAGTCATGCGAACAGAACAGCGGCAAGGGAGTCGATGCGCCGCTGGCCTCGGACGTGTGGATGGTGACCTGGGTAGACGTGATCGGATAAAGCGCTGAGCCATAGCTGCCTAAGCCGTTGCTGTCGATGTATTGGAGCAGACCTGCATCGGAGCAATCCGGGCTGCGCGAGCCCAAGAGTGTCACGATCCTTGGCATGCCGCCAAGGTCGTGGTTGAAAGTGCGGAACGATGCTTGGGAGAGGGGAAAGCAGCCTGAATCCCAGACTTGGACGCTGGACCCCAGATCCCTCCAGCCATCGGAGTGATAGGCCCGAAAGCGGTCCGTGGCGGTGTTGTAATAGATGGAGCCCGCCGAAGCCGTGGGAGGATCGGCCGAGTAGCGGCCGACGCGTAAGAGTCCCGCCACATCGAGCTTGGCCGAGGGCGAATCCGTGCCGATTCCGACGTCTCCAGCATCGCGCGCCAAGATGGTCCTTCCCGTGGTGAGCATTTGCAGGTAAACCCCGGAAGGAGCGGGGTAATAGGTCGAAAGACGGACGTTTTCCGATTGGAGAGGCTCGGCGCAGACGGCTAAAACCAGGGCCGTCAAAGGTCCTTGGCTGAGACGGAGCTTGAACTGGATGTTTATCATCCCCCGCATAAGGCTAGTATAACAGGTTTTCACGAATGTCAAAGAAACCGTCTCCTTTGTTGACTCCTCTGTCGGATACCGCAGCCCTTGTGGCTGCGGAGGAGACGCCGTTCTGTAGGCACGAAGAGTAAACTGGTAGATTATGGGGCGTGGGATATAGACATACGAGCCATGCCGTATATGAACTGAAATACCATCTTGTTATGGGGTGGTCCACTGTGGAGTAGTGGGTATTTCGTGCGCGGCGCCGGCGATAAGGTGACCTCAGACATAATCCGTAAATATATTCAGCATCAACGGTCCCACGAGGAGGGACCCAAACAACTGCCGTTTAAGTTTTGAGATGCCGCCGGCCTCGCGCCGGCGGAGTTTCACTATCCTTCCGTAATAATTCAGTAATGAATTCTGGCCATTCTTGGCTTAGTCTTTTCCATGGAGCCTATTAGAAAATAGAGCCCTGAATGCCTATTTTAGCGAGGCTGTTTCTTTTGCCCCTCTTGGCCCTAGGCGGCCTCAGCGCCATTTCGGCCGCGCGGGACGAGGCCTTGAGCCGGCAGATGCGCATGGCGATTCGCGACTATGAAAAGGGCGACGATCTCAACGCCATGGACCGGTTCATGGAGATATTGACTTCCGGAGCGCCCGGCGAGCGGGCCATGGCCAATGAGTACATGAATCTTATCACGCATCGCATGAGCACGGGGGAAAGCCTTCCCGGTCCCCGAGGGATGCGTTCAGGGGGCGCGGTGTTGGAGGGACCCGTGAGACGGCCGGTCCGGCGCCCGCCCGAAGCCGAGCCCGAGCCGAGCCGGAGCGATGCCGTCGAGGCTCTGGTGATCGATCGGCCTCCGGAACCGCCTCCGCCCGAGCCTGAGCCGGCAAAACAGCCGCAGGTGGCCCGAAGAACCCCGCCACCGGTCTCTCCTATCCTCGTAGAGCCGATTCGCGAGCCGCGACGGGCCCGGGAGGAATCCCAGGGCTCCAGCGCCTTCGTAGACGATCTTCAGCCTCCCGCCGGCTCGATTTCGCGCGGCGAGACGAGACGCCAGCCGTTCGGCTTTTTGGGGGGCAAGCCGGAGGCTCCAGACAAGCCCGCCCGAGGTCCCGAGGAGGCGAAAAGAGAGATCAAGGACCGGCTCAAGAACATGAGCGCGGCCGCCGTCGCGGAACTGCGCCGTTTCGAGGGCGTGCGCATGGTCCTGGGCAAGGACGGCCTGCCGCAGGGCCTGTCGATAGCCTCCTCCCGTCTGTTCCAATCGGGAGCGGCCTTTCGCAGGGATGCTTCCCCGGTTCTTAACGCGCTGGGCAAATTGGTCTTTAGCCTGGGTCGCGCCCAGGTTGAAATATTCCCGGAGGGAGCTCCCTTCGGGGAAGCGAAGATCATCGACATGAAGAGAGCGGCCGGAGTGTCGTCGCATCTTTATAGCATGGGCATTTCGCCCGTGCGAGCCAAGGTGAATCTTGTCAGCGGCGCCGGCGAGCTTCCCAAAGCTCTGCAGAACTTCCGGGGCATCATCGTCGTCTTCGTGCAGAACCAGCGCATGAACCTCGCCAAGGAGAGCCTGGGCGATGAGTCCGGTCCTCCCATTTCCTTGGGAGTGTTTCCGGGAAGCTTCCAACCCAACGGTCAAGAAGGCTCGATCATCGAGATATCGGTACAAGACATCCCCGCGGGAATAGCCTCGTGGAGCTTCCAGCTCTTGGCGCCCAGCTCCCCCGACTACTCAAGCGAGCTGGCTCCCCTTCAGACCGAACGGGGGGAAGGACCCGCCTTCCACCAGATCTACTGGAACGGACGCAAGGGATATTTCGGTCCCGCCCTGCCTCCTGGACGCTACGAGTGCGTGTTGAGCGCGCGGGATCTTAAGGGTCGCGAGAGACGCCTGCATCGCTGGATACAGCTCTTGCCCTCCGACGATGACTTGGACTCCGCGGGAGAATTGTCCCGAGCCGGGGAGCGCTCCACGAGAATCCCGGCTATCGGCGCTCCCCCGGGCGCCTTGGAAGGGGAGCGCAGAAGCGCCTCCTCCTTGGTGCGCTCCCAGCCCGCGTCCACACCCAGGCGTCAGGCGGCGTCTCCTCCGGCGGTCCCTGCCAAACCCAGGATCAGGCCGAAAGCGCCGGCTCCTATGCCTCAATCGCGCAATGCCTACGACTTGGCTTTTAAGAAGGATACCTTCCAGTTGTCTGAGGACGCCGATGGCACACTCTCCCAGATCGCCGAAAGGGCCGGACGGGATGCCGCGGAGGGCCTGAATCTGATCGGATTCGCCCAGGAAAACGAGCCCGAGGCCGGCGCCCTGGCCGAGCAGCGGGCCCAAATGGTCGCTGGTTTGCTGATCAACAAGTACCGGGTCGAGCCGAAGCGTGTCAGGATCAGTTCCCAGGTCACGGCCCAGTCCGAATACCGGGTTCAGGTCAGGTTCGGCGGAGCGGCTCAATGATCAAGGTGGACGAGTGGGTCGAGCGTCTGTCGTTCGGCACGGGCGGCCCCAAGATATCATCCTGCCTTGGGCTTTATCTCAGCCCGGAGCTCGCATGCGTGGCGGAGACTCGCGTCGAGTCGGACGGGACGGCAACCAGCAAGCAATTGGTGAAGATTCCCATTCCAGCCGACTCCCGCCCGAGCGGACCCGTCACCGCGACGTTGAACGCCGATTTTCTCTCGGATACCGATCGGGTATTGGGCGCCATAGAACAGGCCTTAGGACAGGGCTCCTGGAGCACAAAGAACGTCCTGGTGACGCTCTCCCAGCAACTGGGATTGACCCGCTATTTCGTCATGCCCGCCATCGACAAACAGTTTTGGCGCATGGCCATTCCGCTGGAGGCCAAGAAATACATCCCGATCCCTTTCGATAATCTAAGCCATGACTATCAAGTCTTTCCTATCACCTTTGAGGGCGGGCGCGCGGCGTTAGGCGTCCTTTTCGGCGTCTCACAGAGGCGGAACACCCTCGCGATCTCCGAGTTGGCGCAGCGGCTCGGATTGAACCTTGTCGGTATCGAGGCCTCGGCCTGCTCCGCGGTCCGCCTGAGGGGAGTCTTGGAGCCTGAGCTTCTGGGCCAAAGCTATGTACATGTGCATTTCGAGAAGGGCCAGATACACATATTGATCGCCGATCACGGCATACCGATATTTTTCCGGGAGGTGTTCCTGGGGCCCGAGTGTTCCGTGAGCGATTTGAGAAAGCTCGACCTCGTGGGCTGCGTTTCCTTCGCGCGAAAGCATCTGTCCAACGGAGAGCTTGGCCAAGTGCGCATCACGGGCGTGGGCGCGGATCTCAAGGGCTGGCAGGAGGCGATTTCCCAGGAATTGGGTTTGCCGGTCTCCATCTCCGACCCGGGCGCGACCCTCAAGCTGACGACCGGGGATTGGGCCTCCTTCGCCGCCATCGGAGCGAGCCTCAGGCATACCGTCCCATCAATCGTGACTCTCGATCTAGGGCAGGTTGGACGGGTCAATGAGGACGAGATCAGGACCGCCCGGAACATGCTCTTGGCCTGCGGCCTATTGGGCCTCTGGTTCACCCTGCTTGGCGTTTACAAGGCCGTTAGATATCAATGGGACGTGCGCGAGCTTAATAGCTATCAGAAGTCCGCCGAGATCGAGGCGGCCCTGTCAGGGAAGGGCCCCAAGGAAATAGAGGAAATGATTCGGGAGATGGAGGCCCAGCTTCAGGTCCTCGAGCCCATGGACCGGCCGCGGAACAAGGCGACCGATGTGATCAGGGAGATCGTCTCCGCTCTTCCTGAGAAGGTGTGGCTGACCAAGATATCAGTGCGCAGCCCCCTTGGAGGCGGAGACCTTCTCGAGATCAACCTTCAGGGCCGCGCCACGGGGGAGAATACGGCGCAAGAGCAGGACCTAGCTCTTCAATTCAAGGATCGGGCCTCCTCCTCCCCGGGTCTCAACAAGATATTCCGCGATAACCTCCAAATCACGATCAATAAGAACCCGATTCAAGAGATCGCCAACATGGACCCCGACTTGCGAGCGCAGACCCTGGAGCAAAGAACCTCGTTCGAGCTCTCTGGAAGGACTCCACGATGACGCTCCAAGACGCGCTGGGCCGGCTGGAAGCCCTCCAACAGGAATGGCGGGTAGCCAATAGGACATTCAGGGAACGGGGTTTGAAATATTTCGCAAGGCCTCTGGTGCTGGGTCTGGCCGTGGTGTATTTCTGCTATGCGTTCATTTACTCCATCCCGGTCAAGAAGCGCTTTTGGCTCGAGGGCGAGATCAAGGTGGCGCGCCAACGTTCGCAGTTCGCCGACACCTATCAGTCTCTGCGAGGCCGGCTCTCCGAAATCTACGCGAAGTCTCCCTCGGGCAAGGAGAGATCGAACTGGCTGACCCAGCGGCTATTGGAGTCGCTCAAGGCCGAGGGAGTGATTTCGGATTCAATACTTCCTCCCGAGGAGTTGGTCCAGGCGGGCGTGGTGATACAGAAGGTCCGGGTCCCGGCCACGTTCCGATTCGACCAACTCTATAATTGGCTGCAACGAATCGAACGGTTGCAGCCCGCGGCCCATATTCTTTCGGTGGATTTGAACAAGAACACGAACGCTCCGGGCATGAATACGGTGATCTGCGAGGTTGGGACCATGATACCTCTTAAGAGGCTGGACCAATGAGCGCCCGTAGCTCCGCCGGCTGGCTGATACTGCTGGCCTCTCTGGCTATCCCGGCCTGGATGTCCTATCAATGGTGGAGCCAGCTCAACGAGGATGCGCGTCGGCAGATGGCTCGCAAGGTGCGCAAGAGGTTGCCCCGCAGCGAGAGCATTTTCGCCAGGCCTCCCGAGGCGCGCAGATTCGTCAACCCTCTGGTCGAGCCGGCCGAGGCGCCGGCGAGGAGGGATACGGCCGGCCCCGCACCCGTCCTCGCCCAAGCCGTGGCCTCGCCCTCGCTCTCCGCCGAACCGCCTAAGGCTGCTCTCCCGGAGGAAGTTGCGATCGAGAAGAATCCAGCCGCCCCGGAGCCGTTGCCGGCCGTCAGCTCTTCGCCGGCGGCCGCTCCGGCGGCCGCGGGCGAGCCAGAGCTGGCTCGATTGAGCCGGGATCCGACCCTATCCCCTTATGATCTCCTCGCGATACAAAGGGCGAAGGCCAAGGCGGGACTCGGGCGTCAAAGGCCGGCACGCCCCTCCGACAAACCCAGGTCGGTGGAGCGGAACATAGATCTTCAAGGGATCATCGAAACCCCGCGCGGGCGCCGGGCCATCATCAACGACAAGATGGTCGGCCCCGGGGATAAGATCGCGGGGGCCAAGGTCGTCAAGATCTCCAGCGAGAGCGTGATGTTCAGCGTCAACAACAAGACTTTTATCAAGAGAATGAAACAATGACGGGAGAACTTTCAGGCAGCGCGAGCTTGCTGCGGAGGCCTAAGATGGCAGCGATCACCCAGAGGATTAAGAGTGCTATAGTCGCGGCGATAACAATCGGTGTGATGGCCGACTCGCCCGGGGCCGTGTGGGCTCAAAGACGCCAGGCCGAGCCTGAAGCCAATCCCGAGTTCCAGCAGAAGGTTCAGGCTCCGCCCCTGGACACAGGCTCCCCCTTGAGCGAGCCCGGGCTAGGAGATGAGGAGTTGCCTGCCGATTCGATCGGCAGTCCCGTCCAGATAGGAACGACGCCCAACCCCAGGCCCCAGCCGGAAAAGACGGTTCCGCCGTTGGAGACCCGAGTGACGGTGCGTGTCAAGGGAGCCCCATTGGCGACATTCCTGGAGACTATCTCAGCCCAATCCAAGATAAATTTCATCATCTCGGAGGGGCTCGAGGCGAAAAAGGTCACCGCCTATCTCCAGAACGTGACCGTGCGTGAGGCGCTGCAGGTTCTCCTAGAGATGAGGGGTTTGACCTATCAACAGGTGGGCAAGAGCAATACCTTTATCGTGAGTCCGCGCTCGGCCAGAAGGCCTACGCTGATCACCCGCATCTACACCCTCGCCTACGTCCCTTTGATAGCGGTGGGCAATCAGGATATCCTAGGAAGCAACCCCTTGGGTCAGTCGAGCGGGGGAGGCATCGTGGTGTCAGCGGCGTCGCAGACCCAGTCGCCCTCCAAGGCGCAGGAGGATAAATACTCGGACATCGCCATCATCAACGTGATACGCAGCGTGCTTTCGAAAAACAAGGAGGGAGAGGCCGGGCAGGTGGCGGTCGAACCCAGGACCAACTCGCTGATCATCACCGACATCCCGGAGGTCTTCCCTCAGGTAGAGCAGATCATCGCCGAGTTGGATCGCAAGAGCCCGCAGATTATGATCGAGGCTCAGATCGTCGAGATCGACTCGAATCGATCCCGCGAGCTAGGCCTGGAATGGGGAGGGGCGCAAGGGGAGTTGGCCACTTTCACCGGGGGCCAACGGGACGTGACCTTTCCCCTGCGATTGCCGAGCAACCTGGGCAATATCCGATTCTTCGACCCGGTCGACAGCGTGGTCAGCTCGATCGGAGGCGCGGGGGACTCATCCTCCGGAGGGGCCAGCGAGGGATTGAAGATCCAGGCCGGGGTGCTGGATCTGACCCAGCTTAAGGTGACGTTGCGGGCGCTGGTCTCGCGATCGGAAGCGCGTTTCCTGGGCAAGCCGAAGGTCCTGACGCTCAATAACAAGCCCGCCGTCATACAGGTGGCCAATAGCCAGGCCTTGTCCATACAGCAGTCCATCGGCACCGCCGGCCAGGTGGCTCAGGCCTCGGTCATAGTCGAGAGGACGCAGACCGGCCTGGTGCTCAAGGTCACGCCCCAGGTTAATAAGGAGGGCTTCATCACGATGCTGGTGCAGCCCTCGTTCACCGACGTGCAGGAATCGGCGATCTCCAGGGCCAATGCCAGGGTGTTCGATCCGATCAGCCGCGGGGCCTCTTCGCTGGTCCGCGTCAAGAACGGTCAGACCCTGGTCATGGGCGGCTTGCTCCAGTCGACAGAGACCAAGGTGGTGAGGAAGGTGCCTTTCTTGGGCTATATCCCCGTGATCGGCTGGCTCTTTACCAGCACCTCCAACGTGAGAAAGAATTCGGATCTCGTCATTTTCATCACCCCCACCATTATCAGCGACTGAGCCGGCTTCTCAGGCCCTGTCCTGCCATTTTTACTATTGATTTTCCTCGTTTTTCCGTTACACTTCTGATATGCCCAGCCAGAAGCTGCAGATCGGGGACATCCTGGTCACCAGCGGCGTGATCAGCGAAGAACAGAGGGTCAAGGCCGCGAAGCTCGCGGCGCAGGCCAAATGCCTTTTCGGAGAGGCGGTAGTCAAGCTGGGATTTGCGACCGAAGAGGCGATCTCCATGGCCGTTTCAAAGCAGCTCGGCGTGCCCTACGCCTCCCGGGAGAACAAGATACTGAAGGTCGAAAAGAGCCAGGGGCTCGAAAAGATAATCAGCGAGACCTACGCCCGCGACCACCTGGTGCTGCCCTTGTTCCTCGATGAGAAGATCCTGGCCGTGGCCATGGTCGATCCAGACGATATACTGACCATCGACAATCTCAGGCTGATCACGAATCTGGAGATACAGCCGTTCATGGCCACGAAGGCCCAGGTGCTCAAGGCTATCGACGAGCTCTATCAGTCCGGTGGAGCCAATCTCATCGAGAAGATGATCCAGGACCCGAGCGAGGGCGCTGATGAGGTCCAGGAGATCGAGACCAGCGGCAGTCAGTTGGACCTCGATCAGGTGCTCTCGGGCGCCAAAGACACCCAGGTCATCAATATCGTCAACGCCATTCTCAAGCAGGCCGTGACGGAACGGGTCTCGGACATACATTTCGAGAATTATGAGGAAAGAGTCATGCTTCGGTTCCGCATCGACGGGGTGCTCTATGAGAGGCCCGCTCCGCCGAAGAAGGTCTTTATGTCGGTGGTTTCACGCATCAAGATACTGTCGAAGCTTGACATAGCGGAGCGGCGCCTGCCCCAGGACGGCCAGTTCTCGATCAAAGTCCAGAACCGACCCATCGACATCCGCGTCTCCATTTGCCCCACCGTCTTCGGCGAAAAGGTGGTGATGCGCATACTCGACAAGGCGGCGGTCGAGCTCGACATCGATAAGATTGGCTTCGAGCCTCGCCAGAAGGAGGACTTCCTCAAGGCCGCCCGCCTTCCCCACGGTCTCATCTTCCTGACCGGTCCTACCGGCTCGGGAAAGACCACGACGCTCTACTGCGTGCTCAACGCCATCAAGACCACCGAGCTCAATTTCATGGCCATCGAGGACCCGGTGGAAATCCAAATGGATGGGATCAATCAAGTCCAGGTGCGGGCCAATATCGGCTTGAGCTTCGCTTCGGCCTTGCGGTCCTTCCTGCGCCAGGATCCGGATGTGATCCTCGTCGGCGAGGTGCGCGACCAGGAGACCGCCCAGACCTGCCTCCGTGCGGCTCTGACGGGGCATCTGGTGCTCTCGACGCTCCACACCAACGACGCGTTGTCGACCGTGGTCCGCCTCATCGATCTTGGGGTCGAACCCTATCTGTTGGCCAGTTCATTGGCCCTGGCCGCGGCCCAGCGTCTGGTCCGCGTCTTGTGCCCTGACTGCAAGAGGCCATACCGACCTGGCAACAAGGAACTGGACGCCTGTCTCAAGGAGTCCCAGATCGAGAAATTGCCGGATCCAGCCTCGGTCGTGTTCTATCAGCCTCGAGGCTGCGAGAAATGCGCCCGGACCGGCTTCAAGGGCCGGCGAGGCATTTACGAGGTCTTCCTGATCAACCAGGAGATGCGAGACGTGATCTACAAGCGCGGAGGCGATTTGGAGGTGCTGAAGACGATCACCGAGAGGACCGGCATGTGGACCATCAGGGCCAGCGGCTGGAGGAAGGTGCTCCAGGGATTGACCACCCCGGAGGAGGTCGTCTCGGCGACGATACGCGAGTGAGAAAAGAGAGGATGAAAAGTTCATGAGCAGATTCCGATATACGGTCCAGGATGTGAAGGGCGAGACGAGCACCGGGGCGATCGATGCCAACGACGAGAATGAGGCGATCACGGCCTTGCAGGCTAAGGGCCTCTTCATCCTCTCGCTGGTCGCCGATAGGAGCAGCGCCAAGACCGGGACGGCTTATAAGAACCGCTTCATCGGCGGCTCGAAGGTGGGGGAAAGGGACCTCATCTTTTTCGGCGAACAACTGGCCACTCTGCTCAATGGCGGCGTGCCGTTGGTCAGGGCCCTCTCTTTGCTTGGAGAACACTCCAGCTCCAGGGGGCTCCAAGTCTCCGTTTTGCAGGTGACCAAGGACGTGGCGGGCGGGATGGCCCTGTACAAGGCGCTCGAGCGCCATCCCCGGGTCTTCAACACGCTCTGGGTTTCCTTGGTCCAGGCCGGGGAAATGGGCGGCCAGCTCCCCAAGGTGCTTAAGCAGATCGCTTCTTATATGCAGGCTCAGGCCGACCTCAAGGCCAAGGTCATCACGGCTTTGGCCTATCCCGCGGTGCTAGCCCTCATGTCCCTCGGCGTGCTGGTGTTCTTCATCGTCAAGATCGTGCCCGTATTCGCCGAGATTTTCTCGAGCTTCCAGGTCCAGCTTCCTCCGCTGACCGCCATGATCATCGGCTTATCGATGCTGGTGACCAACCACTTGTTCGCCCTCATATGCGCGGGCATCATCATCTGGTTCGGCTGGAGCGCCTACACCGCGACCGAAGCCGGGAAGATCACCAAGTGGAACATTGTCTTTTCCGTGCCGTTTTTCGGCGCCTTCGCCAAGAATATCCTGATCGAGAGGCTGTTGACCACCCTGGCGACTTTGATCGAGAGCGGCGTGAGCATACTGAACGCCATCGCCGTCCTGGAGAAGGTATTCTCGAGCAATATCATTTTCGAGCGCTTCTTGAGGGCGGTGCGCAACGACGTGTCGGGAGGCAAATCGATCTCCGGCGCGTTCCGCCGCTCGGACATACTGCCTCCCCTGGTCACCGAGATGATATTCATGGGCGAGGAGTCGGGCAAACTGCCGGAGATGCTCTCAACCTTGTCCAATTTTTATAGGGAGCAGATCGAGCAGTTCACCCGGCGCTTTACGGCCATCATCGATCCCATCCTGGTCGTGGGGATCGGCGGCATCGTCGGCGTGATCGTTCTCGCGGTGTTCATGCCCATATTCAAGCTTTCCACTCTCGGAGGAGCGAGGCCATGAGGGCTACCCGGGCGGGGTTCACATTGGTCGAGCTGCTGGTCATCGTGCTGATCGTGGCCGTGCTGGCGGCCGTCTCCATTCCCCAATATCAGCGGTCGGTCGAGACCAGCCGGGCTCAGGACGCCGCCGGCATGGCCAATATGCTCGCCGCCACCAGCCGCATGTATGCCATGGATCACGGCAACACCTTCGTGCGCGGCGATTTGCCGGCAGACGGGCCCTGCGGGAGCGGATCCTGCGGGTCGGGCACGGACGCCTGTGACCTGGTGCGATGCAAATACGTGGCCGACGACGACTGGGGCTCCAAGATGTGGAGCTTCCAGATGTGCCGGCCGGCGATGGCGGGCGGCGCGGGCTGCTGCGGGGATGCCGAGGGTGTGGCCTGCGCCTCTCGCAAAGACACGGTAAGAGATCCCTATAGAAACTGGAGTTATGTGGTCAACACCATGGGCCAGATCACGGCGCTGCCTGCCGGCGGGTTTCCCACGACGGCGCCAGAGCCTATCAGGCCCTAAAAAGCGCATGCATCGGCCCGCTGGCAAGGTCGGGGGCTTCACATTGATCGAGGTCGTGGTGTCGATCATGTTAAGCGCCATCATCGTCAGCGCGATGATGGCCATGGCCATGACCGTGCGCGGCAGCGGAGGCAAGGGCGAGCGCCGGCTCATCGGAGGCCAGGCCAGCAAGGCCCTCTCCGATATACTTAAGAATTACGTGACGGCCGATCCGACAGCGGCCGATCCGTCCGGACCCAATGCCGACAATTCCGGCAACCGATGGTCCATCAACGGCCTATACGGGACCGTCGTGGATGATCGGGGAGATGTCTACGCTCTGGAGCCCGGCACGCATACCCTGAGCGGATTCATGAGCCAGATGGCTCCTCCGTGGTTCGTCGAGGCGCCTTACAACGGAAGGATCAGCTATTACGTCGCGACCGGCACCGGGGACTCGCGCTGGATCAATATCATGGTCAATTGGGACGAACCATGAGGAGATCAATCAGGCTCGGGGCATCGCGAGGATTTACCTTGGTCGAGCTGCTCATCGCGGTGGCGCTCTCGCTGATAGTGCTGATGGGCGTGGTCAGCATGGCCGCATGGATGATCAGCAGGCAATACGAGGGCATACGCAAAGGCGAGGTGACCGGGGCAGTGCTTTATAGCCTGGGTCGCATGAATAAGGAACTGGCCGATGGCACCTACCTGGCCCAGCCGGCGGGAGCCGACAGGGTGATCCGGGGTTGCTCGAACTGGTCCACCATGCTGTCGCCTCCCGGTCGTCTGGATCCGAATCCGAACACGCCGGTGACCGCCTTCTATTATTGCTACGCCCCCGCAGAATGCGGGGGAGAGGCCGGCAACAGCTTGTTGCGCTACTGGCATGACTCCGAATGCCCGAACGCGGCTCCGGTGTCTCGCTGCGGCGAAGCCCCGGGAAGCGGCTGGTCGGGCCCTGAACTCATGCTGATGGGCTGTTTTTATCCCGCGACGTCAAATCCGTTCAGGAGGGCCAACGACGTGGCCGGGGTGGCCATGAACTTCTCGGTGGGGCGGACCACGCCGACTTTCGTGGTCAACACCCGTATCTCGATGAATAAATCGTACAACAACCCCTCCGACTGATGAATAAAAAAGGCTCTGTCATCGCCTATGTCTTGGTCATGGCCTTGGTGGTGGCTACCATCGCCGCCGGAATGGCCCGCATGCTCTTGATGACCTATAACATCACGGACAGGGCCAACAAAGGCATGAAGGGACGCAAGGCCGCGGAGGGCGCCCTGGCCCTGATGCTTCGGGACTGGAACGAGGCGGGGGGGCAGTCATGCAGGGATTTCACGGACGGCTCGATCAGTTACAATTGCGTGGGCAGCGGCTGTGACTGCACCTGCAATCCCACGCCCGCCGGACATCCGACCATCATCGTAAGGCCCGACGGCGGGGGAACCTGCAATCCCGCGTCCATCGAGATCATCGCCCCTTCCCAGGATTAGGGATCGGTGCGTGACTCAAGGCGAGGCGTGCCGGAAGAGGCCCGGCGATTGATCGCGTAGAGGGTGAGGCCGGTCCCGGCCCAGAAAAGCTCGCGGACATGCCTGATGAGGCCGAAGGCCAATCCCTGGCTGGGGAGCAGCCCGAGCCCGTGGAAAATGGCCACCTTGCCGGCCTCTTGAGTCCCCACCTTGGCGGGCACCATGAACAAGAGCGAGTCTATGATGTTCGAAAAGGTCTCGATGGCCACCGCCTGGATAGGCGATACAGAAAGTCCCATGAAATGGCAGATCACGAGGACCTCGATCGACCCCCAGGCATAGCCGGCCGAAAAAAAAGCGACAGAAGTCGCCATGCGTCCCGGATGAAGCGCGATGTAGCGGCGGATGCGTTCGCGGATACCGGAGACGAGCTGGCTTCCGCCCAGCCATCGCTGCAGCCCGATCCTCCTCGATGTCAGGAGGTAAAGGGAAACGCCGATCACCGCGATTATGGCCAAGGCCATCGCGACCGCGATGCCGCTATGCAAAGAGGAAAGGAAATTGAGCTTGGCAGAAACCACCGCGCTCATGCCGACCAATATGAAGACGGCCTGGCCTATGGCCTGGGTGAATTTCCCTATCACGACGCTCGCATTCTTGGCCTCTTCGCTGGCATGGGTTGCGAGCATGCCGGGCCTGACGAATTCCCCGGCGATGGAAGCGCTGGGAGTCAGATAATTGACGCCGTCGCCGGCAACCCTTCCGAGCACCAGTCGCCAAAAGGGGATGCTCCGGGCCTCCTCGGGCTCGAAGGTCTGGCGCCAGCCCAAAGCGTTGAGCATATGATCGAAGAGCTGCAAGGGGATGATCACGAGGAATCCAAAGCCTACCTGGGCGATCAGCCGCCATATGAGGGCCGGCTCGAAACGCCAGAGCAAGAGCGCCAAGGTAAGCAGCCCGGCGGCAAGCACAGCCCGCTCGAACCATGCCCAGAGACGTCCCTGGCCCGTCATGGCTCGACAACGGCAGGGGTGGCGTTCAAGGCCGGCTCCAGCCCGCCTTGCTCTCCGAGTTGGTAAAGTTGGCCGCGCCAGAACACCTTTTGGCAGCGCCAGCCGGCCATCCAAGAACTCCAGAGAAAACACTCGCTGATGGGGAGCAGTATCAGGGCCCGCCAGGGCGGACGGCAGCCTAAACGGGCGGCGATGAGAACGGTGGCCGACGCCTTGGCGGCGAGGATCAGCGCCGCGAGCTTGAGGCTAGCCATATCGGGGCCCGACCAGAGCATGCTCAGAACCAGCCAGGGGAATCCATGGGATAGCAGGGCCGCCGACAAGTAACCCATCGGATGGCAGAGCCGGACCATGCTTTGCCATCGAACTTGATGCCGGAAATGCTCTAGCCCCCGGCCATCCCGAGGCTGGGTCTCGGCCGCGCAATCAGCCAGCTCGAGACGCCAGCCCGCCTCCTGGATCGCCTCTCCCAGCTTGTAATCATCGGCCAGATGCTGGGCCAAGGACTGGAATCCCCCGGCCTGTTCAAAGGCCTTCCAGCGTATCATGGTGGCGGCGCCCATGGCGAATCGAACCCCGAGAGCCATGGCCACGGCGGCTTGGGGAAGGAAATAGGAGTTGACCGCCAGCGACTCCAGCCGCCCCCAAAGTCCGCCGCGAACCGCGGAATGAAAAAAGCAGGTAGCCGCTCCCACCTGGGGGTCCTCGAAAGTGGCCGCCATGCGGCGGAGGAAGTCGGGCATGACGCGGGCGTCGGAATCCGAGAGCAGTATCAACTCGTGCTTGATGAGCGGGGAAAGATTGGCCAGATTGTTGACTTTGGGGTTAAAGCCGATCCGGCGATCGGAAATGACGAGGCCGATATCCAGGGAAGGAAATTCCCGCCTCAACTTGGAGACGACTGCCAGGGCTGGATCATCGACCCTGGTGGCGGCGAATAAGATCTGGAAATGGGGATAGTCTTGGCGGAAGAAGCTCAGGAGATTCTCGTAAAGGCCCCTCTCGTGACCCTTGAGCGGCTTGAGTATCGTAACGGGCGGCGGATTGGCATTGGACGGTTGCTTCCTGGAGCGCCAAAGATAGCAAGAAGACGCGACGGCCACCCAAGGAAATGCCGCGGAACAAAGTCCCGAACACCAGGCCCATAGCCAAAGGATATGGGCTATCAACGCGTCCAAGGGAGTCATTGCGATTTCCGTCGAGAATTCTACCAAAAGCCCCCATGGCGCACAACGGATGAACGTGCTATCCTAGCCCCGCTATGGAAAGACGGCGGCGCGCCAGGGCGGCGTTGATCGCGGCCGCCGCCCTGGGCCTGAGCGAGGGTTCGGCAGGCCCGCTTTCAGATTGGAGCTGGCGCCAAACCATCACGCCCCATTTCCACGTCTCCCATCAGATGCCTTGGCTCCCCGGAGGACTCACGATGTCCCTGGAAAGGCTGCATAGACGCTTGCGGCTCGACCTCGGCCAGTTCGCCCCCTGGATGGCCCAGGAGAGGATCAGGCTCGTGATCTATCGCGATCAAAAGGAGTATCTCCAGGGAAAATACGCCCCGCCGCGCTGGTCCAACGGGATATCGCTCTATCCCGAGCGCACCGTGGTGGTTTACGACCAGAAAGACCGCAAAAAGCTGCTCCAGGTCATCAGCCACGAGACTTCGCATCTCATCTTCGAGTCCTTCTGGGCTGACGGGAAGGCGACGCCCCCTTCCTGGATCAACGAGGGTCTGGCTATGCTCCAAGAATCGGAGAGCTCGGATCGAGCCGAGAGCAGCGACTGGTACCGGCTCATGGCTGATCTGCCCCGCAGAGCCTTCCCCTTGGCGGAGTTCGTCAAGATAAGTCCGAACGAGGACTTGGCCGAAGCCAATGAGGAGTCCGTGGCCACATGGTATATCCAAGCGCACTCCACGATCTATTTCCTGTCGCGAAAGCACAACCGGCTTCAGTTCAAGGACTTCTGCTCGAGGCTCAAGGAAGGGCGGGAGCTTCGGGAGAGCCTCTGGCTGGCCTATCGCTTCCAATCCCTGTCGGATTTGGAGGGGTGCTGGAAGTCCTGGCTTAGGAGCGAGAGCCGGAGGCTGCCGTGAGCGCGCTCTTGAGATAACGCCCGGTGTAGGACCCCGGGCGCCTGGACAGATCCTCGGGGGTGCCGGTGGCGACCAGCTCCCCACCCCGATCTCCGCCCTCGGGACCTAGATCGATGAGCCAGTCCGACGTGCGGATCACGTCCATATTATGCTCGATGACCAGGACGGTGTTCCCGCCGTCAACCAGGCGATGCAGAACCTGTATCAGCTTGGCTACATCGGCGAAATGAAGGCCCGTGGTCGGCTCGTCGAGTATATAGAGCGTGCGACCGGTGTCGCGGCGGGAAAGCTCCGAAGCTAGCTTGACTCGCTGGGCCTCTCCGCCCGAGAGCGTCGTGGCGCTCTGGCCCAGGGCCACGTAACCCAGGCCGACATCCCAGAGCGTCCTCAGGGTTCGGAGTATCTGGGGATGGGCGTCGAAGAAATTGAGCGCCTCCTCGACGCTCATGGCCAGTATCTCGGCGATGTTCTTGCCCTTGTAACGGACGGCGAGGGTCTCATCGTTGAAGCGCGCGCCATGGCACTCGTCGCACTGAACGAACACGTCAGGAAGGAACTGCATCGAGATGCGCAAGGTGCCATCGCCCTGGCAGTTCTCGCAGCGGCCGCCTTTGACGTTGAACGAGAATCGTCCCGGCTTGTAGCCTCGTGCCCGCGAGACGGGCAGCATGGCGAAGAGCTCCCGGATGGGACCCCATAAGCCGGTATAGGTGGCCGGGTTGGAGCGGGGCGTGCGGCCGATCGGGGACTGGTCGACCACGATGACCTTGTCGAGGTTCTCCACGCCTCGCAGCTCCTTATGGCTGCCCGGAACATCCTTGGCATGGGAGAGTCGCTGGGCCAGGGCCTTATAGATCACCTCGTGAACCAGGGTCGACTTGCCGGAGCCCGACACGCCGGTGACGCAAACAAAGAGTCCCAGGGGGACGGTCACGTCTATATCCTTGAGATTGAATTGGCTGGCCCCCAGCACCTTGAGCGCGCCGCTGGGCTTGCGTTGCTTGGGATGGGGCAAGGGCGGGGCTTCTCCGCGAAGATAGGCGCCGGTGAGCGATTCTCGGCAGGCCAGTATTTTATCCAAGGGTCCTTGGCAGACGACATGGCCGCCGTGGAGCCCGGCTCCCGGTCCCAGGTCGATGATCCAATCCGCGCTTCGCATGGTCTCCTCGTCGTGCTCGACCACGATCAGGGTGTTGCCCAGATCGCGCAGCCTTTTGAGAGTATTGAGCAGCCGGGTATTGTCGCGGGGATGCAGCCCGATCGACGGTTCGTCGAGCACGTAGAGCACCCCGGTCAATCCGGAGCCTATCTGGGTCGCCAGATGGATGCGTTGAGCCTCTCCGCCCGCGAGAGTCTCGGAGGCGCGGTCCAAGGTGAGGTATTCCAAACCCACGTTCACCAAGAACTCGAGCCTGGAGATGATCTCTTTGAGTATTTGCCGGGAGATCACCCGCTCGGTCTCCGTCAACTGCAGACCTCTAAAGAACTGATAGGCTTTACCCACGGAAAAGGAGACCGTCTCGGTGATGTTGCGGCCGTCGAGCCGGACCGCCAATGACTCGGGCTTGAGTCGCGCGCCCCGGCATTGAGGACAGATCTTGCGCCGCATGAAGCGATCGAGTATGGCCTCCTTGACGAAATCCGATTCGGTCTCGGCATAGCGCCGCTCCAGGTTCCGAACCACGCCCTCGAACTCTTGGACGTTGCGGGCCCAAGAGGGTTTGTAATGGCCCCCGCCGTAGAGGAGGACGTTCTTGTGCTTGGCGGACAAGCTTTTCCAAGGAGCGCCCATGTCGATGCCGTGTTCCCGGCAGACCTGCTCCAGGATTTCCGAATAATAACTCGACCAAGACCTCTTCCATCGGTTGGTTCGGGTAGTGACGGGATCGGACCAGGCAGCCAAAGCTCCGTCTTCGATGGATACGCCCGGGTCGGGCACCACCAAGCCCGGGTCCACCTCGGTGCGATGGCCTATGCCGTCGCAGGCTGGGCAGGCGCCATAAGGAGAATTGAAGGAGAAGAGACGAGGCTCGAGTTCAGGAAGGCTCACGCCGCAATCAGGACAGGAATGATGCTCGCTCATGAGCGAACCGCTCTTGGGCGAGGCCGAGGGCTCCACCCGCGCCAGCCCCTTGGATTCCTTCAGGGCTATCTCGATGGAATCGGCCAGGCGGGTCTTGTCCTCGGGCGTTATCCTGAGCTTGTCGACAAACAGCTCGATCGTGTGCTTCTGATAACGGGTCAAGGGAGGGACCTTTTCAAGCTCAAAGCTCTTGCCATCGACGCGCACATTGGAGAACCCAGCCCGCTTCAACCTCTTAAAAAGCTCCTCGTAGGTGCCCGGACGGCCGATGACCAAGGGGGAATAGATGTTCACCGATTGCCCCGCATATTGGCGGAGGGTCTCGTTGACGATGGCCTGAGCCGATTGGCGCCGCACGCGCTTGCCGCACTGAGGGCAATGCGGGACCCCTACCCTCGCGTAAAGCAGGCGAAGATAGTCGTAAATCTCGGTCACGGTAGCCACGGTGGAACGCGGGTTCCGGGAGGGGTTCCTTTGCTCGATGGATATCGCAGGAGACAAGCCCTCGATCAAGTCGACATCGGGCTTGTCCATGAGCTCCAAGAACTGCCTGGCATAGGCTGATAAGCTCTCGACGTAGCGCCGCTGGCCTTCGGCATAGAGAGTGTCGAAGGCCAGGCTGGACTTGCCCGAGCCCGAGAGCCCCGTGATCACCACGAGCTTGTCGCGCGGTATCTCGAGACTGATGTTCTTGAGATTATGCTCGCGAGCGCCCCTGACGACGATCTTGTCCATGACCTATCATTATATCAATCGCATAGGTCATAGAAGTCCGTGTAGGCGGCAGCTTAGGTGGGAGAGTCCCGCCAGGAGGCTGGCAGATAGGCCCCGGGAAGGCTGGAGGTTCCAGGTCGAATGCGCCGGATCCAGGCTTCGATGGCCTCCCATTGACAGGACGGCCCGAGGCCTCCCTCCTCCAGCACCTTGTCCCAGCGCCCGCTGCCGCGATAGGCATGATCGCGGAATGGGTGGAGGCAACGCTCGGGGCGAATATCCTCGTTGAGCCAGCGCAAGAGCGTGGGCCAGGTGAAGTCCGTGATGCCCAGGGCGTTCTTGCGCAGATAGGAGGGGAATATCCGCTCTTTCTCCCCATCCGGAAGGCGATCGAAGAGCTCCGCGCTGGAGACGTAGAACACGTTCAAGGGGCGTCCCAGGGCATCGAGACGCGGAAGAAGTTCCCGAAAGAACACATGGGCCACGGCGCTTCCCTGAAGAACCAAGGTCGCGGGGCTGGTGGAGCGCCGGACCGCGTAAACGCCGTTGGCGGAAGCTTCGGGACCCGGCAAACCCAAGGCTTGGCGATCAGGAACGGGCTCCGCGGGTCGAGTCACGAACGGGCAGAGAACCGCGGGCTGGGCCGCCAGGCCGGCGGCAAGCAAGGGCCAGATCTCCAGAGGCTCCCAGGGAGTCAAGGTGATCAACGAGCCCTCGGGAAAATTGTCCTGAAGCAGTTGAAGAGCCTGAGGATCGGCGTGGGTCGCCCCATCCTCGCCGGTCATGGGCCCGGCATGGGCGTTGATCATGATCCATGTCTTAAACGGCTCGCGAGAGCCCGCTTGCCGGGCCAATTGGCCGATCGCATGGAGCCGGGCGGGAATATGCTGCAGGGCCGCGATGAAGGCGGAATAGGAGCTGCTCACTCCTATGTGCCTTCCGTAGCTGGAAAGACCCGACATGATGGCGCCCATCCCGTCCTCGCAGATGCCCCCGCTGGCCAGCACGCGGCTGCCCGGGTTTTGGCGCGCGTGATAGAATCCTTTGGGGAAGGAGTCGTTCATCAGCGACAGGCTGGTCGAGTCGAGGAGGTCGGCGGCGCTGCCTATGAGCGCTCCTCCCGTGGCGGAGTTGAGCCAGCCTAGCGCGTCGCCGAGCGCATGCCTGAGCGCGACGTTGCGCCCCGGCACGTAGCGTAGTTTCCTGGGAGGATTGAGCGGATCGAGAAGCCCAGCCATCCTGCCCAACAACGGGGCGTCAGGCCTCGGGGAAAGTGATTTCCGCGCCAGGCGCTGGCTCGCGCTCCTCAATCGGTCCACCGCCAGGCTCGCCAGCTCGGGAAGGTTTTCGAGCCCGAGACGAAAACCTAGCAGGGTCTCATAATAGGCCTTTTCGACTGCCGTCTCCTCGAGCGAGCGCTCAGGCCGGGGCAGCGCCACCTTGAATCGCCGCTCGAATTCCTCCAGAGTCCTGAAATAACCCTCGGAGCAGAACGGGTGGCCGCTGCCATGCGAGGCCTTACCTTCAACGCCGTAGCGCCAGCCCTTGATCGTGCGATAGATGATGGCCGTAGGCTGGCCGTTGTCGAGAGCGAGGGCGCTGTTTTGGGCTCCGGCGATGGAGGGGAAATCCATGCCCTGGGGAACCCAGAGAACGTTCCAGCCGTGGAAGTACAGCAACTCGCAGGGGTCCCAAGCCACGTAATCGCCCGGCTCGCCATTCTCCGCGCAGACTTTGTCCGAATCTATGGAGGATTGGTTCCAGTCGACATGGAGCACGAGATTATCCAGACCGGCGCGGGAGGCTGAGGCCAGGACCTCGGAGACTCGGCCCGGGGTGAGCCCTCCCTCGCCCTCGATGACATGGATCCGGGGAGCGTTCTTGCCGTAATAATCACGGGCGCCCAAAGCCAGGCCTATCGCCGCGCCCAAGCCGACCCCGCTGGCGCCGGTAGCCAAGGGGACGAATGGAGTGGCCGGGGTGGGATGCCCGTCCAGATGCTTGACCCGCAAATTTTCGAAGAGTTCGCTCCGTTGAACCGGATTGCGCCTGAATCCCAGCAGGTCCTCCAGGCGCAGCTGCTGCTCGACCGGCGGAAGCGCGGGAGTCCAGGCGATGCGCAGTAATTCGTTGCGCAAGGCCCAGAGCGCATACAGTCCTAGGGCCTTGTGCCCGGCGGCATAGCACAGCAGATCGGCGTCATGGCGGGCCGGGTTGGAGACGTCATAATCCATGGTCCTCAGGACCAGGACCTGGGCGATGCGACCCGACGAGATGCTGCCTCCGGGATGCCCCGAGGTCGGCGCGAAATTATAGAGGATCGCGCAGAGAGCTCGATAAGCAAGGTCCAGTTCCTCGAGAAGCGCGCTGGTGGCCGCCGGCTCCGGAGTGAAATAGCAGCCGGCTCGGGTCTTCCAAGGCAATGTGTCGGTATTCATATCCCATTCCGCCTCGCAACGAAAGGGCCTGGGACGTTTCGTTGCGATTTAGGGAACGGCATGAAGAAACGGGATACTATAGAGGGTTATCGGAGAACTACTTGGATCGTGCATGGGCCGGCGAGGACCGCCAAATGGGACTACGCCCATCATGTGGTGCCGCCCATGACGTCATCGACCACCTATCGCCTCGAATCGGCGCGAAGAGGCGCCCAGGGTTTCCAGGAATACGGAGCGCTGATACGGGACCGGGGCAAGGCTCCGGTCTATATCTATGACCGCCTCGACGATCCGACTCGGGAGCTGCTCGAGGGCGAGCTGGCGAAACTGGAAGGAGGAGATGGCTGCCTGACCTTCGCCTCCGGCATGGCGGCGATTTCGGCCGCGCTGGCCGGGCTCTTGCAGAGCGGCGACGAGATCATCGGCCATGATCTCCTTTACGGCTGTACCCATTCTCTGATGACGCGTTGGCTGCCGCGCCTCGGCATCTCCGTTAGACGGGCCGATTTCACCAGGCCCGATTCCGTGGCCCGGCTGATCAACCCCCGGACCCGGCTCTTGTACTATGAATCGCCGGTCAATCCCACGCTTGATCTCGTCGACATCGCGACGATCCGCCGCCTTTGCGATGCTCATAACCGCTTGAGGCCCAAGGAACGCAGGCTGCTCTCCATCATAGATAACACCTTCGCGACCCCGTTCTGCCAGAGGCCTCTCGAGCTTGGGGTCGACGTGGTGGTGCATAGCCTGACCAAGAACATCGGCGGATTCGGGACCGAGGTGGGGGGAGCCTTGATTTGCGGCCGGGAGCTTTATCCGGCTCTCAAGTGGTTCCGCAAGGATTTCGGCGGGATACTCGCCTCCAAATCGGCGTGGTCCATATTGGTCTACGGCTTGCCGACGCTCCCAGTGAGGGTCAAGCGCCAACAATATACCGCGCTCAAGGTGGCGAGATTCCTGCGCTCCAGCCCCCGTGTCGAGACCGTGCGCTATCCAGGGCTGCCGGACTTCCCGCAGAGGGCCCTGGCGACGAGGCAGATGAGGGATTTCGACGGGAGCTTCGCGCCGGGGAACATGATCTATTTCAGGCTGAAGAAGGACAATGCCGACCCCGTGCGCTTCATCAATGATCTGGCAAAAAACGCCTACTCCATCACTCTGGCGGTGAGCCTTGGCCACGTGAAAACCTTGGTCGAGATCCCGGGCTCCATGACCCATTCCGCCTACGAGGGCGCCGGAGCAATCAAGGATGTCGACGGGGTTCGGCTATCGATCGGCCTCGAAAGCCCCGCGGATATCATACGCGATCTCGAATCCTCGCTCGAGCGGGCGGCGCGCAGGGGCCGGCGTTAGGCGAGGAAGACCCTTCCCGGATCCACCTTCTCGCGCAAGGTCTCCAGTTCGAGTCGGGTGGGCGCCGAATTGCGGGCCAGCCTGCGGGAGACTGGAAAGGGGAAGCCGGTGGAGGCTTCCACGTCCCGAAGCCGGACCCCGGGATTGAGAGAGATCAAGCGCATCCGCTTTCCGCGCGGCTCGAAGTCGAAGACCCCCAGGTCGGTGATCACGCGATGAGGGCCCGTCTCGGCCGGAAGCCCCGCCCTTTCCCGCGCCCCAGGCCCGTCGAGATAACCCGGGGTCGTGAGAAAATCGAGCTTAGGAACGAAGCGCTGCTTCTCGTGGCGCATGAGTATGATGGTTCTCCAGCAGAGCGAGCCGACATCATTGCCGCCTCCCGAGCCGGGCAACCGGGCCTTGGGCCGTGAATAGGGTCCTATCACGGTGGTATTGAGATTGCCGTAAGGGTCTATCTGGGCCCCGCCTAGGAAGCCGTCGTGGATCAATCCTCTCTGGGCCGTTTCCATGACATCGCAGATGCCGAGAGCCGCGAAGGCCCTTTGGAAAGTCCGCGATTCGCCGACCCCCAAAGGCAGCTTATCCAACGTCGAGCCCACTCCGCCGAACTCGAAGACGGGCAAGAGCTCGGGGGCGTAGAGACGCTTGGCCAGGGCGGCGGCCAGCATGGGCATGCCCGTGCCTATGAACACCGTGCTGCGACCCTTCATCTGCCGGGCCGAAAGGCAGACCAGCATCTCGATGGCCGAATATCGCTCGCTCATCGGCCGCGCTCCCGGACCAGATGCCTCAGTCTGCGGAGACCTATCAGATCGAGGTAATCCCGATGACTCTCGACCCCGTAGACATAGCGATCCAGATACTGTCGCATGCCTTGAGCGCTCTTAGCCGACTCCAAGTAAGACTTGATATGGGGCTCGTCCCTCGCATAAAGGTAGCAAGTCTCGCCCGGATGCGATCCGAAGGGAGCGTGGACGACCGCATCGACAAGGTAGAATGGGATGGCGGTTTTCTCAGGACGCTTGAGTATCTCCTCGGTTTCGATGATATGCTCGGCCGACACGATCAGGCGCTTGGAGGCCCGGGCCATTTCGAGGGCGAAGCCTGAGATGCCGTCGAGCTGGCAATTGCCGTAGATATCCGCCCGGTGCACGTGCACCACCCCGCAGTCCACGGTCAGCGCCGGCAACAGCGCTACCTTGAGCCCGGTGAATGGGTCGGTGATCGACTTGGCGTTGCTGTAGGAAAAGGTATCCGTGCCCAGCATCGAGCGGGCTGGCAGGAAGGGTACGCCCATGGCCGCTGCCTTAAAGCGCCAAGCTAGGGCCGCATTGGACCACTCAGTCAAATGCAGGCTCCCGGACTCGACGGATCGCCGCAATATGGGCGAAAGGCCATAGGCCTCATAACCGACATAGGTTATGTCCATGGATTCCACCAAACCGGCCGCGAGGAGAAAATCCACGTCCATGAGCCCCTGCCCTGCCAGCCGCAACCTTCGCGGCCCTTGGCGCACTATCTCCCGCACCACGGAAAGGGGGCAGCGCACCGTGCCATAGAGCTCGAATCCCAGATAGTCGCCGCTCTTGATGAATCTTTTCACCGCCTCTCGTTCGCTCATGACCTTGCGGCGCAGGCGCATGTCCTTGTGATCCCGATTCCAGCGCCGGAAGCCCTCAGGATCGGGTGGCTGGATGAAATCCGGCATATAAGGCAATTTTGCAACACTCTAGCCAAGACAGCAGACAGGGAGCGTCCGGAAGGTAGTAATGGTGGCGGTAATGAGCCTGTTGCACGAATCGTTTGATGTCGTAAAAATCGGCGGGCGCGGAGCCGTTCACGCGTAAACCGGGGCAAAAGTCGGCGCACCGGCCTTCATTCGCTTCAAAATCCCTCCCATCTCCGCCTCGATCCACTTCGCCTGCTTCTCTCGCGTGTTCAGGTGTTCAGGCATCTCGTCGCCGCGGCGGTCCTTGCCGTACAGTTCGTCCTCCTCCGCGTCCTTGCGCTTGGCTTCCTCGAACATCCGGTCGATCTCCTCTTGCAGGTGATCATAGCTCCGGTTGGCGCTCTTGGCCGCAAACGCCTTCATCTTCGTGCCATCCAGTGCCACCATCCCAGCCTTCACCAGTCCCGCCTTTCCGCACATCGACAGCACCGCTTTGAACAGACCCTTCAAATCTTCCTCGTGCTCCGCCCGGAAACGGCAGATCGTCGAGTAGTCCGGGATCAGGTTTCCCATCAGCACACGGTAGGCCACGTCCACCGCGCACGCCGCCTCGATCTTGCGCGACGAACGCTCCCCTGCGCAATACGAATACAGCATCAGCCCTACCATCAGCTCGGGGTCGTACGCCGACGCGCACAATCCGTCGGCATGGTAACCCCCACGAAACACCGATAAATCCAGTTTCTTGACCCCCGCCACGATGAACCATGCCAGATGGCCCTCGGGCAGCCACTCGCTCAGGCTCGGCGGCATCAGGTACGCCGTCTCGCGGTCCGCGCTTTTGAAGTTGTAGCCCATTTTCTCGCTTTCTCCGTACGCGCGCGCACGCGCGTACGAGGATTCTCTAAAATCACGCCGGGTTTATGCAACAGGCTCCAATTCCGATCATTTATTTTCTTCGACGCAACATAATAGACCGTGAAAGTCAAAAATTCAGTTGGCGGCCGAACCGGCGGCTGATTTTCCTTCCAAAACGAGCCATCGCCTCGCTAAACTCCTGTTGCTAAGACAAGGAGGGCGAGACGATGGAATTCAAAGGTACATCGTTCCGCCCCGTTTAAGGGTCCGTACCCGCGCGGGGAAGGTGGGGGAACCTCTTTCCGATGCGCGCGGCGCGCGGGGAGGGCGGTTCTCAAGACGGCCCCGCCGCCTGCCTACGAGGCGCTCAGCGGTGCTGGATGACGGCGTGCGCTCCGAAAGCGTAGGGCATGTCCTTGAAGCAGACGACCTCGACGCGGCGCCCGCCGCTCTCCAGCTCCTTGACCCGCGCCTCGAACCGCGCGCCGAGGAGCGCCTCCGTGCGCGTCGCCGTCTTCTGAGCGCCCGGCAGCTTGCGGACCTGAAGGAGGATGGTCGAGGGGCTCGCGGCGAAGAACTCGCAGGCCTGGACCTTGATCTCGTAGCCCGCGTCCTCGAGTTCGCGGAAATCCTCCGTGAACCTGTGGATGCCGGCCCTGCGCAGCAGGCGCAGTTCGGCCGCCTCGCCGGCGCCGGGCGCCTGAGCCGGGATGAGATTGGGCGTCGACGCGAGTCCGGGGACGGGCTTCTTGTTCCTGAACGCGAGCGCGTCTTTCAACGCGCCGTCAAGGACGGCCCGCTGCGATTCGTCGAGCGCGAGCTCGGCTTGCGCTGGAGCGGGCGACGAGAAGACGGACAACAGGATCGAGACGACGGCGGCTGAGATCATGCCTCCATATTGTAGCCGGGGCGCGGCCGGCGCAGAAGGGCCCTGCGGCCGCCGCGGCCGGGACAACGGCTCCAGAAGCAGGAGCGGCCGGCGTCCCCCGAATCGAGAAGCGCCGCTTCTCATGCGAGCGCGGCGCAAGTGCGGACCCTTTATCGGGTCCCGACTTATAATCATCTAGAAATCCCCTCCCGCAGGTTAGTACTGTTCGTTTACCACGAAGGACACCGTAGAGCTTCGCAAGGCGCAGCTCGGCTCCGAGATAGACCTCAAGATCGACGAGTTGCAGAAAACAAAGGGCGAGGTCTTCGACTTGGAGGCGGTGCAAAAGGGGGTCAGGGAGATCGTCGGATATGAATTCGAGATATTCAGGATCGAAAAGGGCGTGCGTCTCATCCTCGCTGATATCGAAGCCGACAAGGCTTATAGGCCTCTTGAGGATTTGCAGGGATTGCTGCGGCGCAAGTCGACCTTGTTCGAGCGCTTGCATGGCCTGGGAGCGCCGATGCCGGGAATATCGATCTTGGAGTCCCGTCGATCTCCGGGATCGATCGTGGATTTCAGGCGGCACGATGACCGGGTGGGAAAAATGGCTACGCCGCCCTCAGGCCTCCGACTGAACCCGGACAGGCTCGGCCTTATCTTCGAAACGCGCTAGACGAGCAGGGCCTTGAGCGCCTGGGACTTCCTCAATACCGTGTCATGGCGCTCGGTTTCCAATGCCGACGGATAGTCCAGGTTATAATGCAGGCCCCGGCTTTCCTTGCGGGCCATGGCGGAGAGTATGACGGCCGTGGCCACCTCGGCCAGGTTGCGCAGCTCGACGAGGTCTGGGGTCAGGATAAAATCCCAATAATACTGCTCGATCTCGGCGTTGAGCAGGCTCATGCGTCGCAGAGCTCGCTCCAAACGGCGGTTCGAGCGGACTATCCCAACATAATTCCACATCAAGCGGCGTATCTCGTCCCAGTTCTGGGAGATGACAACGGCCTCATCCAGGGGCACGGCCTTGCCGGGGTTCCAGGCCGGGGGCTCGAAAGCGGGCGCTGAAGGCCCGCGCCTCTCCTCCTTGAGTTTGAGATAAGCCCGATGCGCGAAAACGCACCCTTCGAGAAGGGAGTTAGAGGCCAGCCGATTGGCGCCATGCAATCCGGTATCGGCCACTTCTCCTATGGCGAAAAGCCCGGGCAGCTCGGTGCGTCCCCATTCGTCCGTCCGCACGCCGCCGCAGAAGAAATGGGCCGCTGGAACGACCGGTATGGGATCGACCGCCATATCGATGCCCAGGCCCAGGAGTTTGTCATAGATATTGGGAAACCGTCCTTTGAGGAAATCGCGGCTCTTGTTCGTCATATCCAGCAATACGTGCTCGTCTCCGGATTTCTTGAGCTCGGAATCTATGGCGCGGGCGACGATGTCGCGCGGGGCCAGCTCGGCGGCGGCGTTATATGACTTCATGAACGCCCGCCCGCTCTTTAAAAGCAGCCTTCCGCCCTCGCCGCGCAGCGCTTCCGAAAGAAGGAAGGACTTGGCCTTGGGATGGAAGAGGCAGGTGGGATGGAACTGAACGAATTCCATGTTGCTCAAGGGAGCGCCGGCCCGGAACGCCATGGCCATCCCGTCGCCGGTGGCCGTATCGGGGTTGGACGTGTAGATATACACTTTCCCGGCCCCGCCGCTGGCCAGCAGGGTGGAAGTCGCGATAAAGGCGTGTATGGCTCCGCCATCACGCTCCATGACATAGGCGCCTCGTATGGAGCCGGCGGGCGCCCTGATGAGATTGATGGCCAGGTGCTTCTCGAAAAACCGGATGTTGGAATGGCGACGGCAGGCAGCCAGCAGGGCCCTCTCGATCTCCTCTCCCGTGATATCCCCGGCATGAAGTATGCGTCTCTGCGAGTGCCCCGCCTCGAGTCCAAGATCGGGACTGCCTCCCGATCCAGGGCTGAACCGGACGCCCAGCTCCTGCAGCTCACGAATCCGGGCGGGGCCCTCCTCGACCGCGATCCTCACGATAGGCTCGCGACAAAGGCCGGCTCCCGCGTTCATGGTATCGGCGAGATGCTGGTCGAAGCTGTCGCCCGCGGCGGTGACGGCCGCGATGCCGCCTTGCGCGTAGCGGGTATTGGCCTCCGAGGCCTCCCTTTTGGTGACCACGTGCACGGTCCCTAAGGAAGCTAATTTATAGGCGGCCAACAGCCCTGAGATGCCGCTGCCTAGAACGAGAAAGTCGCTACTATGAACCATGGCGCAACGGGCTTGCCTGAAAAGGCGTGTAATGATAAAGTCTAACAAATTACGCCGGCGCCGCGTAGCTTGGCGCCGTCATTCTCGATGATTCGAAGCTTCGCGGACCACCGCCCCCGTATCCATCCCACGGCCTTTATCCACTGGAATGCCGAGATCATCGGCCGGGTCCTGATCGGCCGTCAGGCCTCGGTCTGGCCCATGGCCGTGCTCAGGGGAGACGTGGACGCGATCCGCCTGGGAGAACGGTCCAATGTCCAGGATTGCGCCGTGGTCCATTGCCGAAACGGCGTGCCTGCGGTGATCGGCCGCGGCGTGACCGTGGGGCATGGCGCCATAATCCACGGGGCCCGCATCGGGGATTTGTGCCTGGTGGGCATGGGCGCGATCGTCATGGAGGCCGTCATCGGGCGGGAATGCTTGATCGGGGCCGGAGCCTTGGTGCCCGGGGGCTTCCGTATACCGCCCCGTAGTTTGGTTCTGGGCTCCCCGGCCCGAGTGCATCGCAAGCTGACCTCCAGCGAGCTGGCCCATCTGCGCCAAAGCGAGCGCAGTTATGTGGCGCTAGCCGATCGGCATCGCTCCGCTTCCCGCATCCTCTGATGGGATCAGCGACCCTCGCTTTCGCGGCGGGAATCTCTTTGGGCTGCATTTTAGGCGGCTTGGCGGGATTTTGGTATTCGCAAAGGCAGTATCGCAAACTGGGACACTATCTGTCGTTCGCCGCTCATGAATTGAACACTCCCTTGACCGCGGTGAACATGGCCGTGCTCAACTGGTTGGGCGGGGTCTTCGGCCCCGTCGACGAGGCAGTCAAGCCGTGGATCGAGATGATGCGCGAGCAACTGGCGCGGCTGGCGGTCTTGGTGGGAGAGCTCCGGGATTTCACGCATCTGGAGCTCAGGCGGGATTTTTCTCCCGATATGGCCAGGGTTCCCTTGCGAGAGGCCCTGGCCTCGGCCCTGAGCGCGACCCATTACGGTTTTGAAAACTCCAAGATCCCGCTGGAGACCCGGATCCCCGGCGATTTGCCTTCGGTCCGGGCCGATCCCGATAGGTTGAGCAGGATGATCTCAAGCCTTCTCTTCCACGCCCGTAAATTCAGGCTCTCGGGGCCCGTGGAGCTGATAGTGCGGCCCGCGGGCCATCGGGTCGAGTTGGACTTCCGCTATACGGCCGAGCCCAGCACTCAACAGGAGCTCGAGCGGGCCTTGGATCTCTATTATCCGGCCGAGCGCGTGGGCGAGCGGATGGCCGCCACGGGACTGGGACTGGGTCTTATCAGGGCTGTAGCGGAGCATCAAGGGTGTTTTCTGACGGTCAGGGCGGGTGCGGACGGGGCCTCGAGCCTTCTCTTGAGCCTGCCGACCGCGTTATAATAAGGGGAAACCATGGCAGCCAAGATCTTGATCGTGGAAGATGAAGAGCCGATCGCTCAAACTCTGGAGGCTCTTCTCAACGCCAAGGGCTATAGGGCTTCTTATGTCACCGATGGCGCCGAGGCCGTGGCGCGAGCGCGCAAGGAAAAGCCGGACGTGATCTTCCTCGACGTCATGCTTCCCCGCATCGGCGGCTTTGACGTCTGCAAGCTGCTGACCAAGGATCCGGAAACCAAGCGCATCAAGGTCATCATGATCACGGCCCTGGGCCGCATGGGGGACGTCGAGACCGCCTTCGCCAGCGGTGCCACGGATTATATCATCAAGCCGTTCGATACGGATCGGCTTCTCAAAAAGCTCGAAAAGGTCCTTCAGAAATCTTCCTCCTGAAGTGCTCGCGCCGCCGCCCCTGAGCGTCTATTCTAAACTTCTAGAGGCCTTCGGCCCCCAGGGCTGGTGGCCCGTGAGCGTCAGCGCTCGAGGCGGGCCCGTTTATCGCCCGGGATTCAAAGGACGGCTGTCTGAGCGGCAACGCGCCGAGATATGCGTTGGCGCCATTCTCACGCAGAACACCAATTGGAACAACGTGGTCCGGAGCTTGCTCCGGCTCAAGTCCGCTGGCATGCTGGAGCTGGAGCGGCTGTCCGCCGCTCCGAGCGGCCGCCTGCAATCCTTGGTAAGATCGTCGGGTTATTTCAGGCAGAAGGCCCGCAAGCTCAAGATTTTCGCCGGTCACGCCAAGAAGCGGGGACGATTGTCGCGCTGGCTTTGTCAGCCGATGGATATCCTTCGCGGCGAGCTGCTGGGCCTGTGGGGCATCGGCCCCGAAACCGCGGACTCGATACTCCTTTATGCCGGGGGCCATCCCATCTTCGTCATCGATGCTTACACCCTTCGCATCGGCTCCCGCCTAGGATGGTTCCGCAAGCCCGGTTATGAGCGGGCTCAACGTCTGCTTTCAAGGGAACTGCCGCGCTCGGCCGAGCTCTACGCCGAGTTCCATGCCCTTCTGGTCCAGCTCGCCAAGAGGCATTGCCGCGCCGTCCCTTCTTGCCAGGGGTGTCCTTTAATTGCAAACTGTCGCTATGGCTCCCGCCAAGGCTAAGGTTCTGCTCTCGCTCCTGCTCATCGCCGGCGAGGCGCGCGCCGCATTTTTCGCCGCGGCCGGCAAGGTCGACATCACCCCCGATCTCAAACGCGAGGGGGCATATCTCGCGGGCTATGGCGCGGCCGGCCGCAAGGCGCGCGGCATCGCCGACCGGCTTTACGCTCGAGCCTTGCTCCTGTCCGATGGCCGCAAAACCGTCGCCTTGGTCGGGGTCGATAGCATCGGCCTTTACCGCGAGGACATAGAGCGGATGCGCCGCAGCCTGGGTTGGCTCGGCGAGGATAGATATCTTTTCGTCTCCGCCACCCACTCCCATTCCGCTCCCGATACCCTGGGCCTTTGGGGTCCGCTGCCGGGCATCTCCGGGGTCAAGAAGAAATACCAGAGGAGACTCAACGACTCCATCGTGGCCCTGGTCAAGGACCTGTCAGGGCGTTTGGAGGAGGCGAAAATCGGAGCATGGCGGGTCGAGACGAAACCCAACGGCCTCTGCTACGATCTGCGAGATCCGATCGTGATCGACCCCGAGATCAACGTGGTACAGCTGCGCTCGCGCCGCAGTCCTGAGCGCGCGCTAGCCACGCTGGTGCGATGGTCATGCCATCCTGAGGTGATCGGACGGGACAACGATCATATCTCGTCGGATTACGTGGGGCCTCTCTGCGAGAAGATCGAAGAAGCCGGAGGCGGGACCTGCGTATTCCAGTCGGGTTTGATCGGAGGCCTGATGAGCCCCGAGACCGATCATTCGCCTTTAAGGCATTTCGAGGAAGCTAAAAGAGTCGGTCATGCCGTGGCCGCGTTGGCGATCAAGGCGACACGGGCGGGCGGGGAATGGACGCAGGGCTCTGTCGATTTCCGATCCCGCCTAGTGCGCGTGCCGGTGGAAAACTCGCGTTATCTCTTTTTCATGCCGAATCTGACCTTCGGTCACAAACTGTTCGGCCAAAACGGCCGCCGCATCGGGAAAACGCAGGCCTATTTCCTCTCCTTGCGGCACTTGATCTTCTTCCCCTTGCCGGAAAGGTTGCGACCCTGGGCCGAGACCGAGATCAGCCTGGTTCAGGCGGGCCCCGTCGCCTTTCTAGGGATTCCGGGGGAGATGTTCCCCGAGCTGGCGATCGGCGGCTACGACGGCCGCTATCGCTTCGGCCATCCCCTGATCCGGCCCACCAATCCCAACCCGCCCGATCTCCGCCGCGCCCCCAAGGGACCTTATCTGAGACAGCGCCTGGGAAAACACGCGGTTCTGGTCGGCTTAGCCAACGACGAGATAGGCTATATCGTTCCGGAATACGACTTCATATTCAATCCCAATCGAGCCATGCATCCACGTCCGCCGGGAACCCATTACGAGGAGACCAATTCGATCGGCCGCTCCGCCGCCGCGCTGCTTCTCGGAGCCTACGAGGAAATGCTCGCGGAATACGCCGGCCGTTAGCTTAGCTATAATCAATGTCAACGATGACGCAGCGATGGCAGGGGCTGGAGCGGGCTCATGACGAGCTCGAAGCAGGCCGGGCCCAATCCGCCTTGCACCTGCTCTCCGGCCGGGTTCCGCCATCCTGGGAATCGGAACGCCAGTACTTGATGGGCGAGGCGTTGCGCAGCCTTGGCTTCCTGTCCCGCTGCCAGGGACATTATGGGCGGGCGCTCGCCGGCGGATCGGAGCCCAGCCTGCGCTTCGAGGCCTCGCTCGCCTTGGCCTCGGCACGGCGCAGCTTGGGGGACTGGCGAGGCGCCACGATATCCCTCAAGAGGGCCAGGGCGTGGCGCGACCATGCCCCGGAGGGGCGGCTAAGGTTCGAGCTCGAGGAGGCCTTGATTCTTCGAGCCAGCGGACGTTATCGCGAAAGCATCCGCCGATTATTATCGCTGGCCCGGCGCTTCGAGAGGAGCGAGGATTGGGCCGCGGCAGGGTTCGCCTTTTGGGCCATCGCCGGGGCCAGGAGATTGCTCGGGCAATTCTCCCAAGGAGAGCGTGACTTCCATCGTTCATTTCGGCTATTTTCAAGGAACGGAGACTCGGTGGACAAGGCTTATGCCCTTTTCGGCCTGGGGGGGATCACGCGCATGCAGGGACGGCTCAAGGACGCGGAGTCCTGCTATCGCCGGGCCGGCCGATTGCTTCGCGGCGGAAGCGATTGGTTCGGCCAAGCCTACGCGGAATGCGGCTTGGCCAACGCTCTAAGGCAGCAAGGGCGCGCCCGGGAGGCCCTCGCGCATTATGGACGCTCGGCTCGGCTTTACGGCAGGCTCGAGGACCGGGTCGACCTGGCCTATGTGCATTGGGGGATCGGGAAGATTCATCTTCACGGAGGCAGACTGTCCGAGGCCCGGCCGTGGCTCGAGAAGGCGCTCTCTTCGTTTTCCCGAGCCCACGAGGATCGGGGCGTCATCCTGGCGCAAATGGCCCTGGCCCAGCTGCTGCACGCGCAGGGCCGCGCGCTCTCCGCGGAGTCCCTATTCGGGCGGGCTCTCTCCCGGGCCAGGCGGATGGGCTTGCATACGCATCTCGAGACTTTCACCTAAGGACCTAGACATCCAGGGGCCCGTTGGACTCATGCGTTCCCATGAGCTTCCATACTAGAATGCCTCATCGATCCAATGAGGGGGAATCAACATGAAAGCAGCGATTTTAGCCGTCATCTTGTCATGTTCGGCTCATAGCCGAGCCGCCACGCCGGCGCCGGCCAAGGAAAGTCCCGCCCCGCATGAGCTTGAAGCCGTCCAGAAACAGGCGGCCGGCAAGCTGGAGCTCGGGGCGGCCAAGAAGGAGTCGCTTCCGCGGGAGATTCTTTGGGTGCGGGACTCGGTGGAATACGCCAAGGCCTGCGTGCAGGCATTCCGTTGGGGAGGCCAGGCGGTCGAGAAGGCCTCGCGGCGCCAGAAGGGCGATTGGGCCGTGGTTCTCGACGTCGACGAGACCGTGTTGAGCAACCTTCAATATCAGATCGAGCTGGGCGGCAAGCCCTATGACCCTCAATCATGGGACGCCTGGGTCCGGCGCAAGGAGGGCGTTCCCATCCCCGGGGCGAGGGAATTCTTGGATAGGGTAAGATCGCTTGAGGGGGGGCATGTCGTTTTCATCACCGACCGCAGGAGCTCTCAGGAAGAGGCGACTATCGAGAATCTGGGAGCTCTCGGGCTGTTCAAGGATGGAGACCTGTTGCTCGGCAAGATCGACAAGGCCGACACCAAGGAAGCGCGGCGGCGTTGCGTGGAGCAGGGCAAGCGCGGGCAGAATCCCCGCTGCCAGGCGCGGTCTCCCATGCCGATCATCGCGCTCTTCGGGGACAGTTTTCGCGATTTCGAGGAGAAATACGAGGCGCAGGCCTATGCGGCGAGAAGCGACGAGGATGCCCGCTGGGGTGGCCGTTTTTTCGTCATCCCCAATCCTCTCTACGGGCAATGGGAGCGCGGCTACAAATAAGGCTCGGCCGGTTATATCTTGAAGTTCTCGCCCAGATACAACTCCCGGGCTTGGGGGTCGTTGAGCAGCTGATCGGAATTGCCCTCGACGAGGATGCGGCCGTCGTAGATGAGATAGGCCCGCTCGATGATCGGGAGCGTCTCCCGGACGTTATGGTCGGTGATGAGAACGCCGATGCCCTGCGTCCGGAGCTTTTTGATCAGCTCCTTGAGATCGCCTACCGTGATGGGATCGATGCCGACGAAGGGCTCGTCGAGCAATATGAGTTTGGGATTGTTGATCATGGCCCGGGCCACTTCCAAACGCCTCTTCTCGCCGCCGGACAGGCTCCAGGCCTGTTGGCGCCGCAATTCCCATAGGCCGAACTCCTCGAGCAGCTCCTTGACCCGCCGCATCTGCTCGATACGGCTCTTGATCGTGCGCTCGAGCACCGCCCTCAGATTCTGCTCCACCGTCAGACCCCGGAACACCGTGGGCTCTTGCGCCAGATAGCCCAGTCCAAGCCTGGCTCTGGTGAACATGGGCAGCCTCGTCACATCCTGCCCGTCCATCAGGATGCGGCCGTCTTCAGGCCGGATAAATCCGGCGAGGCTGTAGAAAGTAGTGGTCTTGCCCGCCCCATTGGGCCCCAGCAGGCCGACTATCTCCCCGGAACTGACGGAGAGCGAGACGCCCCGTACGACCTCCCGTTGCCCGTAACGCTTCCTGATTTGATCGGCGATCAGCTTCATCGGGCGGGCTCGCTAGCCTCTCGCGGTATGCGCAGCCAGCCCACCGCCTTTCCGTCAGCAGCCATGCGACGAGGGCCATCCCAGGCGGTGATCTTATCCGCCTTGATGGCGCCGGTCCAGTCGCCCTCGATCTTGCGTAGCACGGGTCTGCCTCCGGTAAGGATAAGCTCGGATCGCCCTCTGACGATATCGGCCTTGTCAGACCAACTCTCAAGCCGCGGGCCCCAGATATGCACCGCTCCGCTGAGCGTCACGGTATTGTCGTCCCAGTCCGCGCGGCCGGCGCTGCCATGATCCGGCTCGCCGAGCGCCGGGGAGCGCCTCATCTTGACGCGATCCTTCGCCGTCAACGAGCCGGCTCGAGTGGCCTCGTTGTAAGCCGCCGCGTCGCCCCAGGCGAAAAGCCTGTCACCGGAGCCCAGTCGGCGTTCCAAGGCTATGCCGCCCTTCAGCGTCCACTGGGAGAGAGCCTCCTCCTTCAAGGCCCAATCAGCCTTGAGCAAGGTGGGACCGGCCCTGTAGGTAACATCTCCGCTGAGCTCATCGATGCGTTTGCCCCGTTCCCGGGAGATGACCTTCCATTGCCGGCTTTCCACCACGGAAGCCGGGGTCCCGGCTAGGACGGGGAAGGCCCATAGAATCGCCAAACAAGCGCCCCAGATCCTCATGGCGTGCGCTCCAGCACGGATTTTTGATCGAAAATCGTGATCTCGGAGAGGTCTGCCGTCGCCTCGAGGCCCCGGCCTCGCATGGTGGACCCCGGCTTTTTCACCAGCACGGGCTTATCCGTGAAGAACTTCCTTTTTTGATCGGAATAGTGAAGCTCGTCGGTCGAGAGCTCGGCTTGCTCCTGGACGCCATTGACGACCACCTGGCTTGAGAGACGTATGTCGTAGGTGGCGGTCTGCACGAATCCCTTCGCTGCCCTAAGACGGCTGGCGACCCGGCCCTCTTGGTAGATCTGCATGCGAGGCTCGCGCAGGATGGCCGCGCTCGAATCCTCCTTGAGCCAGGCCTGGGAGGCTTGCATCTCCCAGCCCAGGCGGCCCTGATAGCTTTGGCGCAGAGTGAAGGTTTCCAGGGTCTGTTGAGGCTCCAAAGGCGCCATAGGGGCCATCTGCCGGCACGCGGCGAAGGCCGCGACGAAGGCTCCGGCCAAACCAGCCGTCGGCCTCACGGCGCCGCAGGAGCCGGCGCGGGCGCGTCTGCGGGTGCCTTGAGCTGATCCTCGGGAAGGAATTTGGGCCCTTTGCGAAGCCAGGGGGTCATCTCCGGAGGGATCTCTCGGAGGTGGTACGGCTTGGGCAGCTGCCTGAGAGCGAAAGTGGTGATGAAATAGAAGGCCACGACGCCAAGATAAATGAAGCCCAAGGTTTTCAGATGCCAGCGGAAATCAGGAAACCACGCCGGCGCGGCGCTCAAGCCCCGGTTGCATTTTTTGCAGACCTTGGCGGAGTCCTTGTTTTCTTGACCGCAATTAAGGCATTTCATCTCACCGGCTCCGTGCGCCCTCCGTTAATCTTAACTTTTTTAACCAAGGAATCAATCATCCGCATTTGCCGCACGAGCTGCGGAACATCCCTAAGCCTTACGGAATTCGGCCCATCGGAAAGGGCCTGTTCCGGATCGGGATGAGTCTCCAGGAAAAGTCCGGCCACCCCGACCGCGACGGCGGCCCGCGAGAGAGGAATGGCGTATTGTCGCTGGCCTCCCGTGGCATGGCCCAGCGCGCCCGGCAATTGCACGGAATGAGTGGCGTCGTAGATCACGGGATAGCCGAAACCGCGCATGATCTCCAGGGAGCGCATGTCGACCACCAAGTTGCCATAACCGAAGGTGGTCCCTCGCTCGGTCAGGAGAATACGGCGGTTGCCCGTGGACTCGATTTTCCGGGCCGCGTTACGCATATCCCAGGGCGCCATGAACTGCCCCTTTTTGACGTTGATCGGCTTTCCGGTGCGGCCGCAGGCGATCAAAAGATCGGTTTGGCGGCAAAGGAAGGCCGGGATCTGCAGTATATCGACATAGCGAGCGGCCAGCGCCGCTTGGGCCGCTTCGTGGACGTCGGAAATGGTGGGAACGCCCAGTTCGCCTCCTATCTTGGCGAGGATCTGAAGGCCCTTTTCCGCGCCCAGACCCCGGTACGAGTCGATAGAGCTGCGATTGGCCTTATCGAAGGAGCATTTAAGCACGAACGGCAGGCCGAGCTTCGAGAATTCCCGCTTGAGACCACGGCCGACCCTGCGCAGCAAAGCCTCGGATTCCATGGCGCAGGGGCCCGCGATAAATGCGACCGGCGCCCTGTTGTCGAAAACGACGTCCTTGACCTTGATCCTGACCGACTTAGACATGGGTGGGCATTTTCCTCGGGGATTGCGAACCGTGCGCGCGCTCGACCGTGGCGGCTATAAAATCCGCGAAAAGGGGATGCGGCCGCTCCGGCCGGCTCTTGAATTCGGGGTGGAATTGGACGGCCAGGAACCAAGGATGATTGCGCAGCTCCACGATCTCCACGAGGTTCTTGGGAGCATGGATGCCGGTGACCATGAGGCCCGAATCCTCCAGCAGCTTGCGGAACTTGTTATTGACCTCGTAGCGGTGTCGGTGCCGCTCGTTCACCGCGTTCTGGCCATAGGCTTTGTGGGCCAGGCTGCCCTTCTTGAGAGCGCACTCATAGATGCCCAAGCGCATACTCGCTCCCATCTCCTTGACGTTCTTCTGCTCGGGCAGCAGGTCTATGACCGGATAACGGGTCTTGGGGTCGAATTCGGTGGAATGGGCCGCGCTGAGCTTGAGCACGTTGCGGGCGAACTCGATGATCGCGATCTGGAGCCCGAGGCAAAGGCCGAAATACGGGATCTTGGCCTCGCGGGCCAGCTGCGCGGCCTTGATCTTTCCCTCGATGCCCCGGTCCCCGAACCCGCCAGGCACCAGGATGCCATGAACGTTTTCCAGCTGGCTTTGTATGTCCGGGCTGGTGGTATCGAGGAATCGGATGTGTATCTTCGCCTCGTTGGCGATCCCACCGTGGATCAGGGATTCATTGACGGACTTGTAGGCGTCCTTGTAATCCGTGTACTTGCCCGCAAGAGCGACGGTCACCTCGTTTTTCGGGTTCTTGAGCCGGTGCACGACGGCGCTCCAGCTGTCCAGATCCTTCTGCTGGGTGCGCAGGCGCAACAGCATCATGATCTGCTCATCGAGCCCCTGCCTATGGAAAATCAGGGGCACTTCGTAGATGCTTTCCACATCCGGAGCCTCGATCACGGACTCCTTGGGCACCGAGCAGAAAAGGCTTAGCTTGGCCTTCATCTCGTTGGAGATGGGCTTTTCCGCGCGGCAGATGATGATGTCCGGGTTGATCCCGATCTCGCGCAGCTTGCCCACGCTATGCTGCGTGGGCTTGGTCTTGAGCTCCTCCGAGGCCCGGATATAGGGGATGAGGGTGACATGGATGAAGAGCACGTTGTCCTTGCCGGCCTCCAGGCCCATCTGGCGGGCCGCCTCAAGGAAGGGAAGGCTCTCGATGTCTCCGACCGTGCCGCCTATCTCGATGAGCACCACATCAGCCCCTTTGGAGACGCTGCGATACCGGCTCTTGATCTCGTCGGTGATATGCGGAATGACCTGCACCGTCGTTCCCAGAAAATCGCCCCTTCGCTCGCGGGCGATGACGGCTTCGTAGACCTTGCCCGCGGTGAAATTATTGGTGTGATGCATGTCCTTGTTGAGGAAACGTTCGTAGTGGCCCAAGTCGAGGTCGGTCTCGGCTCCATCCTCGGTGACATAGACCTCGCCGTGCTGGAAAGGGTTCATGGTCCCGGGGTCCACGTTGATATAGGGGTCGCACTTGAGCATCGCCACCGAAAGGCCGCGCGCCTGCAACAGCTTGCCTATGGAGGAGGCGCTGATCCCCTTGCCCAAAGAGCTGACCACGCCGCCGGTCACGAAGATGTATTTTGTCATGATGCTATCTCCCTGAGCATTTCCTCGGCCCGCCGCAAGTCCTCCGGCGTGTCGATGGCGACCGCCCTATCGCTGACTACCGTGGCGTAAATGGACATCCCATGTTCCAGCGCCCGCAACTGCTCGAGCATCTCGACCCGCTCGAGCTGCGAGGGGGGCAAGCCCACGAATTTCTTGAGAGCCGGGCGCGTGAAGCCGTAAATGCCCAGATGCTCATAACGCCTGATAGGCCCCCCGTCGCGGGGAAATGGAACCGGCGCTCGAGAGAAGTAGAGGGCCCTTCCGTCATGCCCGACCACGCCCTTGACCACGTTGGGATTGTTGACCCGTCCGGCATCCGAGAGAGGGATGACCGGAGTGGCGATGTCGGCCCGCGGTTGACGCCGCAACAGCTCGTGGACCTTGCGCAGCGTCTGAGGCCGCACCAACGGCTGATCCCCTTGGAGATTGATCACGAATTTGCCCTTGAAACTCTTAGACGCCGCGTAGACCCGGTCGGTTCCCGTGGCGCAGCTCTTCGGGGTCAAGACAGCCTCTCCTCCGAAGCCGCGCACCGCCTCGAGCACGCGCCGGTCCTCGGTGGCGACCAGCACGGGGCCCACTCGGGCCTCGACCGCCGCACGATAGCACCATTCGACGATGGTCTTTCCGCCCAAGAGGGCCAGCACCTTGGCGGGGAAACGAGTGGAGCCGTAGCGCGCCGGGATGACCACGAGGGCCTCTCCCTTCATCGCAGGGCCTCCAGCAGCTCATCGACCGAGGCCGTCGCGGTGCCCAGCTTGCCTACGACTATGCCGGCCGCTTGGTTGGAGATCATGGCCGCTCTCTTGATATCGGCTCCGCTGGCCAAGGCCAAGGTGAGGGCCGCTATCACGGTATCGCCGGCGCCCGTGACATCGAAGACCTCTTGGGCTTGGGTTGGAATATGGACCACCTGGCCTCCGTCCTTGAACAAACTCATGCCGTCCGGGCCGCGCGTGATCAATACGGAATCGCTGCGCAGGGCTTTCAGTATATCCCGCCCCAAGCTCTCGAGCGCGGGGAGGCCGGCCTGCGGGATCTTTCTCATTCCCGCCCACGCTTCCTGGAGATTGGGAGTGATGCAGGTGACGCCCTGGTAGCGGCGGAAATGCTCGACCTTGGGATCGACCGTGATAGGGATATCCCACCTGCGAGCGAGGGCGATGGCGGTTTTGAGCAAGCGGGGGGATATCATGCCCTTGCCGTAGTCGGAGAGTATGATGCCGTCCGCCTTCTTGACCGCGTCGGGAAGACGCTCGATCAAGCGGTTTTCGCTGCCGTCCAGAAGCGGTCCCTGAGTCTCGCGATCGAATCGCACCACTTGCTGGCGCTCGGCGATGACCCGGCACTTGAGGGAGGTCACCCGCTCGGGATCGGTGAGCAAGTGCTCGATGCCGATGTTCTTGGCCAGGAGCTCCGAGGCGAGCTTGCGGCCCGTCTCGTCGCTTCCGATGACTCCCATGACGCTCACCTTGGCTCCCAGAGCGGCCAAATTATTGGCGACATTGCCGGCCCCGCCCGGGACATAGCTTTCCTGAGTGACCTTGACCACGGGAACGGGAGCCTCGGGAGAGATACGGCTGGAGCTTCCGCGTATGTACTGGTCGAGCATGATATCGCCGATGACCAGCACGGCCTTTCCCTTAAATAGGGAGACCAGACGCCTGAGCTTGAAGCGTTCAGGCCCGGTGGAAAGCATCTAATTATTATACAAAAAGGGAAGTCACGCGCCGCTGAGCAGCGAGGCGCTGACATGCCCGAAGAACACCTCGACCGACATCTTGACGGGGATGCGCCGACCGTCATCGGTCACCCATATGCGCAGGCGTTTGCCCTTTTGGATGAATATCCCTTCGTCGCGCAGGCCCGGCTCGAGCAAGACGGTGTTGAACCGGCCCGCCGGCACCTTGATCCTCTCACGCTTGATCACGCGCACGATCAGCGGCCAATTCTGCTTGGTGTTGATGTCCAAGGCGATCTCGCGCCCGGGCTCGAGCGATTGAGTGCGGACGAAATAAAGGCTGGAGAGCACGTCTTGCACCGAGACCGGCACCGTGCCTCCCCGGAACGTGAAGTTCCCGTCCTTGCCCGTGGTCTTGGCCAGGAATGAGCGGTTCGAATGATCATAGAGCACCCACTCATCCCTGAAAAAGCCGCCCTCGCGCAGCCTCTTCCAATAACCCAAGGAGCCGAGGGTCAACGCGTCCATCCAAGACTCGCTCTCATCCCGGACCTTGTAAAAATTGTCGCAGAACTTGTTCGAACGAGCCTCGGCCTTGAGATGATAGGCGGCAAGGCCGGAGAAATCCACGAGTTGGCGAACCGACAACCTGGCCTGTCCCACGCCGATCACGCCCCAAGAGACGTCGAAAACCAGCTCCTCCGGGAAGACGGGCAGGTTGAGATAGGCCGTTGAGTGGGGGAGCAGGCCCTTGATCAGCTGATGAGGATTGGAGAGCGTGGCAGAGGAGAGAACGACCGCATGGGAAGGCGGGGCCAAGCACAGCGCCAGCGCGGCCAACGCGGATCTCATGCCAGGGCCTCGTCGGCCAGGCGATCGAGCTTGTCGAGCCAGAGATTCTTGCCCTTGACTATGTCCAGCTTGACCGCCAGCGCGAATATCTCCCCCGAGACCACGCTCTGCCAGCCCTTTGGCAATCTGGGCATGTCCTTGAAGGTCGTGATCACGGGCAACCCGCCCCGGAGCTTTTCGACGGCGCGCAGCTCCCGGAGGCGGTAGGCGTGATGATCGGGATAGCGCCATCTTTGCGTCACCTTGCAGCCGATCTTCTCCAGCTGCTCCTCGAAAGACTTGGGGTCCGCGATGCCGCAGAGCGAAACCACCTTCTGCTCGGCCAGATGGGCGAGCCGGAATTTGCGCTCGGTCTTGAGGTCGAAAAGAAAATCCGCCTTATGCTCGGCCTCGATCAGAGGCATCTTGGGCGCCACCGAGGCGATGCGTTTTCGTATGGCCTCGAGTTCCTTATCCGAGACCCGGTCCACGTGGGTGATCACCACCATATCGGCCCTCTTGAGAGAGCTCAAGGGCTCGCGGAGATTGCCGAGCGGCAGGAGCTTTCCTCCACCGAAGGGATCCGTGGCATTGATGAGCACGATGGAGAGATCCGGCTTGACGGCCAGATGCTGGAACCCGTCATCGAGGATCAAGAGGCGGGAATGATAAAAGCGGATGGCCTCTTGGCCGGCCTTGAGCCGGTTGGCGGAGACCAGTATCGGGATGTTCTGGCCATGCAGGGCCTGGTGCATCATCCAGGGCTCGTCTCCGCAGCGGCTCCAGGGCACGGAGCGGCCGTCCACCAAGGTGGTCACTTCCGCTCCGGGCGCCAGCCGCCCATAGCCTCGGCTCAATATGGCGACCTCCAGGCTCTTGCGGCGCAAGGTCTGGGCGGCCAGGAGAACGGTCGGCGTCTTGCCGGTGCCCCCGGTGGTGATGTTGCCTATGCAGATGACCTTGGCGGACAATTTCCTTCGCTTCAAGACCTTGAGCGAGTAGAGCAATCCGCGAGTCGCCATGCCTAAGGCGTAGACCCACGAAAGCAAGAGCAGCAAAAGCCGGCCCCAAGGACCGCTTCTGAGCTCGGATCTGCGCCGTTCCCAGCTCATGATCCGACCCGCTCCGCCGGCAAGCTCGAGACGGCCTCAAGCACCCGGCGCGGCTCCAAGCCGTTCATGCATTCCAAGTCGTAAGGGCATTCGTTCAGCCGGCAGCCGATGCAGTGGAGCTCCTCCTTGCGCACGCTCCTGTGCGACGGATGCGGGGGCGTCCAAGCCTTGGGATCGCTGCTGCCGTGTATCGTCACCGTGGGAATGCCGAGAGCCACGGCTATGTGCTTGGGGCCGTTGCAGTTGCTCACGATGAGGCGGCAACGAGCGATCTGCTCCGCCAAGGCCTTGAGCGTCGGCGTGGCGGGGCTGATCTGGGCCGCGGGGCCGATGCCCGCGGCCACGCTTTGGGCCAGTTCCCTCTCTCCCGGACCCCAGAACACGAGTATGCCGCAGCCATGACGACGCGCCAGCTCCCGCCCCAGCTCTACGAAGGACCGGGCCGGCCAGCGCCTGGTTTTGCGCCGCGAAGAGGGGATCAGTCCCATCAAGTTCTCCGGCCGTCCCCCGAGCCCGAAATAAAGCCTGGGCAAGGCCTCGCCTTCCCGCGACACGCCGAGGGAGCGCAGAGCCAGCACCTTTTCCCGCGCGGAGTACTGAGTTTGCGCGGATTGCAGCCACCGGCGATTGTAGGCCCAACGGTGGAACACATGTCCCGGACCCGCCTTAAGCATCGCCCCGCTGAGCGCCGTCAGCAGGGCCGTGCGCGGATTGCCCATGTAATCGATCACCCAATCATAGCCGCGCGAACGGATCCGGCTCATCCAGGAGAGCCCCAGAGACAAAGAGCCGGCCTCGTAGATCAGCACCTCGCGCAGATGAGGATTGCCCTCAAGCGCCTCGGCCGCGGGTCTCTCCGCGAGGAAATCGATCTGCGCCTGGGGATAGGCGCTCTTGAGCGCCTCGACGGCCGGAGTGGTCAAGATCACGTCGCCGATCCGCCGCAGTTGGATGATGAGAATGCTGTTAGGATTCGGCATTAAGGAGTCACCCATAGGTCGATCGCGGTCAGAATCGCGCCCTCCCGCGAGTCATGTTCAAATGAAAATCGAGCATGTAATCGTCACCGCGCACGAATAGGCGCTTGATAGGACCGGATTCGGGATCCCAGGGCAGAGGGGCTATCCCTTGTTTGATGCCGAAGTCGTAGCGATACCCGGCCTTGCGAGCCAGGCGGCGGATCTCCGGATGATAGGCTCCCGCCCCATAGGGATAGGCGAAGCCGAGCATCTCCCGGCCCAGCTTTTGCTCAAGCCGCTTCTTGCTTTCCTTGAGCTCCCAGCTCACTTCCTCGAGGGAGAGGGCGGTGAGATTGCGATGCCTCATGGTATGCGAGCCGAATTCGACGAGGCCCGAGTCCTGCATCTCGCCGAGCATGGAGGTGCTGAGCATGGGAATCCAAGGCTCGCTTTCGGGATCGTGCCACGAGTTATGGGTGTCGAGGGTCTCGTGGACGAGAAAGATATTGGCCTTCATCCCGAATTCCTTCAATAGGGGGAAGGCGACGGCGTGATTATTAGCGTAGCCGTCGTCGAACGTGATCATCACCGGCCGCTCGGGCAGGGGCTTCTGCCCGAGCTCGGCGGCGCGCCATTCGGAGAACAGCAAGGGAGTATAGCCTCGGCGCTTGAGATACTCGAGCTGTTTCCGGAAGGCTTCCGCGCTGACCCACAGGCTCTTGAGCTTGGAGCCCGCGGGATAATCGCCCACCTTGTGATACATGAGCACGGGCAGGCCCTTCACCCTGGGCCTCCACCAGTTCCAGCGGGCGCTGAGGACAGCGGCCGCGGCTCCCGCGGCAGCGAGCGTTTCCATCATTCGAGTTCTTTTAGTTTTGCATATTTGAGCCAGGCATGGTACGCCGAGAGGGCCGCCCAGATCAAGCCGGCATGTCCGTCCAGCAAGCCCAGCCGCAGCACGGCCCTGGAAAAGAATTCCCATGGAAGCACCAGGTGATGCCATGGCCGAAAACGGCGCCCGCTCGCCTTGAGTTTCTGCGCTCCCAGGGAGGTATAGAGGTCGAGCTTTCGGAGATAATCCGCGAGATCGCGATAGGATTGATGGATGATCGGATGGGTCAATCGCGCGACCGGACCGCTGACCTCCAATCCCTCGTGGAGCCTGCCGCCGGTGAACCGGGCGCTGTCGCGCCGGAACAGACGCAGATGGGATTCCGAGCCCAATCCTCCGAATCTCAAACGCCGGCCCATGAAATGGATATGAAAGGGGATATCAAAGCCGGCGAACCGGGTTTCGCCGTTGAGCCCCCGGAGTATCTCGCCGCGCAAGGCCGGCGAAAGCCGCTCGTCGGCGTCGAGCGAAAGCACCCAACGGCTTCCGCACAGATCGAGGGCGGCCTGTTTCTGACCCGCGAAGGTGTCGAAGCGACGCAGGCTGACCCGCGCCCCGCGGCCGCGAGCGATTTCCTCGGTTCGGTCGCGGCTGCGCTCATCCACCAGCACGATGATCTCATCGGCGATGCCCCCGACGCTGTCCAAGGCCTCGCCCAAGTCCCGCTCCTCGTCCCTGGCGATGAGGGAGACGCTCAATCCACCCGGGATCGCTCCAGCCGGACTACGCGACGAGTTCGCCATAGATATTCTCCACCGCCTCGGCCATGCGCGAGAGGCTGAAGCGGCCCAAATCGGCCCGAGCCGCGGCCGCCAGGCGCCGAGCCAGGCCCGGATCCTCGGCCAGGCGCACGATATTGGCCGCCAAAGCCTCGGGTTGGCGGGGCGACGCCAGGAGCCCGCTCCTTTCATGCTCGATGACCTCGGGTATGCCTCCCGCGGTGGTCGCGGCGATGGGTACCCCGCAAGCCGCCGCTTCCAAAAGCACGCTGCCCATCCCTTCTCCCCAGGAGGAGAGGGCGAAGAGGTCCAGCGACTTGAGCAACGGGATCGGCTCCGGCAATCGACCCAGGAGAAAGACCCGCCCCAGCAGGCCCAGGCGGCGGATCTGCTCGAGCAGCCTCCCGTGCTCAGGGCCCTCGCCGGCGATCAGGAACGCCGTATCCGGCCTCTTGAGCAGCACGATCACCGCGGCCGCGATCAGGGTGTCATGATCCTTGTGCGGCACCAAGGCGGCGAGATTGCCCACCCAGGCGGCCCTCTTGGGGATATTGAACTCGGCCGAGATCGCGTCTCGGAAAGCCGTTCTCTCCGCGGGGGAAGGAGGGGAGAAACGACCCCGTTCCGTTCCCACCCATGAGCATTCCTCCGCATCGACGGGGATGCCGTCTGGAACCACCCATACCTTCTCCTGGGCCAGTCCCTGGGCAACGAGAAGCTCCTTGATCGCTCCGGACACCGCGACCACGGCCCCGGCGCTGCCGTATTTCCAGCGCGCGCTCATCGATCCGGAGAGAGGGAAGTCCACTCTTCGATGCAACACCGTCGGGCAGGCCCCGAAGGCGCCAGCGATCGCGGCCATGGAGGCGCCGTGGCCCGTGTGCGCATGCAGGATGGTCCGGCCCCGCCCCCGCGCTCTCCAGCGCAGCGTGAGCGCGGTCGAAAGGTCCCACTCCCCGCGAAACGGAAGTTCCCAGGTCTCGAAACCCAGGCTTCGGGCCTGCCGGGAAATATCCGAACCGGCGCGCGCGGCCAACACATTGCGATGCCCCTTGCGCCTGAGCGCGCAAGCCAGGTAAAGGAGCTGCCTTTCGCCGCCGCGCAGGCCTGATTCCCCGTTAATGTGGATTATTTCGAAGCCGCTCATAGAATGCCTCGGTGCTCTGGACGAAGCGCTCCAAGGAATAACGTGATTCGAACCGCCTGCGCCCCGCCGCGCCCAAACGATCGGCCAACGAGGTGTCCTGGATCAATCGGGAGAGGGCCTCCTCCAATCCCCGGGTGTCTCCCGGGTCGAAGAGCAAGCCCGTTTCCTCGTGCTCGACCAAGTCGGGCAGGCAGCCCACCTTGGCCGCGACCAGGGGACGACCCATGGCCATCCACTCCAGTCCCGCGCGCGACACGGCCTCCGAGCCCGTCGAGGCGACCACGCCGATGCGGCATCGCTCGATGAAAGACCAGCGATCCGGGACGAAACCCAGGAACTCGAATCGATCCTCAAGCCGTAAAGACCTCACCTCGTCGCGGAAGCGCTCGAGGGAATCCCGCCTGGCGCCCGGAGGCCCCGCGGCTGAGAATCGGGCTCGAGGTTGGGAATCTCTCAAGGCCACGGCGGCCTCAAGCAAGAGCTCATGCCCCTTGACCGGGTCGAGACGGCCGAGTATGCCGATCCTGGGTTCCACCGGCAACGGCGGCGGATCTTTCGGCGCGTCGATACCCTGGGGAATCAGGGCGACCGACCGGCCCGGAAAGAGCCGGCGAAGAGCTTGCTCGAGCCTCGTATTGGGCGCGATGAAACCCCGGGTGCGGGAGGCTAAGAGGCTTGCCGGCCATCCTCCCCGAGGCGGCCTCGCGTCCGCGCGCGTCCTGACGATGGGCACATCCAAACCGGCCGAAGCGGCCAAGGCCAGGACCTGGGTGGATCCGGTGTGAGGGTTGAGCAGATCGGCACGGCGCCGAAGAAGCTCTCGCCTCAGGGACAAGATCGAGCCCAGGCCCGCCATTTCCCGTGTCTCGAGGCCCGCGCGCTTGGCCTGCCGGCTCGCGTGCGATCCGCAAGCGGCCCAGAACTGGATCTCATGGCCGCGCCGGCCAAGCTCCCCGGCCAGGGTCAGGGCATATTGGGCGATTCCCGAGTCCCATGGCTCGTCATGCAGATGGATGATCCTCATGAAAAGGAACCGGCCGCGGCCGGGGAGGCCGGTTGCGCGCGCGCAAGCATCTCGAGGGCCGCCGAGAGAGCCTGGTCGGTGGTGATCAGGCGCATGCAAAGGAAATGCCCCTCGGGACATCGGGCGCCCCCATGCAGTCCGCATGGCCGGCAATCCAGGCCTTGCTCCAAAACCCGATGCTCTCGGCCGTAAGGGAAGAAGCCCAGTTCCCGGCTGGTCGGTCCGAACAAGGCCAGGGTGGGGACACCGCTGGCCGTGGCCACATGCATGGGCCCGGAGTCGTTGGTGACGAACAAGGACAGGCATCCCATCAGAGCCCTCAGTTGGCTCAGATCCGTCCGGCCCGACCAGTCCAGCGCCCCGGAGCCGGCCGCGATGGCGGCGCAAACCTCGGAGTCCTTGGACGAGCCGATCAGCACCACGCCATAACCCGCCGCGGCCAAGCCGCGGCATAACTCCCTATAGCGTTCGGGAAGCCAGCGCTTGGTGGTCCAAGCGGCTCCCGGATGCACCCCGACCCAGCCGCGATGATCGGCTCCCGCCTCGGCGCGAAGCTTCAGCCGCAGCTCCTCGGCGCGCGCCGGCTCGGCGGGAAGATAGACCGGGTCTCCCAACTCGGCCAGGCGCCGACCGTCGAGGGGCCCAAGCAGGCTCAGATTGCGCTCCAGATCATGCATCAGCCAGGAAAAAGGGAGCGCGTCGGTCAAGAACCAACGTCCCGCGCTGGAGGCGAATCCGACCCGGCGCGGGATGGCCGCAAGATAAGCGAGCAAGGCGCTGCGAAACGAACGGTGAGGGATCACGGCCAAATCGAAGGCCTCGCTCCGAAGCCGTCGGGACAATCTCAGCAATCCGCGCAAGCCGCCATGCTCGCCCCTCTTGCGGTCGATGATCACCTCATCGACCCATTCGCTGCCGCGGAATAGCTCGGCATGGCTTTCCAGCGTCAGCACGGAGAGCCGCCTGGCCCCCTGAGCCTTGAGCCCTCGGGCCAGGGGCAGGGTCAGAAGCGTGTCTCCCAAAAACGCGGTCTGGATCAATAGCACATGGCCGGTGCCCGCGGAAAGGAGCTTGGAGCCTCCGCGAACATCCTCCAACGACAGCCGCGGAGCCGCCGGGGGAATGCCCCAGGAGCGCGGAGCATCCAGGTATCTTTCCACGGTATGCATCTCGAGAGAAGGGGAACGAAATCCAAAGGCCACGAACAGCCTGCGAGCTAGGGCGTGCTTGCGATAAACGGCTTGAACGGGGATGCCGCAAAGGCGGCGCAGAAGAAAGGAGCGGAGATTGCCGTGAAGGTCCAGAACGTGGGTGAAGCCGCCCTCGCGGATGCGAGCCAGGGCGGGCGAAAGGCCCTCGAACGGGATGATCTCATCGAGGCAAGGATGTCCTTGCAAGGCCTCGGCAAAGTCGGGCTTGACCAGCAGCGAGACGCGGCAATCCGGCCAATGAGCCTTGATGGCGCGCAATACGGGCGCGGTCAATACGACGTCGCCTAGCGAGGACAGGCGAATCAGGAGGACTTTATTGGGCATCAAAAACGACGAAGAATCCAATAATTATAGCAATTTGTCAATGGGGAGGTCGGCCTGGAACCCAGTCCGGACGCAACAGCCTGCCGGGTTCAGGCGCGCAGGACGAATGGCAAATATTCTAAGGGGCGTTGGCGGTCGCGCTGCGAAGATCTTCGATATGCCTTGCGCGGATAAGAGTGGTATTTGGAGCCAGGGTCGAGTCTGTCCAAGCGGGCGCAGCGATTCCGCAGGCCGCATAAACTTCGCTGATAGCCGTTCGCATCTCAATGAGATGAGAGGCCTTGATCTTGGTCGCATTAGGCGTAAGGATCGGATCAGTCCAATTAACGATTGGCGCCAGCATGGCGTCGACCCGCCGACTATTGATCCAGGTACGGAGTTCCTCAACATGCCTTGCGCGGATAAGGGTGCTATTGGGGACGAGGTTGGGGTCGGTCCAATTGATGGTCACTGGGCCGCTACAATTATCAGCTTGGGCAATGATGACCAAGCCGTGGCCGTCTTGAAAACCCGCGGTGCTGTTTCCTCCGGCGGGGATGAGGCTGGACCCGCCGCCGCCGCCGCCGCCGCAGGTATTGCTGTACTCATCCACGCTGCTTGCCCCGGCGCCGCCGCCATAAAATCCCCCACCCCCTCCACCGCCTCCGTTATAGCAGCTGCCGGCATCACCTCCTAATCCGAGACTGCCGTTGGCTCCCGGGACATCGCAGGCCCCGCCCATACCCCCGGATACTTGGGTTGCGCCTAAGCCGGCGTAAGAGCAGTATGGCGGGGATGCTCGAGGAAGCGGGGGGGTGCCTACGATTCCGCCGTCTCCTCCATTGCCGCCTATTAACCCTCCGCCAGTGCCGCCGTCGCCTCGACAACCCACCCCAGCTCCTCCTATGCCGCCTCCTCCACCGCCTGCCGCGACCACGACACGATGGGTTAACGTGCTTCCCCCTCGACGAATGTCCGAGGCTCCTCCTCCTCCAGCTCCTCCCCCATACGCGCAGCCGAGGCCTCCCCCGTTATATCCGCCTGTATAACCCACGTCGCCGAAATGGCCTCTTCCTCCCACCAAAATATAAAGCGTTTCATTGGGCGTCACGGGAATGGTCGCTTGTACGCGCCCTCCTTGCCCTCCTAATCCGCCATAAAACCCTTGCCCTCCCTGGGCGCCTCTTACGTCGACTCGGACGGAGGTGACGCCCGGAGGAACCACCCACGTTTGCGCTGCTCCAGTGTAATTGAATGTCGCGGGAAGGCCTTGCGCCTTCAGAGGCGATTCACATAAGGTACATAACCATAGGGAGGCTAATAATGCCCCATAGCCACGCCTGGCTCTATGGCGCGTAGGTTGGATTTTGGACAAGGGTACCTCTGATGGTGCCATTCACATCCAATGTGACCGCTGGAGCAGTCGGTCCTGTCCCTATGCCGACATTGCCGCCGTCTCGCGCTAGAATGGTCTGGCCGGTAGTAATCATCTTGGTATAGACACCCGAAGGCGCCGGATAATAAGTGGTCAAAGTGACATTTTCCGACCCTAACTCGACTGCGGAAAATGACAGTAGCAACCCGGCCAATCCCCATTGAAAAGCCGCGGATGTGACAGAGATCTCTATTTTGATCAGAAGATTCTTCATATTTTTAAATATAACTCGACTACCCACGAATGCAAGTAAAAATCAGGTTAAATTTTCCGACTCAGCGACTGCGGCGTAAATCAACAATATTTCAGCCTCATTTGAGCCTGTTGCGCGAATCGTTTGATGCCGTGAAAATCAGTCGGCGCGGCCCCGTTCACGCGTAAGCCGGGAAAAAAGTCGGCGCACCGGCCTCCATTCGCTCCAAAATTCGTCCCATCT
>JACQPG010000131.1 GCA_016207665.1 Elusimicrobiota bacterium | reverse complement strand
GGCCAGATAAAAAATCAGCGCCAGAGGCGTGTATAGCCTCATAAACAGTTTCAGTGTAACGGTCGGTTGTTATACAAATATTAATTGCCAATTTTGAGGGCCAAGACGCATAATATCCAGCGAAAATGACTCCCGCTGAAAAATCCGCCAGGTTGATATTTCCCGGCTTCAAGTTCGGCACGGATAATCCCCAGGACGCGGAGCGTTTGGTCGAGCTGGGCGTGGGAGGGTTTTGCGTCTATTACGGAGGTTCGCCCGCCGAGATAGCGGCCTTCACGCAAAGGCTTCAGTCCTTGGCTTCCCATCCGCTGATTTTCTGCGCGGATTACGAGGAAGGCTTGGCATCGCAATGCGCCGGCACCACTCATTTGCCGACCAATATGGGGTTGGGGGCCTCCGGGTCCGAGGCTTTGGCTTATCAAAAAGGGGCGGTCACCGCCTTGGAGGCCCGCAGCATCGGCGTGCGCTGGGTGCTCGCCCCGGTCTGCGATCTGGCGACCACAGCTTCCAATCCCATCGTCAATATTCGAGCTTTTTCTTCGGAGCCGGATGAGGTGATACGCCTGGGGCGCGCCTATCTAAAAGGACTGCGTTCCGAAGGCGTGCTCGGCTGCCTCAAGCATTTCCCCGGCCATGGCGAGACCAAGAAGGACTCCCATCTGGAGCTTCCGTTGTTGACCGTGCCCAAAGCCACGCTCGAGAAACGCGAGCTCAGGCCCTTCCAGGCCCTGGCCGAGGAAGCCGGTTCGATCATGACGGGGCATCTATGCGTCCCGCCCCTGGTCGGCGATCGCAAGACGCCCTATTCTCTCTCGGCCGACGTTGGGCGCACCCTGCGATCCCGCATGGGCTTTCAAGGCCTGGTCACCACCGACGCCTTGAATATGGGGGCCATCGCCAAGCGCATGAGCGACGTGGAGGCCGCGGCCATGGCCTTGCGCGGCGGCTCGGATATACTGCTGGTTCCGGATAAGCCTCGAGAGCTGGCGCGAGATCTCGCCGAGGTGGTGGCGGCAGACGAGGAACTTTCGCGGGCGGTCTCCGCCGCCTTGGAGCGGCTCGAGCGGGCTTGCTCTTGGATACAGGGCGGTCCAGAGCCCGCGAATATCGATGTGGTCGGCTCCGCCCGCCATCGCGAGATCGCGCAGCGCATGGCCGAGTCCTGCCTGGCGTGGTCGAAGGCCGAGATGCCGCCCTTGCCCTCCAAGATCCGCTATTGGGAGCTCGAGGCGGACCGGCCCGAGGAATGGATGGGGCAAGCGTTCGTCTCCCAGCTGCGCGCTCTGGGCAGGGACGTCGCGCCGTTTGCGCCGGAGGGATCGAAGGGCGGGGAGGAGACGCTGGTGATCGGCTGCTTTCTCAATCCGAGGGCTTTCACCGGGCGCATCGAATACTCGGCCGCCGAGAAAGCCCAGTTGCGCAAGGTGCTGGGCCGCAAGGGCTTAAGCGCCACGCTGGTCTCCTTCGGCTCGCCGTTCGTTTTCGGGGCCCTGAAAACCCATGGCTTGTGCGCCTTTTCGCGCAGCGAGCCGGCCCAGAAGGCCGCCGCCTCCGCGCTCTGCGGGAAGCTCGAGGTCAAGGGCCGCATGCCGGTCGATCGACGCTATTCGTAGAGCAAGAAAGGCCGCCGTCGAGCGGCGAATTCGGGAAGCCCGCGCTCGAAGAGTCGCTCCAGCGCGGAGTCGGAACAGCCCTGGCGGCACAGCGTTTCGAAGCGGTCCGACCCCGTCATCTTGCGCGCCTCGCCCCATTTCCAGGCGAAGTCCTTGGGATGGGTCGCCCGTAGGGCCTGATGCAGCTGGCGGAAGACCTCCAGAGGCCTCAGCCGCAGGCGATCCGTCACGCGCATCCTCACTCCCGAGCAGGCCTTGTCCTGATGAACGTTCTTGCTGGGGGTGTAATTCTGGACCTCGAATTCTATCCCCGGCAGCGCCCCGCGCCTCTGCGCCTTGCGCAGGCGCTTGACAATTCTATCCCCGTTCATCCAGGGCGCTCCCACCCATCGGAAGGGCAAAGGTGTGCCTCTTCCGACCGAGATATTGCTCGCCTCAAATAGCCCGATGCCCGGGTAGAGCGTCGCGGCCTCCAGATCCGGCATGTTGGGCGATGGCGGTATCCAGGGTAGGCCGATCTCGTCATACCAAAGCTCGCGGCGCCAGCCCTCGAGCTTGACGACGTGGAGGCGCGGGTGCTGGACTTCGGCGTTATGCAGCAGGGCGATCTCTCCGGCCGTCATTCCATGCCTGACGGGCACCGCGAAATAAGCGGTCGGCGTGACTTGGCGCAAGGAAATGTCCTCGAGCACCGGCCCTTCCAAGGCAATTCCGTTTATGGGATTGGGCCTGTCCAAGACGATGAACTCGATGCCGGCCTTCTTGGCCTCTTCCAGGCCCATGGCCATGCTGGCCAAATAGGTATAGAAGCGCGCGCCGATGTCTTGAATGTCGAAAACCAGGGCATCAAGCCCGGCCAATTGCTCGGGCGTGGGTCTCATGCCCGCCATGCCGCCGCGATACAGGCTATAGACCGGGATGTCCTTGCCGCCCAGGCGTATGGTGTCGGAGTCGACGACATTTTCCTCGCTGGCCCCCATGAAGCCGTGCTCCGGCGAAAACACCGCCCTGAGCTCCACCCCGGGAGCCAGGGCCAGCAGCTCCACGGCGCCGCGGCCCTGCCGATCCTTGCCGGTATGGTTGGTGATCAGGCCGATTTTTTTTCCGCTCAGCAGGGAGAAATTGGATTCCACGAGAGTGTCGAGGCCCGTCTTGACCTGCGCCGCGAATAGGGCTTGCGCGCTGAAAACAGAGGCTAAGGCCAGGGCCATGAACGCCATGATTCGAGCATAACCCAATGGGAGGGGTCGCCGCAAGAGCAAGTGTTCCGTAACTCTGAAAAGTGAACCGTTTAACTCTCAAAAGTGAACACCTTTCAGATCGGTATTTTTGAGTATGCGGACATCTAAGAGGGTGTGTTTGCGCCAGCAGCGGAGCTCGGAAG
>JACQPG010000123.1 GCA_016207665.1 Elusimicrobiota bacterium | reverse complement strand
TGTATTCCCCCTCGAGGACGTCCAGGATCTGCATGTCGGCCGGCGTGCCCAGCGTGGCCGTCACCAGGGCTTGGGTTTGGCCGCGGGTAAACAAGGCGGAGCCATGGAGCCGCGCCAGCACCGGCGTCTGGATGGAGATCTGGCGTATCTCATCGAAGCGTCGGCCATCGGGCCGGATACGGTCGACCAGGGTGAGCTGCCGGCTCTCGTTATAAAGGAGGTCCTCGATCACCGTAGAGACCAGCTTGGGGCCCTCGGTCAGCGCCGGATCGGTCTTGGCCGCCTCCTCGATATCCTTCTTCAAGCTATCCTTGAGCGCGTCGATACGCTCATCAAGCCCGGCCTTATCCGCCTTGGCTCGCAACGCTTCCCGTATGGGCTTGAGCGCCCTCGAGCTCACGAAATCCACCACGGGCTTGGGGCTTTCCACCCCGGGCATGTCGCGCTTGACGACCTTGCGGCCGTTGCGCTCGGACTCCTGCATCAGCCGCAGCTGAAGATCGCAGAGCTTGTCGATCTCTCGAGAAGCGACCTCCAGGGCTTCGGCGAACACTTCCTCCGCGACCTCGTTGGCGCTGCCCTCGACCATCAGGAGGGCGCCCTTCTTGCCGGCCACGACCAGTTCCATCTCCGCCGTTTCCCTTTCCTCGAAGGTCGGGAAAAGCACGAAAGCTCCGTTGATCCGGCAGATGCGCACCGCGGCCACCGGACCGTTCCAGGGCACCTCGGAGAGCATCAGGGCCGCGGAAGCGCCCGTAATGGCCAGCACATCCGCGTCATTCTCGAGATCCGAGGAGATCACCACGGTCTGGACCATGGTCTCGAAGTTCCAAGTGGGCGGGAACAGGGGACGTATCGGGCGGTCTATCAGACGAGAGGAAAGGACTTCCTTCTCGCGAGGCCGATTCTCCCGCTTGAAAAAGCCGCCCGGAATCCTGCCGGCGGCATAGGTCCTTTCGCGATAGTCGGAGGTCAAAGGCACGAAACTGACCTCCTTGGGCGTCCAGCTCGCCGTGACCGCGCTCAGCGTGACGGTTTCACCCAGATGGGATGTGACCGAGCCCGATGCCTGCTTGGCGATGGTGCCGGTTTGGAGAGTAAGAGTCTTTCCACCTACAGTTTCCTGTAGGGCGAGTTTTTGAAGGGCCATCAGACTACTTCCTCAGATCGAGCTGCTTAAGGATCTGGCCGTACGACTTGAAATCGGTTTTCTTGAGGTAACCGAGAATCCGGCGGCGCTGGCCTACCAACTGAAGAAGCCCGCGCTGGCTGGAATAATCCTTGCGATGGGACTTCAGATGAGAGGATAACTGCTTGATTCTCTCGGTAAGAACCGCGACCTGGACGGGGGCGCTGCCCGTATCGCCAGGCTGGCGAGAGAATTTCTTTACGATTTCGCTTTTATTTTCTTTTGTTATCATAGATAGATTATATTAAGTTCGGCGACCGACAGTCAATCGAAGAAGATCCAGGGCCGCCGTGACGGCCCGGCGACGCACGTATTGACGGTCTCCCGAGAATAAATAGCGGGCGCCGCCCTGCTGAGAACCGGGCCCCGAGATCCCGATATAGACCAGGCCGACCGGCTTTTCCGGTCCTCCCCCCCCGGGTCCTGCGATGCCCGTGATGCTTAGGCCGATCGAAGCTCGAGCAAGGCGCCGGGCGCCGAGAGCCATGGCCTGGGCGCATTCGGCTGACACGGCCCCATGCCGGGACAGCAGCTCCTTGGGGACCCCCAGCGCTCTTCTCTTGAGTTCGTCCGAATAGGCGAGAACCCCTCCCAAAAAATACTTGGAGCTTCCCGGAACCTCCGTCAATCGGGCGCCCAACAGGCCTGCCGTGCACGACTCGGCCACGGCCAAGGTGAGCCTCCCTTTCCTGAGGATTCGCCCTACGGCGGATTCAAGCGTCTCACCATCCTCGCCGAAAATGTGGCGGCCGACGGCCTCATGAATTCGTTTTCGCAGGGCAGCCGCTTTCTTGCGCGCAAGCTCCCTGCTGCGGGTCCGAACCCGGGCGTAAAAGTCGACTTGGCCCGGGCCGGAAAGAATCGTGAAATCCTCTCCCGGTTTTGGACGGCGTGTCAGCCCCGAGAGTTTCTCATCGGCCAGCGATTCCGGGATGCCGCTCATATGCACCGCGACTTGAGAGCAAGGCTGCGGGCCGTAGGTCTTAAGAAGCCGGGGAAGCACTACGGACTCGAACATCGGCCACATCTCGGAATAGGGGCCGGGAAGCAGCGCCAGGAGCTTGGAACCTGCGCGGCCAAAAGCGAGGAGTTGGCCCGGCGCGGATCCCCGTTCGTTCTCGATCACCTGGGCGCCCTCGAGAACAAAGGCTTGGCGCCGGTTTTCCTCGGCGACCGGGAATGCATGCCGCGATAGTTTCCGTAGGATCGCGGAATAGAGCTCTGGCCGATAGACGAGGGGCTTTTCTAGCGCCAGCGATGCCGCCTCCCGGGTCAAGTCATCGAAGGTCGGACCCAGGCCTCCGCAGACCAGCGCCGCCTGGCCCTCGGAAAGGGCCTCCCGGATTTCTCGCGCGATGAGCTTGGGGTCGTCCGGCAGGGTGAGACTGCGCCACAACGGAAGCCCATGGCCCGATAAGGCCAGGCTAATCTTGCTTTCGTGGGTGTTGAGTTGTCCCCTGAGGAGCTCGGTGCCGATGCAAAGCAGGGATATCCTGGGGGCGCGCTTCACTGGTAGAAGCCGATAGCCTCCTGTTTTTCCTGTGGATTATCGCCAGCCGGGATGGAGCCGAAGCGAGCCTCGTACTTGGCGATATTATCCTTGAGCGCCCAGAGAAGGCGCTTGGCATGCACCGGCGAGGAGATCACTCTGACCAGGACCTTGGTCTTGGGAGCCTGCGGCTGAAGGAAAAGGAAATCCAGCAGAAACTCGGTCTCGCTGTGGGAGATCATCGCCAGATTCGCGTATATCCCTTTAGCGACGGCTTCATCGATTTCGACCTGCATCTGTGTTTTTTCGCTCATATTTCTCATAGTACCATTTTTCATGTTCCGTAACTCTGAAAAGTGAACCGTTTAACTCTCAAAAGTGAACACCTTTCAGATCGGTATTTTTGAGTATGCGGACATCTAAGAGGGTGTGTTTGCGCCAGCAGCGGAGCTCGGAAG
>JACQPG010000129.1 GCA_016207665.1 Elusimicrobiota bacterium | reverse complement strand
GGGCTGAAAACCTTCAAAAAAACAAAAATGGATCAGTGGTTCGCGGCGAGGGAGAAAAACGACTTTGGAAGGAGTTCACTTTTCAGCGTTAAATCCCTAAAAAACGGTTCACTTTTGAAAGTTAAATGACAGAGTCGATACGCAGCCTGGCCATGACACCGGCCAAGTGATAGAATAATTTCATGCGCCCGTAGCTCAGTTGGTTAGAGCAGCCCGCTCATATCGGGTTGGTCGCAGGTTCAAGTCCTGCCGGGCGCAGTTTTTATGCCAAAACCTAAAACAGGCGCGTTTTTGCCTCTGACCCTGGCTTTGGCACTGACCGGCCAGGCGTTTGGCGCGGAACCGCAGAGTCATTTCCCCTTGTTTCCCTACACCAATGAAGGCCCGTTCGTGACCGCTCCGGCCCGATTCGTCGCCGCTCTTCCCCAGCAGGCGGGCTTTATCACCGGCGCCGCTCTTTGCCTTCCGGTCTCGCTTTTCCAAGACGCCCGATCCAAAGGCGGCGTCACGGATCAAAAGGCGGCCTCTTTGACCTGCGGAAAATGGATGAGTTTAGGCCTGGGTTGGCCGGTTTACGCCGCGGCTGGCTTGCCCTTCTTTATCCTTAAAAAGATCTTTTGGGATGGCCCGCGAGCCATCCTATAACAACTAATTCGCCGGACTAGGGTTGGCGGGCTCGAATTTATGCCACTGTTCGACCAAGGATTCGTGCCTTTTCTTCGTTTCGGCGTCCGCCAAGGTCTTGCCCTCTGATCGGTGCTCCAAGACCCTGCGTTCCTTGGTCTGTATCATGAATACCTTGGATATGCTGGTGGGTATGCCTTCCAAATCGAGCTGGAATAGCCACTGATTGATATGCCAATTGCCGTCCCCAGCGATCTTCAAATCCTCGGATACCATGGTGGCGAAAGAAGGGAAAAAGTCCCCCTTGCCATTCCAAAAACCCCAGAGATTGACATAATCCGCCAGGTGATCGGATGCGGTTTCCCCTCGGATATCCGAGAGCCCATACCCACCCGGAAAACGACCATCCTCGGGATATGTCGTCCCGAATTTGCGGACCTTCTCTAAGATATCCCTCCAGGGATTGATCTTAACGAACCGGCTCTGATCGACTGGTATCTTTAATAAGGAAGACCCCGCGATCACTCGAAGCGCCTCCATCTCGCCCGCCTCGGCCCCGGATAATAGGCCCAAAACCATGAAAATCGGCACGAATCTCTTCATAAGGCGGATCATATCAAATGCAGGTCCCCTTGCAAGAGACTTATCCACATTACTGCCAACGTTGGCAGTAATGTAATGTGGATAACTATCGCCTGGCGGCTCCCCCCTTCCCCCGTTTACGCCTTAGCCAAAATTCGACCTCTTTCCGGAACCGAGCTTTCATCTCTGCGGAGTTGATGTCTTCGGACACGGCCTGGCCTGAGCCCTTAAGCGCCTGGCCTGCATGATCCAATTTCCCGGAGATATGGAGAATTTTCTCAATTTTCCCTGACAATGAGGCTCGATAATAATACGATTCCACAGAATCTGTGGACTCAAAATCCGTATACCAAAGCAAAGAAAGTGGCCTTGATGACATCATCACCACATCGAAACTTCGATAAACGTTATTGTTGACCACCGATCTCTCAACTTCAAATCCTGAAAGCTTAGCCAGCGCCTCAAAACCCAGCTGTCTGGCAATTGGTGTTGGGAGTTCGTGAACTTGGCCAGTCTTCATCGCCTTATCAATCAAGTCTCCAAGACCATTCGCATAGAGGCTTGCATTCGGGCGGCCGAGCTGGACCCGCGCTATGCGCCGATCTATGAGCGGGCTCTCAAGCCCGCTCCAAAAACCTCTATCCCTAATGAAAGAACGGCTTACTTGGGCACGCCCGCTTTGGCAGAGGCGTTGGTATTCGGGCTTTCGGCGGCGGGGGCGTTTTTGGGTCTTTGGCTCTTTTCGAAGGGAAGAAAAAAGGTGAAGAATTCTCGGCCCTAGCTCTCGGATTGGGCCTCTTCCCTCAGGCTGAAAAGTATCTCGCGAAATATCTCATCCTCTTGTCCGGCCAAGAACGAATAGAGCTGCTTTTGCCCCAAGACATAGGCCTCGACCCTCGGAGGCGGGCCGTCATAGTTGATCTGAAGGCCCCGCAAGGCGAGTATGTTTATCTCCTTAACCCGGAATTTTGTGCCCCTCCGCTGTTCCCGCTCGTTGATCAAAGAGCTCAGCCGTTCCAAGGCATTGGGCCGCTCGACCAAGGAATTGGCGCGAACTTCAAGGCGGATTATTCCCAAGGGCCCGTATAACCCCTCATCCTCGAAATTCGTGGGGTCGATGCTGGATTTGCCGAAATAGACGGTCTCGAGCCCGTCACGCGGCTCGACCTGTTGAAAGGCGGCGTAATCCTTGGGCAAATGGATCACATAGCGATAATGCCCGAGAAAAGCCTCTCCCTTGATCATCCTCATCCGGGGAATCTCCACCTGCCGCGAGGAATTCGTTCCCCTCAACATGACCATCAGGGCTATGCCCGCGGCCAGCGGAAGGGCGACCAAAATGGCCTTGGTGTTAAAGAGATCGGTTAAACGCATATCCGTGGCACGACGATACTATAACTTGAATGAAGGCGTTTGGCCAGGACCGTTACCATGAGTTAACCATAGGCATAAGAAATAGGTCTTGCGAACATCGGGGACCCGGGCTACACTAGGGTCCAGATTGTCCAGACGCGAAATGGGAGGAGAGATGCCGTCGAAATTAAAGAAAACCTCGCCTAAGGCTCGTTCGCGCCGAGCCTCATCGAAGGCCAAGCCCGCGCCATTTCAGGTTTCGAATGAGGACGTGCTGGAGCTGGAAAACGAGGCCGCGGCCCAGCGTCGCAGCGAGAAGGCTTGGCTGTATATGACGCAAGCCGCCCCTGACGACAATGATCGCTGGATCCGGGTAGAAGACCAGCTCGCCGCCAAATGGAGCGGCCGAAACCACTCGGAGCGCCGCTGGAAATACTTCTCAAAATAAGGAACAACCTGAGCGCCGCCCCGCCTTCCACCGAGGAAGGCGGGGTTTTTTTGGCATCATATATGCCATAGAATCCCATGCGAGGACCTCGTCGCCAATCCCTGCTCATCGTCTTCCTCCTGGCCTGCATCGTGGCGACGGCCATCCTATACCTATGGATCGCAAGCTCCTTCTTTGACCGGCCCTCGAGCCGTCTCGCCTCTCGATCCCGCGAAAGCATCGGGCTTAAGCGGGCTCGTCTGGCCTTTCGCGATCAATTCCTCGATCCCGAGGCGCATTTGCTGCTCGCCGAAGCCCTCTTTTCCGACGATCGCCTGATAGACTCGTTCTATATCCTGGCCGAAGCGAGGAGATTCTTCAGACCAGAGGCCTTTTCAAAGGCCCATGAAAAGATCATCTTGAAAAAGGGGCTTCTCGCCCAGGTCGCCGCCCAACTTCAGGCGGAGGCCTTGGCGGAATCCAATGCGGTCAAGAAAGTAGGCCTCTATACTCGCTTCATCCATGCCTCGCCCGACAGCTATGAGGGTCGCATGGCTTTGCGGGAGCTGGGACAATGGGCGACTCCGTTGAAACCCGGCGCCGAAACCGAGCTGTCCATCGTCTCGCGGGAAGCTCTGATCGAGCTCAACAAGGCCCGTCCGGATCATGCCCGAATATTCTTCACTTTGGCGCTCTCCTACTGGGAAGGAGGAGACCGGGCCGCGGCGCGGGCCATAGTGGCCGAAGCCTTGAGAGGCCGCTCTCCCGGCGCGGGAGCGGCCGCGATGGATGGCGTTCTGGCTCTTGCCGAGAAGAATATGGACCGCGCCCTAAAGCGCTTCACCCGGGCATGGAACAAGGATAAGGAGGACGGCGTCAGCGCCTCCCATTTATTCCGGATCCATTTCAAGCAACGAAACGATGAAGAAAGCGCGCTGCCTTATCTCATAGCCCTCTACCGCCTCAATCCCGATCACCGCGAAATCGAGCCCAGCGAGACGCTGATCAGGCGTATTCTTGATTTCCGTCGCGCTCGACTGCTCAAAGACGCCCGGGTCGAGGAGCTGGGAAGGCACCTCGATGGCGAGGACGCCTCGCTGCGCGCCGAGGCCAGCCTGCGCGCCGCGGAGCTTGGAGCAGCGCGTTGGATAGGGCGATTGGGCCAGCTTCTCGACGATGACACCGAGATCGTCAGGCACAACGCGGACTACGCCCTGTATCAATTGGCCAAGAAAGATCCGGGGCCGGTGCTGGCCAAGCGGCAAGAGTGGCTCAGCTCGACAAGCCCTCTAGGCCGATGCCGCGCCCTGGGGCTTTTCGCGGATCTCAGTCCCGAGGAAACGCTCCCTCAAGCAGAGCGGGCTCTCAAGGATCCCTCGCCCGTGGTGCGCTCGCTGACGAAGGCTTGGGTCATGGATCGCTATTACGCCCGCGAACCTAAAGGGACATGACAGAGCTTTTCGACACGCACGCTCATCTCAATGACGACGCCTTCGCCCACGACCGGCAGCAGGCTCTCGAGCGGGCCGGCCAGGCGGGGGTCCGCGGCATCGTGGAGATCGCGGATTCGCCCGGCGATTGGGCCAAGGCCATAGCGCTTTCGCGGGCTTGGCCCTCCGTGCGCTGCTCTTTGGGCCTGCACCCCTATTACGCGGATCAATACTCGCCGGAGCTTGTCGCCGATCTCAAGAAGCGGGCGGATATACCCGAGGTCGTGGCCATAGGAGAGATCGGCCTCGATTACGTGAAAACCGACATTCCCCGGGCTATCCAGCTGGAGGCTTTCGAACGACTCTTGCAGGCCTGCCGGGATTGGGACCGGCCGGCCGTGATCCATTGCCGCGGCGCTTATCAGGACCTGATAGGGGTTCTGCGGCGAGTTTTCCCCAGGCCCAATCAAACACACAGGTATCATGGGGTGGTGCATTGCTTCTCCGGCACGCCCGAGGAAGGACGAGTCTGCGCTTCCCTGGGTTTTGCCCTGGGCGTCGATGGTCCGGTCACTTATCCGAAGAACGACGAGCTGAGGCGGGCATTCTACGAGATCGGCGTGGATTCATTGGTGCTCGAGACCGACAGCCCTTATCTTCCGCCCCAGAGCTGCCGCGGCAAGCGCAACGACCCCGCGAGGCTCGCGGAGATCGCGGAAAAGCTCAGCTCGGTCCTGGGCATCAGCGCCCAAGAATTAGGCAAGGCCACGACGCGAAACGCGCGGGCGCTTTACCGGCTCTAGCACTCCTGCGAGAAAAAGACGTTCTTAATCTCGCTGTAGAGCTCCATGGCCTTCATTCCCAGCTCCCGCCCGACGCCGGATGTCTTATATCCGCCGAAGGGAGCCTCGAGATAGACGCTGGTGGATGTGTTGACGCTGAGCACGCCGGTCTGAACCGCGCGCGAGACCCGCAGGGCGCGGCCAAGATCGCGGGTCCATAGAGATCCCGAAAGCCCATACGGAGTATCGTTGGCCAAGGCGATGGCCTCATCCTCCGTCTTGAAGCGCAGCACGCACAGAACCGGCCCGAAAATCTCCTCTTGCACCACTCTCATCGAAGAGCGGCACTGCGTCAACACCGCGGGCATGATGAAACTCCCTTTGGCCAACGCTCCCGAGCGAGGCACGTCGCCGCCTACAGCCAGGTCGGCGCCCTCCTCGCGACCCAGCTCGACATAGCCGGCCACATGATCGCGTTGCTTGGCGGATATCATCGGGCCTATCTGGGTCTTGGGATCCATGGGATCGCCGATCACGAGTTTCCGGGTCCTGGCGACGAAAGCCTCGACGAATCGGTCGTAAATCTTGTCTTGCACGATGGCCCGCGAGCGCGCGCAGCAGTCCTGGCCCGCGTTCGAGAAGACGGAAAACACCGATTTCTCGACGCAAAGATCCAGGTTCGCGTCATCAAAAACAATGTTGGGAGACTTGCCTCCCAGCTCCAGTGACACTCGCTTGATGGTGTCGGCGGCCAGCTTGGATATCCTGGCTCCTGTCTTGGTCTCGCCTGTAAACGAGATCTTGCGCACCAGCGGATGGGAGGAAAGGGCCTCGCCGACGACGGCGCCCGGGCCGGTGATCACGTTGAGCGCCCCCTCGGGCAAGCCGGCTTGCGCGCATATCTCCGCCAGCTTGAGAGCCGACAAAGGAGTATAGCTGGCCGGCTTAAGCACCACCGTGTTGCCGCAGGCCAACGCCGGCGCGAGCTTCCAGGCCGCGATCATCATCGGGAAATTCCAAGGCACGATCAGGGCGCAAACGCCAACGGGTTCCCTCAATGTCACATCCAGACCGTTGCTTCCCGCGGGTATGGTCTCTCCGAAAAATTTGGAGACGGCGCCCGCGTAATACTCGAAGCAATTGGCTGCCACGTCGGCTTCGTCGCGGGAATCAGCCAGGGGCTTGCCGGTGTTGCGGGTCTCGAGCAACGCCAATTCCTCGCGCGCTTCCCGGACACACCGCGCGATCTCGAAGAGAACGCGCGCCCGCTGCCTGGGGTTCATGCTCCCCCAGGGCCCTTGAGCCGCCCTGGCCGCGGCCTGGACGGCCGCCTCCACGTCTTGAGCCGCGCCCTCCGCTACCTGGGCTATGGCCTTGCCGTCGGCCGGATTGACGACGAAGAAGGTCTTTCCCGAGGCGCTAGGACTGCGGCGGCCTTCGATCCAAAGATTTTCTTGAGGCAAAGCGGCGGTGATAGGCATATCGTCAGAAATAGTTCGAGGTGATTCCGCCGTCTACCACGAGCACGGCGCCATTGGTCCAGCTTGATTCGTTGGAGGCCAGATAAACGGCCAATTGAACAATGTCCTCGGGCCTTCCGAAGCGTCCCATGGGGATGCGATTAAGGCGCTTGGCCTTCTCCGCCGGTTCCTTAAGAAGCCATTCGGTCAATAGCGGGGTTTCTATGGGTCCGGGGCATACCGCGTTCGATCTTATCCCCTTGGGTCCGAACTGCACCGCGAGCGACTTGGTCAGGGCGATCACGGCTCCCTTCGACGCGGTGTAAGCGTCCTGGGGCACCGAACATCCCACCAAGGCCACGAAGGAGGCGATATTGATCACGGAGCCTCCGCCTCTTTTGAGCAGCTCCGGTATGCCATGCTTGCACACCAGGTAGACGCCCTTGACGTTGATCGCCAGCACGCGGTCCCATGCCTTTTCCTCGGTATCGATCACCGAATGATCATCGCTGGGGAATATTCCCGCGTTATTATAAAGGACGTCCAGGCCGCCGAAAGCCTGGACCGTCTCCCGGATCATGCGCTTGACGTCCTCTTCGCGCGAGACGTCGCCCGATAAAGCCAAGGCTCGTCCCCCCTGGTCCTTGATGAGCCGGACCGACTCCTGGACGGCGTCGGCCTTAAGATCGCAGGCCGCGACATCGGCCCCTTGGCTGGAGAACTCCAGGGCCGCGGCGCGGCCCATCCCGGATCCGGCGCCTGTGATCAGGCAGACCTTCCCCTCGAGGCGCTGCCCCAGCGGCATGGCTTATCTACCTGATAACCTGGAAACCGGCTTTCTGCACGGCGGCCGTCAGACCTATCTTATCAGGATCGGCCGCCGGACCCCGATCGGTCATCACGGTCAAGGCCCTGACCAAGCGAGTCTTGCCTTGAACCTTTCCTATGAGGAAAGCTATATCCTTGGCCGCGAGCTTCAAATTGGTGACGTTACCACCTGAAAACCAGCGTATGAGCCGTGAACCGGTCCTTTTACTGGGCATGAGCTTGACCGTCACCATGGTTTCGGTAACGAACAAGTCCCCGACTTCCTGAGAAACCTTGCTCGGCATGACTTCCCCCTTCTCGGCGCGCTTCGGATATTATCAAACTTCCGGAGCGCAAGAAAGAGCGCTTTTTAAGTGTGCTCGCGGACTCTCGATAACATAAGTGCCTAACGGGGCAACTGCCTCTAGGTCTATAGGCCCCCCGGCGCCGGCGCTCGAGGACTCAAACGATCGCCTCTTAAGGGCTAAATCCGGGCTGGACCAGCCATCCGCTCTTAAGCGCCAAGGACTTCAGCTCCGGATCGCCGAGGTCGATCCAAAGGCGCAGGCCCGAGCCATGGCTCATGAGCTCGAAGTCATCCGCTGAGCCGCCGATCACGAGCAGAGGCGTGCGACCCGTGCTGGAAACCACCGCCTCGACCTTGCCGCCTCTTATAGGAATAGGCTTTAACGCCTTGCCGGAAATACGTCCCCGCTCCTGGCTTTGCCTGATCCCGATCGCCCGGCTGCGGTCGACGCCGAAATCCTTAACAGCCTCCTCGAGCACGGGCTGCGCATCCGCGTCAACGACCCAGACGTCGAAGCCGGCATCCAACAGCCTCTTCGTAAGGTCTCGCAATTCGGGGACATGACGGATCCCGGCCGGCTCCCAAAATGGATATTCATCCTCCTCAGATTCCGCCACCAGATCCGTGCCGAGCGCCCTGGCCATCTGATCCTTGATCACCTCCCGGGAGTACCCCATGGCCTCAGGCTCCTCGAACCCGCGAAGCAATTGGGCCATATAAACCCGGCACTCCTTCCTTCCTCCCTTCGCGCAATGATCGCGATAGCCTTTGATGGAAAATTTGACGTACTGATGGTAGTGAGGCTGCTTCATCCATATCGATCGGGGCAAGTGGGCGAATTGCTCATAGGCCGCCCTGGTCTTCTGACGGCCATAGACCAGCGGGATCAGCCTCCAAAATTCATCATCGAACTTGAACTCCGCCCGCCTCACCAAGCGGAAAAACACCGCTTCCCCCACGTCGTTGACGATACACACCCGGTTCCACGGCATGACGACCACCGGCGGATGGCGAGCATCGTAGTTGCCGGACGCCTTGCCGTGCCTTGTGATGAGATCGTCCAGCGCCGTTTTGATCTCCGGGCTCCAGCGTCCTTCAACCCCGGTCCTTGGCGGCGACGCCGGAGTCGCCGGCTTGGAGGCGCCGGCCCGTTTCTTCGCGGCCTTCGCGGGCGCCGCCGCGGCCGGCGCTTTCCCCTTCATCCAACGGGGATTGCGCGCCTTGCGCTTGGCGCCGTTGGCCGTCAAAGAAACGGCGATCAGGACCGCTCCGGCAAGAATTATTTTTCTCATCGTCGTCAAAAAAATGTCAAAATCGCGGCCTAATGTTATAAAATAATTTGTGGTTGAACACGCGGACAGATTCTCGTCGTCGTGGAACGCGGTAGGACGCTCAAGATTATCGATTGAGGGGTGACATGGCAAACTTGAAAAAGAGCGACTTCCTGAAGGAGCCGGTCGAACACTTCGACATCACCAAGCACAACACGGTGGCGTTGGTCGAGGCCATGTCGAAAATGGCTTTTTCCGCCAGGGATCTTGCGCGCGCTTCCGAGATCTACGACATGATGCTCAGCGACAAGGACTGCTCCATAGTGCTTTGCCTTGCCGGGTCCCTGTTTTCCGCGGGACTCAAGAGAGTCGTCTTCGACCTGGTCAACAACAACATGGTCGACGCCATCGTCTCGACCGGCGCCAACATCATCGACCAGGATTTCTTCGAGGCTCTCGGATACAAGCATTACATGGGCACGAAGTGGGTCGACGACAAGGCCATGAGAAACCTCCGCGTCGACCGCATCTATGATACCTTCATCGACGAGGACGAGCTCGGCTCCACCGATGCCGTGACCTCCGAGATCGCGGCCACTCTCAAGCCGCGCCCCTATTCTTCCCGCGAGTTCATCGAGGAGATGGGAAAATACCTGGTCAAGAACGCCAAGGTCAAGGATTCGGTCATCCTGGCCGCCTATCGCCGGGGCGTTCCGATATTCGTGCCGGCCTTCTCTGATTGCTCGGCGGGTTTCGGCCTTCTCCATCATCAGTGGCACAATCCCGAGGAGCATGTGTCGATCGACTCGGCCAAGGATTTCCTGGAGCTCGTACGCTGCAAGCTCGTCGCCAAGGAAATGGGGCTGCTCATGCTCGGCGGCGGCGTGCCCAAGAACTTCGCCCAGGACTGCGCCGTCGGCCCGGAGATGTTGGGCCTTGAGTCCAAGATGCATAAATACGCCGTGCAGGTCACGGTGGCCGATGAGCGCGACGGGGCCCTTTCCGGCTCGACCTTGCGGGAGGCCTGTTCCTGGGGCAAGGTGGACACCTCTTTCGAGCAGATGGTCTATTCCGAGGCGACCCTGGCGTTCCCGATCTTGGCGTCCTACGCTTATCACAAGGGCAATTGGCGAAAGAGGAAGGCTCGGCAGTACAACGCCCTGCTCAACGACGAAAAGGCGCCCCTTCCCGTGGCGCTTCGCTGACAAAGAGCCCACGTCATTTTGTTTTGCCGCTATGAGGGAAACCAAGGGCCGGCTCGCCATTGGCCTGATCCAATCGAAGCTCTCGGCCGACCCCAAGAGCAATCTCTCGCGCAGCCTCGAGCTCGCCCGTAAAGCCGCGCGCAGAGGGGCTCGCATTATTTGCTTGCCCGAGCTCTACCGCTCCTTATACTTTCCCCAGGCTGAGCGCGCCGACGCCGGTCAGCTCGCGGAGACCATCCCAGGCGAATCCACCGATGTTTTTTCGCGCCTGGCCGCCGAGTTGGGGGCGGTGATCATCGTCCCCCTGTTCGAGAAGGCCGGACAGCTCCATTACAATTCCGCCGCGGTGATAGATGCCGACGGCAGGCTCCTGGGAAGCTATCGCAAGATCCATATACCTCACGATCCCCTATTCTACGAGAAGAATTATTTCGCCCCCGGGGATATGGGGTTCAAGGTGTTCCGTACCCGTTACGCCGCCCTATCAGTGCTGATCTGCTACGATCAGTGGTTCCCGGAGGCGGCTCGCGCCTGCGCCCTAGCCGGCGCTGAAATCATATTTTATCCCACGGCCATTGGAACCATCGCGGGACACAAGAGCCCGGAGGGCGACTGGCGCAAGGCCTGGACCACGGTGCAAAGGGGGCATGCCATCGCCAATGGAGTGCACGTGGCGGCTGTCAATCGAGTCGGCGCCGAAGGCAAGCTCCGGTTCTTCGGCGGCTCCTTCGTCTGCGACGCGTTTGGCAACGTCATAAAGCAAGCGGGAGCCTCTCGTCAGGAGTTGGTCCTGGCCTCGGTCGACCTGTCCCAGAACGAGGAGATTCGCCAGGGCTGGGGATTCCTGCGCAATCGCCGTCCATCTTGCTATCAGCCTCTGCTCGCCGAGCCGGCGCAACCGGCCAAACCCGCGCACGCCCTGAGCCGGTGAAGGTCCAGTCGATTCGCCCGCTTCAAAAATCACTGGGCCTGCGCAAGCCGGCCGAGTGGGCGCCCCATGACGCGACATGGCTTTCCTGGCCTCATGACCTGGAATCCTTCGGCGAAGGCCTCGCCGGGACCGAGCAGGCCTATGTCGACATAATATCGGCTCTTCACAAGAGCGAGAGAGTCGAGCTCCTGACCAGCAACGATTCCATGCTGAAGCGGGTCTCGCAGCGGTTGTCCAATGAGGGCGTCGACCTTTCTCGGGTTCGATTCCATATTTACCCTTATCAGGACGTTTGGTTTCGCGATTACGGCCCGACATTCGTCGCGTCGCCCACCGGCAAAATTGCCATGGTGCATTGGATATTCAACGCCTGGGGCGACAAATATGAGGAGCTCAAAAAAGACACCAACGTCCCCCTTTTCATGGAAAGGACTCTCGGTTTCGAGACCCTCCGGCCCGGCATAGTCATGGAAGGTGGCTCAATAGACGTCAACGGCGCCGGCACGCTGATGACCACGGAACAATGCCTGCTCAACAAGAACCGCAATCCTTCGCTGAGCCGGCCCGAGATCGAGGGCTATCTGTCACATTTCCTGGGCGTTACCCATTTTATCTGGCTAAAGGAAGGCATCGCAGGGGACGATACGGACGGGCATATCGATGACATCGCCCGCTTCGTCTCGCCCGACACCGTGGTTTGCGCCCTGGAGGAGAAAGCCTTGGACGCCAACCATGAGCCGCTTCGCCAATGCTTCGACGCGCTTAAGAAGGCGCGCAACGAGGCCGGTAAGCCTCTCAATGTCGTGCCCCTTCCCATGCCGGAACCGGTCGAGGCGGATGGACGCCGACTGCCGGCCAGCTACGCTAACTTCCTTATCGCCAACACGGTGGTCCTGGTCCCGGTATTCGGATGCCCGCAGGACGAATTTGCTCTTAAGGCCTTAGAACCGCTATTCCCTTCCCGGAAAATCATCCCGGTGCTCTGCCGTGACCTGGTGCGCGGCCTAGGCACCATCCATTGCGTCAGCCAGCAACAACCCTGTCTACATCTGCCGTAAGTTTCCGCCGCCCCGCTCTCTGCGGCTACGGGGTGGTGTGATAAAACGCCACGGCGAGCATGCCATAAAGCGCAAGCAGCATCGCTCCCTCCAGCCAGTTTGACTCGCCGTTGAGGGCCGCTAAAGTCACTGCTCCGACGGACAGCGCCAGGGCCGTCACTTCCAGATGCGAGAACTCCAGGGTCATGGGAGCCGGACCCGCGACCAGGCTCAAGAGCACCAACACCGGGGCCACGAATAGGGCGATCTGCTTGGACGACTCGATCGCTATATTAAAGGAAAGATTCATCCGCCGCTGCCTCTTGGCCTCTCCAGTTCACGCCAAAGCCGATCTCGATCGAGCCATGATCTCGGATCCGCGCCGGAATCGAGCTCCAGCTGATGCATCCAGCATTCGGGAGCGGGAGGATTCATTCCCGTCCATCGGCTTGCCGGCGGATAGATCAGATAGACGTCCCAAGCCGGGCGAGTCAGGCCCAGGGTGCGACGGAACAGTTCGCCGATCTCCTTTTCGGCGTCCCATCCTTGGAAGGCGACCCGGCGATCGGCCCATAAAGAGGCTTGCTGTCGCGCGGCCGGCTCGCTGTCTCCTTCGATCATTTTGATCCAAATCAGAAGTATCTTCAGCTTGCCTCCGGCAATCGCGGATGCCGTCTCTCTCAGCACGGAATAGCCCGAAAGACATTCCGGACAGGTCGGCGACAATATCGAAAGCAACCGTACATGCCCGGCGGAGTCATTGAAGGCCTGACAAAGCCCTTGCCTATCCGCCGGGCGAAGCGGCGTATCAGATCCGCTCGAAATTGCGCTCACGCTCCCAACAAGTCACCGCGCGGTCGAAGGCCGCTTGTTCCGCCTTGGCCGTATGCAGATAATGCCGGAAGGCTTGCTCGCCGAATATATCGCGCGCGGCGCGCGAGCCTTCAAGCAAGGAGATCGCCTCATAGAGCGTCTTGGGGACGGGTTCAATTCGAGCCTCATAGGCGTTGCCCTTGAGTTCCGCGGGAGGCTCTATCTTGTTCTTGATCCCGTAGAGACCGGCTCCGATCGTGGCGGCGAAGGCTAGATAAGGGTTCGCGTCGGCTCCGGGAATCCTGTTCTCGATACGCAACGATTCCCCCTCCCCCACTATCCTGAAGCCGCAGGTACGATTATCGCGGCCCCAGGCGATGCGCGTTGGAGCGAAGGTCGAGGACTGATATCTCTTGTAGGAGTTGACGCTTGGCGCGTAAAAATAGGCCAGCTCCCTGGCCAACGCCATCATCCCCCCAAGGAAGTTCCCGAACAGCCGGCTCGGCTTCCCCCCCTCCCAAAACGCGGATTTGCGCCCGCTCTTATCCCAGAGACTTGTGTGTATATGGCAGCTTGAGCCGGCCAGCCTGGAGTCATACTTGGCCATGAATGTCAGGCTCACGCCTTTCGATATGGCGATCTCCTTGGCTCCGTGCTTGTAAATAGCATGCCGGTCCGCCATTTCCAGGGGGTCGGCATACCCCAAATTGATCTCATGCTGGCCTGGTCCCCATTCTCCCTTGGAGGTTTCCACGGGGATGCCCGAGGCTTCCATCATCTTCCGTATTTCCCCCACGATGAACTCTTCCTTGGCGCCCTGCAGTATGTGATAGTCCTCGATGTACGAGCCGAAATGCTCTAGCGCGTGATAGGTCTTTTTCTGAGCGGTTTCATAGCTTTCTCGAAAGAGATAAAACTCCAGCTCCGAGGCCATTTTAAGCGAGAAGCCAGCCTGCGCCGCCTGGTCGATTTGCTTCCTGAGAATCTGCCTGGGGGCGACTGCTATCGGCTTGCCCTGCTCATCGAGCAGATCGCAGATAAGCAGGGCCGTTCCGGGCGCCCAGACCAGCGTGCGCAATGTCGAGAAATCAGGAGACATGAGGAAATCCTGATACCCCTTGTCCCAACTGGTCAGCTCATACCCGGGCACGGGCTCCATTTCCATGTCGACGGTCAATAGATAGGCGCAAGCATGGGATCCATGTCGAGCCACCTGCTCCAGAAAATGACGCGCGGTGGCTCTTTTCCCCATCCAGCGCCCCTGCATGTCGGGAAAAACCATGAGCACCGTATCGATTTTCCCTCCGCGAGCGGCGCGAGAGAGGACGTCCATTTTGGGATGGCTGTTCTTCATGAATGTGATTGTAAATCAAAGCCTTGGATCATTTCAATCTAATAAATGATAATAAATAATACTGTAAGCTGGTTAACATACATATAACATAGTAT
>JACQPG010000121.1 GCA_016207665.1 Elusimicrobiota bacterium | reverse complement strand
CCGCTGAGGCGCCATGCTTCGGGGGCCGCTCATTTCCCCCGCTGACTTTGGCGTCTGGTCGGGCCGTCCCACCACCCATCCGGGGCTCCTTGACGGGGCCGCCGCGGAGGCGATTCGTCGGCCCTGGGCCCTGGCCTCGATACTTGATTTTTCAGGAGAACCTGTTATCCTGGCCACGGTGCAGGAAACCTTGAATACCTCTCATCAGCTGGTGATCATAGCCAGGCTCTCCGAGTATTGCCAATACGGCCGGATCCTGAAATATCACGAGAGCGATCCCTGGAACTATATGCGCCGCAAGCTGCTGGAGCTAGAGGAACCCTTGGCCGCGGTCAAGGAGGGCTTGCTCAAGTCCGCCAAGGCCCGGCTGCTGCAAGAGATGTCCCAGGGAGCGGTTCTAGAGGAGCGCTACGCCGAGTATAAGACTTTATTCGAGTCGCTCATATCCAGAGGGGATTTCGCCGACCTGGCCATACATCTGAACTCGGGGGGCGATCTCAAGACCCGGATAGAGATGGTCCGGGAGATGCTGACCCGAGTCAAGCCCCATCACGTGTTCCTGGAGGAGAAAAAATCGCCCGCCGAACGAAGCCCTTCTTGGGAGAAGCTGGTTTCGGAGCTTTCCGAACGCTTGGATCTGGCCCTGCTGGAAAGGGTTCTCAATCACAAGCCCCGCAACGCCAAGAGGGACTCGGTAGTGCTCAGAAGACTCCGTTCCAATGTCCTGGAATATTGCTCGGTGGTGCGCATACCCCTGTCGAGCTCGGATACATTCACCCCCTTCATGCTTCCTCGCATCGAGGCGCTAATCGCCGCCAATCTGCGCTTCATCAAGCGCAATAGACCCATCTAAAAGCCGTTGGCCTACTCAGTTTACAGCGCCTTGACGATCTCGCGGCAAAAGGCGGGAATATCCTCGGGCTTGCGCGCCGTGATGAGCTTCCCGTCCACGGCCACTTCCTGGTCCACGTAGCGCGCGCCGGCGTTTTTCACGTCATCGGCGATGGCGTAAAAGCAGGTTGCGGTCCTGCCCTTGAGCACGCCCGCGGAGCATAGTATCCAGGCGCCATGGCAGATGGCGGCCACCACCTTGCCGGCTCTGAAGGCCTCCGCTACGAAAGCGGCGGGCTCGGGATAGCGGCGCATGAAGTCGGGGGCAAAGCCTCCTGGAATCACGACGCCGTCGACGTCCTTGGGCCCGAGCTTCTTGTAATCCGTCTCGGCCACGGCCGGATAACCCAACTTGCTCTTATAGGCCTTGCCGGTCTCTTGGCCCAGAAGCCAGACCTGGGCGCCTTCCTCCTTGAGCCGGTAATAGGGCACCCAAACCTCGAGCTCCTGATACTGCTCCTCGACCAAGACGGCGACCTTCTTGCCTTTGAGCGGCATGTTCATACCCCCGCCGAAGCGCGCTCCAAGACCTCGGGGTTGACCAGGTGGGCTGGATGACGGCCGGAGAGAGCGTCCACGAGACCTTGGGCGGCCATGCCGCCCATCTTGATCCGCGTCTCGAAGGAAGCGCTGGACAGGTGCGGGGCGAGCACCACGTTGGATAGCTTGGAAAGCCCGGGAGCCATCTTGGGCTCATGCTCGAAGACATCCAGGGCCGCGCCTCTGATGCGCCCTTTCTTGAGGGCCTTGACCAAGGCCCTTTCATCGACGATCGGCCCGCGGGCCGCATTGATCAGATAGGCGCTGGACTTCATGAGCGAAAGGGCCTTCTCCCCGATGAGATGCCGCGTGCTGGCATCCAGCACGGCATGCACGCTGATGAAGTCGGATTGGCTCAGCAGGGTGTCGAGCTCCGCGTATTGGGCTCCGATCTGTTTTTCGACCTCGGGAAACATCCTTTGGGTATCGTGATACAGGATCCTCATGGAGAAGCCCGAAGCCCGACGGGCCAGGGCCTGGCCTATGCGGCCGAAGCCCACGATGCCGAGAGTCTTGCCGTGCACGTCGGTTCCCAGCATCATCATGGGATCCCAGGCCTTATACTTGCCCGCTCTCATGAAGCGGTCGCCCTCGACCACCCGACGGGCCGCAGCCATGAGCAAGGCCCAGGCGAAGTCCGCGCTGGTCTCGGTGAGCACCCCGGGAGTATTGGTGACCAGCACCCCTCTTTCAGTGCAGGCCTTGACGTCGATATGGTCGAAACCCACGGAATAGGTCGAGACCGCGCGCAGGGCCGGAGCCGCCTCCAGCAATTCCTGATCGATCTTTTCGGTCAGGATGCAGAGAACCCCCTGCTTGTCCTTGATCTTGGCCAGCAGGAGCTTGCGGGGTATCGGGGTCGGCTTGTCGTAATGGTCTATCTCGAAGCCAGGCCGCAACAAGGCCAGGGCCTCCTCAGGGATCCGGCGGGTGATCAAAATCCGAGGCTTAACCATCCCGGGATGGTAGAATATTTAGATATGACGCTCCAACTTGGGGGACTTCGACTTGATTCGACGATCATACAGTCCCCCATGGCCGCCTGTACGGACCTTCCTTTCCGGCTGATCGCTCGGGAGAAGGGCCTGGCTTTCTCGTTTCTGGAAATGGTCTCGGCCCAGGCGCTCGTCCGCGAGAACGAGAAGACCTTGAGGCTTCTTAAGACCGCCCCCGGGGACAGGCCGCTCGGCGCCCAATTGCTCGGCTGCGATCCGGACAACATGGCCGCCGCGGCCCGCATCATCGAGGACCTGGGGTTCGACCTGCTGGACCTCAATCTCGGTTGCCCGGTCAAGAAGGTCACGAGCAACGGCGAGGGATCGGCGCTGCTCAAGGAACCGGCCAAAGCCGCCAAGGTCTTCTCCGCGGTCAAGAGATCGGTCAAGCGAATACCAGTCACGGTCAAGATGCGCAAAGGCTTCCAAGACGACAGCGGCGAAGAGGCCGTGCGCATGGCCAAGATAGCGCAGGCCGAGGGCCTTTCCGCCGTCACGGTGCATGGGCGCACCCAGGCCCAGGGCTACTCCGGCCGCGCCGATTACGCGGCCATCGGCAAGGTGAAGGAGGCGGTCGGCATACCGGTGATCGGCAATGGCGACGTCGTCAGCGCCGAGGACGCTCAACGGCTCAAGGCCGAGAGCCGCTGCGATGGCATCATGGTAGGCCGCGGGGGGCTGGGCAATCCTTGGATCTATCGCAACCTGGAAAGGGCGATGACCGGATCTGAAGACCCTCCCTATGTTCCCGACGTCGCCGAAAGGAGACGGACCTTGCTCAAGCATCTGGAGCTGGAGGTCGAGCATCTGGGCGAGCGGCTAGCCGCGCTCAACATGCGACGCATCATACTGTGGTATACCCAGGGATTGCCCAATTGCAAGGCTCTGCGAGTGGCGGTTTGCCGCACCACCGACGTGGTCCTGATCAAGCGCATGATCGAGGATTATTTCGACGCCTTGCCTTGCGAACTGCCGCCGCCGATGGCGCCTATACTCTTGGCGGAATAGGCTTGGCGATCAGAGCCCGCTGGAGACGCGCCAGAGATCGTCCGGGGACGCTCCCAGCTTGGACCGGAGACTCAGCCATGCCCTTTCGGCTAAGAAACGGGTGGGGCCCAATTGGCGCATCCGTCGCGCCGCGGGCCAGATCATGTCCTTGAGCAGAACCAGCCGGCCCAGCTTGGCCAAGCGGCGCGAAAATGCCATATCCTCGCCATAAGCGACTGCGGGGAAACCCCCGCTGTCGCGATAGATCTCCGGCGTGGTGCACAGGCCGTGGTCGGCCGATATCAGCCCCTGCCAGGCGCGCCAGTTAGCCATCCGCGAGGCCAGGCGATAACTGAGGCCCGAGCCGTAATCCACGGAAAACCCGGTACCCGAGGCCTTCCGGGAATGGCCGGAAAGCCAAAAATGCTCCAGCGATTGTTGCCACTGGCTCGGAGGCTGCGAGTCGGCCCGCAGGAAGAAAAGGATGTCGCCCGTGGCCTTGCGCGCGCCGGCGTCCAATTGGGCTCCTCTGTTGGCCGAGGGCATGCTCAAGGTCTGATCGGCCCACTGCCGCGCCAACTCGACCGTGTTATCCGTGGAGGCCCCATCGACCACTATGATCTCCGTCGAATAAGGCTGCGAGATCTGCCTCAATCGCCTGAGGGCCGAATAAATCTGAGCGCTCTCGTTCCAGGTCGCGATGATGACGGAAAACTTCATAGTCCTTTGAACACCAGGCCCGTGCCGATCTTGGGGTAAAAATAGGTGGATTTCGGGGGCAAAAGTCCTATGGCCTTGACTGCCTTGCGGACCTGGCTCACTGGCGCCGGCTTGACGAACACCGCCGCCGCTTTGTCCCGCTTGGCCGTCTCCACAGCCTCGGCCGCGTCGTGGGTATAACGGATGGCGTCAGGCGCATGACGGTGGAGCAAGACCTTGCCTATCCACTCCACGCACAAACCGCTGCGGCAACCGTCGGATCCTCTCGGCACGGCCAGGGTAAATCCGTCATCGAAAAAGCCGAACGCATAGGGATTGGCGCTGGCTGAAAGCCTCTTCAGCAAGGCCTGTCGGCCGGAGCAGGGCAGCAGGCGGCAGCGCGATAGGGCCTCGGGCTCCCGCCGGGCCAGATCGCCCTCGACGATCCTGTGAGTGGGCAACATCACCAGGCCCTTGTCCTCCTCGGGACAAAAATAAGCCAGGATGGTCTCGGCGCTCGCGCTCGGATTCTCTTGATAAAAAGCCTTCCCCACCTCCAACCGGTGATGGCCGTCCGCGATCAGGATCTTCCGGCCGGCCAGGCGGCCTCGGATGGAGGATATGGTTCTCGGGTCCGAGACCCTCCAGAGCCGATAACGCACGCCCAAGGCGCTTTGCCCGGAAACCACCGGCCGGCCGGTCGCAGCCCGGCGCAGCGCCGAGCGGATCGCCGCCCCAGGGTCCGGGAATATGCCGAATATCGGGCTGATATTGGCCTTGACCGCTCGCAGCATCTCCAGCCTATCCTCCTTGGGCTTGGAGAGAGTCCTTTCATGCGGGATTATATCTTCGGCCGCCTCGGGCGTCACTCCCAGGGCGGCCAAAAAGCCGCTGCGCGAATAGCCGCGCGAGCCGAGCTTGAATCGCTCCTCTACGGCATAGAACGCCGGCTTCGATTCCGCGACAAGGACGCCTTCAGATCGCCACCGGGCCCAGAGACGGGCCGCTTGCTCGTATTTGGCGCGGCCCTCGCCTTCCGGAAGCTCCAAATGGATGGCGTTATACCTCCGCCCGCGCAGGCTCTGAGCCTGCGCCTGGCTGATCACGTCATAGGGAGGGCAGACCAGCTCGGCTAAGCCGAAGCGTTGAAAGTCATAGCGGATCGCGGCGAAGGGTCGCACGTCGGCCATAGCGGTCGGAACACACTATGATTGACGATTTGACCGGCCTTGTCAATGTCGCTCGAGAGTTCCTGAGACCGACACATAGCCGCTGACCTTGGCGAAAGCCCGGCAGTCGCATGGGATCGCCGCCAAAAAGCTAGAATGAGCATCTCCCAATGAAGATCCTGATCCTTGGCGGCAGCTTCGATCCGCCGCATCGGGGCCATCTCGCATTGCTGTGCGCGGCCTGGCGCGTCGTCCGGCCCGATCTCGCCTTGATGCTGCCGGCTCGCCGGTCTCCTTTCAAGGCCTCGGCGCCCGCCCCGGAAGGCGAACGCTCGCGCATGCTCCATCTGGCGCTGGGCGCTTTGCCCGGGCCTCTCAGAGCCAAGGTCAGGATCTCGCGACTCGAGCTCGACACGCGGAGACCGAGCTATACGGTGAATACGCTCGAGAGACTTCGCCGGCTTCACCCGGGCGCCGAGCTCCATTTCGCGCTAGGTTCCGACTCGGCCCGAAGCCTCGACCGCTGGAAGGACCCGGCCCGGCTCAGGCGCCTATGCCGCTGGTGGACGGCCGCCAGGCCGGGAGGCGAAGACAGCCGCCCCTCCGGCTTTCGCGCAATACCGGGGCGCATGCCCGACATCTCATCGAGCGAGATCCGGCGCCGGCTCGCCTACGGGGACGACGCCTCCAAGCTCCTGCCCGCGGAGGTGAGTTCCTACATCATGCGCCGCGGCTTATACGGAGTGGATCGGCTCCGGCGCCTGCACCGCAAGCTCTCCGCCGAGCGCTTCGCGCATTCCCTGGCCGTGGCCCGGCTGGCGGAGAAGCTGGCCCTGCGCTGGGGCGTGGACGGCGAAGCCGCCCGCTTGGCCGGCCTTTTGCACGATATCGGCCGCTCCATCCCGCCCGCCCTGATGCCGGGCTACGCGCGGAAGCACCGATTGCCCGTTCCGGAGCTGGATAGGGTCGCCGAGCTCGCGCCTCTGCTCTGCCACGCCTATATCAGCGAGTCCTTGGCCCAGCGAGAGTTCGGGATCCGCGATCGCGGCGTATTGTCCGCCATACGCAAGCATACGCTCGGCGGCCTGCGCATGTCGGAGTTGGACCGGGTCCTCTACATAGCGGATTCGGTATCCGAGGATCGCGATTACCCGGAGGCCGCGCCCATCAGGAAACTGGCTTTCCAGGACGCTCGGGCCGCTTTCAAGGCCTGCGTGCGCCAGAAGATCGCACACGCCCTTTCGTCGCAATCATGGCTGCATCCCTTGACCGTCCGGCTATGGAACTCGATCGCGGATTAGGCCGGGCCCTGACCTGGTCGGCGGTGTTAACGGCCTTGGCCCTGACGTGGGTGTGGGAGGCCTCGACCTCTCTGGCTCGAAACAGCCTGGAGGGCCGGCCCTGGGCCTGTTGGCTGGCCCTCAGCGCTCCGTCTCAAGACATGCCGCATCTTCATCTGGCGCTCTATTCGCCCGCGGCCGGCAGCCTGGACCTGATCTATCTCCCCCCCGACGCCCCGATCGGCCGACAGAGCCTCGCGGCCCTTTATGAAAGGGCGCGCGCTCACGCCGACCCTTTCGAGGCGCTGAACCAGGTGGCCCCGGCCGCGCTGAGCGCCTCCGAGGCCCAAGGCCTCGGACCCGAGCCCGCCGTCCCCTTGCCCTTGATCTGGATCGAGGCGGCTCGCCAGCCGCCGGGAAAGCCGCCCCTGTCCACGCGACATTGGCTCGAGCGTCAGATGGACCCATTGCTGTTTTGGCGCGAGCTGTTCTTGGCCGCCCTAGGCCAAGGGGGACTACGCTCGAACCTGAAGGGGCGCGATCTTATTTGGCTGGCGCTGCAATGGCATCGCCTCGATCCGAAGGATATCCGCGCGGCTTGGCTGCCCCTGCCGGAGGACCAGCCCGCTTTCTTCTACGCCCGGCTCAGCTCCGAGCCCTCGGCGCCGGAAACCATCAGCGCCGAGATATTCAACGCGTCGGATCGCAAAGGTATCGCCTCTGCGGCGACAAAAATTCTAAGATCGAAAGGCGTCGACGTGGTCCAGTTCGGCAACCTGCCGGAGAATGTCGAGCGGACCGTGGTCTACGACCGTACCGGGGATTTCGAGAAAGCGCGAGCCGTCATCGACCGCCTTGGCTGCCGGTCGGCCGAGGCGGTCACGCAGATCGATCGGAAAAGACTTATCGACGTGACGGTGATCCTTGCCGGCGATTGCGCCGATCTATGAAGGATAGGATGGGGAATGGAACTCATTGAGATATTGAAGACCGCGGTGCAGGCCGGGGCCAGCGACGTGCATTTGGTCATCGGCAAGGCGCCCATGATGCGCCTCAACGGGGAGATCACCGAGATACCCGGCACCGCGAAGCTGGCCGCCGACGAGTCAAAACGCCTGATCTACTCCATACTCTACGAGGAGCAGCGCGCCAAATTCGAGGAGCATTGGGAGCTCGACACCTCTTTCGCGGTCACGGGCCTTTCCCGCTTCAGGGTCAACGTCTTCCTTCAGAAAAACGGCGTCGAGGCCGTGATGCGCGTCATCTCCTCGAAGATACCGACCCCCGAGCAGCTGCGCCTGCCTCAAGCGGTGGTCAACTTCACCGATCTCGAGCGTGGGCTCATTTTGGTCACCGGTCCGACGGGTTCGGGCAAGTCCACGACCCTGGCCGCGATCATGGAGCTGATCAACCAGAAATTCCCGTGCAATGTGCTGACCATCGAGGACCCGATCGAGTTCGTCTACGACTCCAAGAAGAGCGTGTTCCGCCAGAGGGAGGTGGGGCAGAACACCAAGAACTTCCAGGCCGCCCTCAAGTCGGCTCTTCGCCAGGACCCAGATGTGATACTCGTAGGCGAGATGCGCGACCTCGAGACCATTTCCTTGGCCATTACCGCCGCCGAGACGGGCCACCTGTGCTTCGGAACCTTGCATACCCAGGATTGCCCCTCGACCATCGACCGTATCATCGACGTCTTCCCGCCCCATCAGCAGGCCCAGATCCGCGTGCAGCTGGCGGTGACCTTGCAGGGCGTCGTAT
>JACQPG010000133.1 GCA_016207665.1 Elusimicrobiota bacterium | reverse complement strand
GGGCCCGGAGCTCCGCCAGGTCGTCGAGCCCGGAGGCGCTGACACCTATCCCGGCTATGCGCAGGCTTCCCGACTCCGGCTTTTCCACGCAGCCGATCAAGTTGAGCTGCGTGGATTTTCCGCTTCCGGAGGGGCCCACCACCGCAAGGAACTCGCCCTCCTCCACCGACAAGCTGACTCCGTTGAGCGCGGCCACCCGGCCTTCTCCGACCGGATAAGACTTGGACAGCAGCGTCGCCTCGATCAGCGCCATATCGGATTCGCAGGGATTATAGCCCCGGAGCGGAGCGGGCGCCAGTAGCCTAGCCGAGATATGGGAATTTTTGTTCGTAATTGTTCAGGTACGGGAACTTTCCCCAGTTCCATAGTTTGAACTTGACCGCCGTGGACTGCGGGAGGTAACGGCGCAAGAAAGCGGTGAGCTTATCCTCCAGCGCCGGGTCCGAAGCGCAATTGAGAGCGAGCTCCACGTCGACCCGAAGCGCTCCGGCATCCTCCCAAGCTCGGAAATATCCGGTGAAGAACGGGCACAATGGCGGGGAAAACAACGCCTCCTGGATCATCTCGGGATAGACCTCGCCCGAGGGAAGCTTCGCGCTCGAGTTCCGCCCGTAAACCGCTACGGCGGGCAAGCGCAGCGCCGGTGGCTCCAGTCCCCGCTTTTCGGCCAGCTCGGCGAGCCGGCGATGGGGAATGATACGCGCCCTGTCTCCGGTTCGGTAGCGGATCAGAGGGATCGCGGCCTGCGGATCGGCGTTGGTGATCACCAGTTCGCCCCACGGCCTGCCCTCCACCGGCAGAGTTTCGAGATGGGTCCGGCTCGGATAATACAGGAACAGGCGCGGACAGGCCTCCACATCGCCGAAAAGATCTGCGCGCAGGGCCGGATCCGCGACGGCCTCCAGCGTGATGTTGATGGTCTCTCGGGTCTCATGGAAAAGGTTCAGGTCGATCTCGCCCAAGCCCATGCTGGAACCGACCAGGCGATCGACGATCTTGTCGGGTTCTATGCCGATGAGCTCGCAAAAATAGCGACGAAGATTCTCGGGGCAGTTCTCGCCGCCCGTCACCAAGCTGGCATTGACCGAGCCCCAATCGAGATCGGCTCGAACGCCCGCCTCGAGCAGATGTTTGATAAATAGCGGCATGCCTATCAGTATCATCTGCTCGAAGCAGCCCTTGAAGGTCCTGACCACGTCGAAGGCCACCTTGACGTTGCTTCCGGTGTTGGCCGTCGCCACTTTCGACCTGACTTGGACTCCCATGGGATAGGAATTGATGATGAGCGTCTTGCGGCTGCAGGCCCGCAAGACATGCTCCATCATCAGATCGGTCATGGCCGCGCCGGCGTCGAGTTCCTCGCGGGTATGCAGGCCGAAAGAGAAACTGTTCCCGTGCCCCGAGCTGGGAAGTATAGCGGCCGCGCGGTCAAACCGGCCCTCGCGGCAAAGTTCCAGGGGGGAGAAACGGCCGAAGAGCTGCTCCTTGCTCAAGACCGGGACGAGGGATTCGAACGCGGCCATGGTATCGACTTTACGGGGATCCAGGCCGGCCTCGACCAATATCTTCGCGTAAGCCGGACTGGAGACGGCAGAATGGAAGGCCTGCAACGCCGCCCGCTGGCCGTCGAGCTCGAGTCCCCCGGGATCGGCGGATTCCAATCCCTTGAGACCGTCAGACGGGATCGCCAAGGAAGCCGCCACAATCGGAGCCCGAGCCTCGGCTAGGCGTGAAAGAGCTCGAAGACATCAGGCCGATCCTGGGCCAGCAACCTTTGGAGATATTTGATGCTGGTCCCGTAGGGGATGACGCGGCCGTAGAACTCCATGGGCTTGCCGATGGCCTCGAAACGCAAACCATAGCGTTTGAGCATGCGCCAAAGGCACGGCTCCATGGCCGCGACCCAATGCTCTATGCCAAGAGCGAGGCTGGTCTCATACATGGTCCGGAACAATCCAAGCAGTATAGTAGGACCGCAGACCTGGGCGATGCCCTGCTGACGGTATCTTCGATCGACCACGAGGCGTGAGATCTCGGCCAGGCGCCGCTTGGGGAATTGACGATAGCCCTCGGACAACCCTTCCCCGGCATGGTTCTCTATCGGCAGGCCCAGCGCGGAGTGACGGACCAGCCGGAGGCCGCCGACGATCTGTCCGTCGCCGTCGAAGGCCGCGATATGGGGGGATATGGGATCATAGAAGTCCCATTCCAGTTTCTTGGGGTAATTCTGAGCCGGCAGGAAAGACTCCTCCATGCAATACACTTTATAGCGGAGCCTTTGCAGTTCCTGAAGCTTGTCGCTGCCCGACTCCAACACGGCGAAGGAGAAAGACTCTTCCTGAGGGACGACGATGGCGCGCGATGCGGCTGATTGCGACGAAACACCGGCAATAATCATAGGCCCCCCTAGAACTAGCCTACGCCCCCTAACTGCGGGTAGGATAAGACTTGGAGGTAACATGTCGGTAACAAAACGATGAAAGTTCATTAAATTAAAACTACGAATCCGCTTCCAATTGATAGCCGTAGGCCTTGACCGCGACCAATCTCTTTCCCCAATCGCCCAGGGTGGCGCGCAGGCGGGCCACCGTGACGTCCACGGTCTTGGGGTTGAGCGCGACTTCCGTGTCGCCCCATACTCTTTGGAGCAGATGGCGGCGGGACAACACGTGGCCCGGCCTCTCCAGGAAGGCGGCGAGGAGCTCGAACTCCTTGGGCGGAAGATCCAGCTCCTTGCCCTTGAGCTTGACCAGGTGCCGGTCCAGGTCCATGACCAAGCCCTGCACGCTCAGAACCTTGGGCACCGAGGGCGGAGCCTTGGTGCGCCGCAATAGCGCGGCCACGCGCGCAAGAAGCTCCTCCTCGGAGAAGGGCTTGCCCATATAATCGTCGCCCCCGGTGGACAGTCCCATCACCTTGTCCGGGACCTTGTTGCGGGCCGTCAGCAATAAGACTGGCAGGCTTTGAAAGCGCTCATCGCTCCTGATCTCCTTCAAGAGGTCCAGGCCCTCGAGCTCGCCCAAACCGCGATCCAGTATCATGAGCTCCGGGGGGAATTTCGACAAGGCCCCCTTGGCTTGAAACACCGACTTGACCGTCTTGACCTGATAACCCGCTCCGGTCAATATCTCCTCGACCAGGGCCAAGTGCGCGGGATCATCGTCGACCACGAGTATCCGTTCCTTCGCCATCTAAGCGGCCTCCGCTTTCCTGCTGCGATTGATCTCGATGGATACCTGCTCTGTCTTGGGCATAACGGCCGGCTTCTTGCTGACCCTGACATGGACCGAGGCGACCCGGCTGTCGCGCTTGAGCACGAGTTCGGCGACTTCCGCGGCCAGGGCCTCCAGGAGAAGCCTCTCCTTGGACTCGGCCAGCTCGCGCACGGCCAGCTCGAGGGCTTGATAATCCACGGTTCCGGACAAGCGGTCGCGCGACGCCTCCCCGGAGAGGTCCAGCTCCACGCCGACATCCAATAATATCCTTTGCGGCCGGCGCCTCTCCTCGATCGGCACCCCGATGCGGGAGCGGCAGGCGACTCCATGAAGCCAGATCTTATCCACGATTCTCGGTCATGCCATGAAATGTTATAAACTGTTGAAAGCGATTATGGCTAATTCTAGAAAGCTTGTCATCATCGGTTCGGGCGCGGCGGCCTATACCGCCGCCATATACGCGGCGCGCGCCAATCTCAATCCCCTGGTATTCGGGGGCGTTTCCCTGGGCGGACAGCTCATGATCACCAGCGACGTGGAGAATTTTCCGGGATTCCCTGAGCCCGTGCTGGGACCGGAGCTCATGGAGCGGATGAAACGCCAATGCGAGAGGCTGGGCGTCGAGATCATCCCCGAGTTCGTTTCCAAGACGGATTTTTCCAATCGTCCCCTTTCGGTCGAGACCACGGAAGGCAAGAGCGCCATGGCCGAGACCGTGATCGTCGCCACGGGAGCCAACGCCAAGCTGCTCGGGCTGGAATCCGAAAAGAGGCTCCTGGGCCACGGAGTCTCCGCCTGCGCGACCTGCGACGGCTTTTTTTTCAAGGGAAAGGAAGTGGCCGTGGTGGGCGGAGGCGATACGGCCATGGAGGAGGGGACTTTCCTGACCAAATTCGCCTCCAAGGTCACGATCATACATCGCCGGGACTCTCTGCGCGCCTCCAAGATCATGCAGGATCGGGCCCTGAAGAACCCGAAGATCAAGTTTATCTGGAACTCGGAGGTGACCGACATCCTGGGCAACGGCAGCGTCGAAGGAATCAAGCTGCGCGACGTTAAAAGCGGCGCCCAAACCGTGTTCGATTGCCAGGGGCTGTTCGTGGCCATAGGCCACACGCCGACGACGGCTTTTCTGGCCGGCCAGGTCACGCTGGATGAAAACGGCTATATCGTCACGGACGGCCGCACGCGAACCTCGATCCCCGGCGTCTTCGCGGCCGGAGACGTGATGGACTCCCGCTATCGCCAGGCCATCACCGCGGCCGGGACGGGCTGCATGGCGGCCCTCGAAGCCGAGCGCTTCTTGGCCGGCCACTGAGGCCTCCTTTCCTCAAATGTTATAATGCCCAAGACCATCGCATGGGCGCATCTACGAACGCCGTGCCAAGACTTCCTCCCTGGCTGAAGGTCCGACTGCCGGGCGGCGAGCATTTCGAGCGCATCAAGTCCGTTTCGGCTCGCCGCAAGCTTCACACGGTCTGCGAAGAGGCCCGTTGTCCCAACATCGGCGAGTGTTGGGGCGGGGGCACCGCGACCTTCATGGTGATGGGGGATACCTGCACGAGAGGTTGCCGTTTCTGCTCCGTCGCCTCGTCGGCTCGCCCCGACGCGCCCGACCCGGAGGAGCCGCGCAAGCTGGCCGAAACCCTCCGCGAGATGGGCTTGGACTATGCGGTGATCACCACTGTCTGCCGCGACGATCTGCCCGATCAAGGGGCGAGCCATCTCTTCGAATGCCTCAGGGCCGTCAAGTCGCTTTGCCCGGAGATGCTCGTGGAAATACTCCTGCAGGACTTCCGGGGCGATCGGGGGCTTTTGGCCAAGGTGTTGGCCGCCCGTCCCGAGGTGGCGGCGCATAATCTCGAGACGGTCGAGAGGCTCACTCCGCTGGTGCGCGACGCGAAAGCGGCTTACGAGCAATCGCTCCAAGTCCTGCGCTGGTGCGGCGAGATACTGCCGTCGGCCAAGATCAAATCCTCGCTCATGCTCGGGCTTGGGGAGACCGAGGAGGAGCTGATCCGCGCCTTCAGGGATCTGCGCGGCTGCGGCGTGGAGATATTGACTCTCGGACAATACCTGCGCCCGACGGGCGCCCACCGGAATCTGCCGGTGTTCGAATTCCTGCCTCCCGAGCGTTTCGAGGCCCTGGGGCAGCTGGCGCGCGACATGGGATTCCTCTACGTCGCCTCCGGGCCTTTCGTGCGCAGCTCATACCGGGCCGGGGAACTCTTTCTCAATGGTCTCCATGGCTCTTAATACGGTCTCCGAAAGCAAGACGCAGCGCTTGGAGATACTGAGCCCCGAAGGGGTGGTGGATCCGTCGCTGCCCTGCGAGATAACCCCCGAGCGCCTGCTTGAGATCTATCGCAAGATGGTCGAGATACGGCTGTTCGACGAGCGCGCCATCAAGCTCCAGCGCCAGGGGCGGCTTGGCACCTATCCCCAGATACTGGGGCAAGAAGCCACCCAGCTCATCCCTCCAATGTGCCTGGAGCCCGAAGATTGGCTGGTTCCGACCTATCGGGGCCAGGGCTGCTATTACGCGCGAGGCCTGCAATTGCGCTACTCCCTGCTCTATTGGGCCGGGGACGACCGCGGGGTGCGTTTTCCGGAAGGCAACAACGACATGATCTTCTCCATCCCCGTGGGGACTCATCTCACCCAGGTCGCGGGCCTCGCCTGGGCGGCCAAGTTGCAGGGACAACCCCGCGTCGCCATGGCCTATCTGGGAGATGGCACCAGCTCCAAGGGAGACCTGCACGAGGCGCTGACCTTCGCGGGACAGTTCAAATTGCCGGCCATTTACGTGATCGAGAATAACCATTGGGCGATCTCCATGCCGCGCGAGCGGCAATCGGCCGCGAAGACCCTGGCGGAGAAGGCCTGGTCCTACGGCATCTTCGGCCTGCAGGTGGACGGCAACGACCCGCTGGCCCTTCACGAGGCCGCGCGCCAGGCCATCGAGAGGGCCCGCCGGGGCGAGGGGCCCACGGTCTTGGAGTGCGAGACCTACAGGCTCGGCCATCATACCACGGCCGACGATGCCGGCCGTTATCGCCCGGCAAGCGAGGCGGAAGCCTGGAAGCGCAAAGATCCCGTGGCTCGCTTGCGGCGCTATCTGAGTTCTCGAGGACTCTGGGATGAGGAACGGGAATCCCGGCTCAAGGCCGAGGCCGAGGCCATGATACAGCGGGAGGTCGAGGCCTACGAGAATTTCCCGCCTCCCAACCCGCTTGACATGTTCGCGGACAACTTCGCGCTGGCTCCTTGGAATCTGATCGAGCAGCGCCGTGAACTCGAGGAATTGCTCAAGGACCGCCAGACCCGACACGACTTGGTCCTGCCTCCAGCGGAGGGCCGCTTCCCATGACCGAGCCTAAGCCATGACGGCCAATACATTTCCAGATGGCCGTCAGGGCGACGGCGCCACCGCGCCGACGCCCATGAGGGAGCTGAATCTGGTCCAGGCGGTCAACGAAGGACTGCGCCAGGCCATGGAAAGCGACGACAAGGTGATCGTGCTGGGCGAGGACGTGGGCGTCAACGGGGGGGTCTTTCGCGCGACCGAGGGCTTGTTCCAGCGCTTCGGCGGGGATCGCGTGATCGATACGCCCCTGGCCGAGATCGGCATCATGGGCGCCTCCATAGGCTTGGCGATCGGCGGCCTGCGCCCGGTCTGCGAGATCCAGTTCGACGGCTTCCTG
>JACQPG010000011.1 GCA_016207665.1 Elusimicrobiota bacterium | reverse complement strand
TGGTTCACCTGGTTCTACCACGACCCCTCCACGGCCCGAAAACTTCCCTTCGAGATCGAGGATCTGGCTTTCCAAGCCGAGACGGCGGCTCGAGCCATAAAGCTCGAGATATTCGGCGGCGACGCCATTATCTCGCCCGAAGGGCCCATCTACATCATCGATATTAATTCCTGGCCCAGCTTCGCCCGGGTCCGAGCCGAGGCCTCCGTCCAGATCGCCCGGCGGCTTCGGGCGCGGCTGCGAGAGCGCCAGATGCGGAGCTTTCCATGATCACCGAAAAATCCCGGCGTTTCGAAGCCGGACCCCAGTCCTTGGCTCTGTTCGAGGAGGAGCAGAAGCATATCGCTCCAGGGCTCCAATCCATAGCCTTGTTCTCCCGCATCGCGGTCGAAAGCGGGCGCGGCTGCGTGATACGCGACGTGGACGGACGGCAATATCTCGACTTCGTCGCCGGCATCGGCGTCGCATCGCTGGGACACGCCCATCCTGAATACGTAAAGACCGTCTCCGAGCAGCTCTCGCGGATCACCGTGGGAAGCTTCACCAGCGCGCACCGCGCCTCGTTTTGCCGCAATCTCGCCGCGGTCACGCCCGCCGGGCTCGACCGCGTGCAGATGTACTCCTCCGGAGCCGAGGCGGTCGAGGCGGCCGTCAGGCTGGCCAAAAGCCGAACCAAGAAATTCGAGCTTATCGGTTTTTGGGGAGGCTTCCATGGCAAGACCGGCGGCGTCCTGGGACTCTTGGGAGACTCCTTCAAGCACGCCCTCGGACCGCTCATGCCAGGACTCTATCTCTCGCCCTATCCCAACCCTTCGCGCTGTCCCTTCGGGACCAAAGAGCGGCATGACTGCGCCGCGCATTGCCTGGAGTTCCTGCGCGAAATGGCCAAGCGCGAGACCTCGGGGGCCGTGGCCGCGATCATCGCCGAGCCCATCCAAGGCACGGCCGGCAATGTCATCCCCCCTCCGGGCTTTCTGCGCGGCCTCAAGGAGATCGCCCGCGAGCTCGGCGCGCTCTATATTTCAGACGAGATGATCACCGGATTCGGACGGACGGGCCGGTGGTTCGGCTGCGAACATGACTCGGTGATCCCGGATATCATGACCGTGGGCAAGGGCATGGCCGGCGGCTTTCCCGTGTCTGCGGTGATCACGAGCTCCGAGATCGCGCAGTCCAAGCCCTTTGCCAACCCATCGGGCTCATCGTCGAGCTACGGAGGCAATCCCTTCGCCGCGGCGGCCGCCGACGCGACCTTGTCGGTGATCGTGAAGGAGAATTTGGTGGACAACTCCCGCAACGTCGGGGAGTTCCTCCTGGGAAAACTCGCCGAGCTCAAGGGTCGTTGCCCTTTGATCGGCGAGGTTCGGGGCCGCGGTCTTCTCCTGGGCGTCGACTTGATCAATCCCGAGACCGGTAAGCCGCTCGAAACCGCGATATGCCGGGAGCTCTTCGAGGACTGCTTAAGCCAAGGCCTGCTCACCATGGCCTATAACCCGAACTTCAGGATCAACCCTCCCCTGGTGATCACCAGGGAAGAGGCCCTTCGCGGCGTGGAGATCCTGGAATCCGCGCTCGGATCGCTGCTGAGGGCTCATGGCTGGAATACCTAGCGCGGCCAAAAAGGGAGCTCTGGTCGGCTTCGGCCAGATCGCGGAAAAGGCCCATGTCCCGGCCTTCCGCGCCGTCGACGGCCTTCATATAGTGGCCGTGGCCGAATCCGTCGGCGTCCGCTTGGAGGCCGCGCGCGCGGCCTGGCCCCAAGCGCGGCTGTATTCCAGTTTCGATGAGCTTTTGGAAAGCGAGACGGCTCTCGATTTCGTCGTGGTCGCCACGCCTCCGGCGCTTCATTCGGCTCAAGCCCTCGCGGCGCTTCAGCGGGGGCTGCACGTGCTCTGCGAGAAACCCTTGGTCCTCGACGCCCAAGCCCTCGAGCTTTTGAAGAAACAGGCCCGAGAATCCGACCGCGCCCTCGTGCCCGTGCACAATTGGGCCTACTCGCCTCAATGGCGGCAGGTTTGGCGCTGGCTGGAGAATGACGCCATAGGCCCGGCTCGAAAAGTCGAGCTCGAGGTCTTGCGCTGCGGCACCTCACCCAGCGTGATGCCGGGCGACTGGCGCCGGGACGTCCGAGTGTCCGGAGGCGGCATCCTCGTCGATCACGGGTGGCACAATCTCTATCTTCTCTACCGCATACTCCGCCGTCCTTTTTTGAGCGTCGCCGTCGAGGCGTCGCGCTATAATGAAAGTGGGGCGGAGGATGAGCTCGAGCTGGCCTTGCGCTTCCCGGGCGCTGAAGCCAAGATGAGACTGAGCTGGCGGGCTGGCGGGCGCTCGAACCGGGCGCGCATCGAGGGCGATCGCGGCGTCATCGAGCTTGAAGACGACCGCCTGCGCTGCGGCGATGAGGCGACATCCTTTCCCGAAAAGCTTTCGGCGGGATCGGCCCATCCCGGCTGGCTCATCCCGCTGCTCGAGGATTTCAAGACGGCGATGGACGCTCCGCCGCGGAATGAGGAAGGCGGTTCCGCGGCGCCTGGCCCTTTTCCATACGGCCAGGCGCGGCTGCGGGAACTGTTTCTCGAGGAAGCCGCGTTTTGCGTGGACGCGATACGCGCCGCTTATTCGCGCATGCATCGAACGCCGGCCTCTTCTTTATGAAACCGAAGCTCCTGCTCTTCCTGCACAACCCCGAGCTGGCCTTGAGCCACGTCGGCGGGCTCGCCGTGCTCGAGCGGCAGCTTTTCACGGCCAGGCGCGCGGGATTCGAGGAGCTATGGATCAGCGGACATCCCCTCGATCTGGGCGGCTTGCGCCTGCCGGAGGGCCTGAGCATACACTGGGCCAAGGACGGCGAATGCCGCCCTCCTTACGCGACTCTCGCGAGCGGCCACTTCGTCCGTATTCCCGTCCTGCGTTCGATCATCGAATCGACGCCGAAGGGCCCCTGCCAATGGCTGCGAGGCGATGCCGTGGTTCTCCAGTGGGTCCCGGAGGGCTCGGACCGGGCGGTCGCTCCCAAAAGGATCCAGCTCGGCCCGGACGACTCTTTCATCGCCAGCGCCGACGCCGACGACAAGGGTCCCTGTCGAGACTGGCTTCTCGCCGTCGGGATAAAGCCCCAGGACGGCTTCATGGCGCGGCATTTCGACCGGCGCATCTCGATGGCGATCTCGAAGCGCCTGCTAGAGACGCCGGTCACGCCCAATCACATGACCATCGCGAGCACGCTTATCGGTCTTACGGGAGCCTCCCTCTTCGCGATACCTGGATATTGGAGCAGCCTTTCCGGCGCGCTCCTGATCTGGTTCCATTCGGTCATCGACGGCTGCGACGGCGAATTGGCGCGGGTCAAATTCCTGGAGAGCCCCGGGGGCGCGGACCTGGATTTTTGGGGCGACAATCTGGTGCATTTCGCCCTGTTCTCCTGCCTGGGACTAGGACTCTATCTCGCGGAGGGCTCGGCGCTCCCGCTCGCCCTCGGCGCCGCCTCGGCGCTCTCCGGGCTGGGCTCCGCCGCCGTCGCCTATCTCGAGCGCTTGGCGCGCCGCCGAGACCCGGCCCGGGCCTCCGCCCAGTCCAAACTGGCCCAACTCGAGGAGACGCTCGCCGCCCGCGATTTCATCTACCTGCTGGTCGCCCTGGCGGCCCTGGGCTGGACTCGTCCCTTCCTTTGGATGAGCGGCTTGGGGTCCCCCGCTTTCTTCGCCATGACCTTGTATCTCAGAATCTCAAAAGGAGTCGGACATGAACAATCGCAACGGACGGATTCAAACCCCCAAGGGCAAGCTGGGCGTGCTTCTGCCGGGCATGGGAGCGGTCACCAGCACGTTCATAGCGGGCGTTGAACTTTTCAAGAAGGGCCTGGGCCTTCCCATCGGGTCCCTGACCCAGATGCAGACCATGCGCCTGGGCAAGCGCTATGAGAACCGCAACCCGCTGATCCGGGATTTCGTCCCCTTGGCGGAGCTCAAGGACCTGGTCTTCGGGGGCTGGGACCTCTTCTCCGATTCCATGTGGGAGGCCTCGCTCAAGGCCGGGGTGCTCGAACGCTGGCAGATCGAGCCCGTGCGCTCCGCCCTGGAGGCCATCAAGCCCATGAGAGCCGTCTCAGACTCCGCCTATGTGCGCAATCTCAAGGGCAACCATATCAAGAAGGGCAAGAACAAATGGGAGCTCGCGCAGCAGGTGATGGAGGATATCCGCGAGTTCAAGAAAAAGTCCGGCGCCGACCGCCTGGTGATGCTCTGGTGCGGCTCGACCGAGGTGCTGCCGGAACGATCCGAGGTGCACGAATCCCTGGCCGCCTTCGAGCAAGGCCTCAAGAACGACGACCCCGACATCCCTCCCTCGATGATCTACGCCTACGCGGCGATCAAGTCCGGCGTGCCCTACGGCAACGGCGCCCCGAATCTCTCGGCGGACATCCCCGCCTTGGTCGAGCTTTCGGAGGTCACCGGCGCGCCCATCTGCGGCAAGGATTTCAAGACCGGGCAGACCCTGATGAAGACCACGCTCGCTCCCATGCTGCGAGCGCGCATGCTCGCCCTGCGCGGCTGGTACTCGACCAACATTCTCGGCAATCGCGACGGCGAGGTTCTCGATGATCCCGGCTCTTTCCGCACCAAGGAGAAGAGCAAGGTCTCGGTGCTCGACAGCATACTCGACTCAAAGCTCTATCCCGAGCTTTACGGCAAGTACTATCACAAGGTGCGAATCGACTATTACCCCCCCCGCGGCGACGCCAAGGAAGGCTGGGACAACATCGACATCGCCGGGTGGCTGGGCATGCCCATGCAGATCAAGATCAACTTCCTCTGCCGGGACTCCATCCTGGCGGCTCCCATAGTGCTGGACCTGGTCCTGTTCCTGGACCTCGCCAAGCGCGCCGGGCTCAAGGGGATACAGGAATGGCTCTCTTTCTACTTCAAGTCCCCCCAGTGCCGCGAGGACTTGAAGCCGGAGCATGATCTCTTCATTCAGCATCTCAAGCTCAAGAACACCCTGCGCCTGCTCATGGGTGAAGAGGTTCTCGACCACTCCGGGCTCGACTATTACGATCCGGAGAAGGGGCTGGTCCCTTCGGCCCCGCCGCCCCGGCCCGCCAAAAAAACAAAAAAGCAGAGAGCCCCAAGCTCCGTCGCATAACCAGGTTTTTCGACCCGCCTGGAACAATTACGCCGCGGCGGCGGCCCGAAAAGGCCTGGGCGCTTGGAAAGGCGCCGCATCCATCCAAAATCTTCTCACCCCAGCTTCACCGCCGCGTCATTGGGGTATGGCTATGATAGGGCTTCCGGAGGTACTTGATCATGAGCCTACCCCTGCTGGCATTACTCGCCGCGACCGGCTGGGCGCAGCCGCCGCGCGTCACGGGCCTGGTCGCCAGCCAAGCCTCTGGATGAGAAAGTCGCCGAGGAGCCTTCGGGGCCCTTTTGGTGGCTCCATTTATAAATTCATTAAAAATAATGATTTTTTATTTCCCGCCTGGCTTACCCTATAAG
>JACQPG010000120.1 GCA_016207665.1 Elusimicrobiota bacterium | reverse complement strand
CGCAAACACACCCTCTTAGATGTCCGCATACTCAAAAATACCGATCTGAAAGGTGTTCACTTTTGAGAGTTAAACGGTTCACTTTTCAGAGTTACGGAACACGTGCAAGATGGCCCATTGAAAATATAGGCCCGGCGGGCTATACTGTATCGGGGGTGACTAGACTCGACAGTCGGCGTCGAGTCCAATAGTCGCAGGCCCTGGTTGGTCGGAGCCAGGATAAAATCCGTCCAAAAAACAAAAGCCACTTCACCTGTGGCCTGGGCCACTGCCTAAACCGCAGTAAGCTCACGTCGGTCCTTCGACACCTGCTAGAGGGAACCCGGCGTCAAGAAGCAGGGTGCGGATCGTCCCGCGTTCTCCGTCGGCGGCGATCCTAAGACCGAACGGCGATAGTCTGGAAGTGCTGGTCCGGCGGTTTCTTCCAGGCGAACCCGAAGCCGGGCTAAGCCTGTAGTGACTTTGGACGGCGTTGATTGGACGCGGGTGCGAATCCCGCCACCTCCACCAATTTGTGGCTCGCGCCTCGGCAGGCGGCAGCATGGTGAGTCCTAGAACCGCGACCCTATTGGGCGCGGATATTATTTTTGTGGGCTGCTCCCTGGCCCTTTTCCGCTTCCCCGAGCTGAGCGCCTCGATCTACCCCTATTACGGACTGCTTTTCTTCTGGTCGCATCTCCGGCGCGAGGCGGAAGCTCCCGTCATTTTCCTCTTCTTGATCATGGCCGCGGGGCTGGTCCTGGCCGCCCGCGTTCCCCATGCCATCGAGAAGGCCGCGTTGTTGATCGAGACGGGCGGGCTGGGGGCCTTGAGCCTGGCTTTGTCCTGGCAGCGCCAGGCGGCGGCGAGGGGACAGCGCGAGCTCGAGATAGAACGGCTGAGCTTGGAAGGGCGGATACGCGAGCATGAGCGCGACCTGAAGTATTATCAAGAATATCAGCTCAGCGCCGGAGACCAGATCAAGCTCCGGCGCGACATGGCTGAAAGCGCCCGCAGCCTGGGCAGCGCCATGGACGCCCGGCAGGTGCAGGATCGGCTGGCCGCGGTGCTCTCATCGCGCTTCCCGAGAGCGCGGGTGAGCATGACGGCCAGCGCCGAGGGCGATCCGGTGCTTGAGAGGGCCGCCTCCCGGCACGTTCCGCTCTTGATCAAGGACGTCCAAGCCGACGAAAGGCTGAAGGGCTTGGGCTTGTCTTATCGCTGCGTTTTGGCGATCCCGCTGCGGGTCATGCGCCAATCGGCCGGTTTCCTGAAGCTCGAGTCGGGCACCCCGGGGCTTTTCTCCTCCGAGGACGTCAAAGCCGCGGATCTCTTCGCCACCATGGCCTGCGTGAGCCTCGAGAACATACGGTTCTACGAGCATATCCATCAGCTCGCGGTCCATGATCCCCTGACCCAGCTCTACAGCCACCGCGCCTTTCAAGGCCGTCTCCAGGAGGAGCTGCTGCGCGCCGCCCGAAGCCAGACCCCCTTGTCGCTCATATTGTGCGACCTCGATCATTTCAAGTCCTATAACGACAGGTACGGCCATCAGGCCGGCGACCATTTGCTGCGCACGGTGGCGGCCATCATAGCCTCCTTCGCCAGGCCCGTGGACATGGCCGCCCGCTACGGAGGGGAGGAGTTCGCCCTGATACTTCCCAATTTCGTCCGTTCCGAGGCCCTCGATCTGGCCAACCGCCTCCGCTTGCGCGTGGCTTCGGAGCCCTTCGTTTTCCAAGGGCAAAAGACCAACGCCACCATGAGCCTGGGCTTGGCCAGCTTTCCCCAGGACGCGACCACGGCCAGCCAGATGGTGCGGGTGGCCGACGAGAGGCTTTATCGCGCCAAGGAAAACGGCCGCAACCAGGCGGTAGGATGACGGGCCTGATGCTGGCCGTTCTCATACCCGCGGCCGCGGCCTTGGGCTGGGCTTGGAGCTCCGGCGGCTCGGTGGCCGCCGCCTTGGCCGGAGCCTGGGCCGCGGCAGGCTGCGGGATCGCCTGGGCGGTGCATCGGCGCCACGAGCGCGAGAGGAACAGATCCTTGGCGGACATGGAGGGGATCCGGGCGCACGCCGCCTTGGCCGAGGCGGCCCTGGAGCAGGGCAAGCGACGAGGCATGGAGCTCGAGCGCGAGCATAAGGAGACCGTCGCCCTTTACGGCATCATCAAGAGCCTGGCCGAGGCGCTGAGCTGGTCCGATATCAAACCCAAACTGGAAGGCGCCGTCGAGCAATACCTGGGCGTCTCCGATTTCGCCTTGTATGCCGCGGCCCAGGGAAAGGAGGGATTCAAACCCATTTCGGTGCGGCGACTGGAGGGCTCGCCAGGAGCGTCCTGGGCGACCTTGGAGCGCTATTTTCAGGAGCACGGTTTCGCGGTCAACCAAGCGCGCCTATTCGAGGAGCCGGAGCCGGCGCTGGGTCTGCCTTTGCAGGATAACGGCGAGACGCTCGGCTATTTCTACGCGCGGGCGCCCAAAGGCGCGGATATGCAGTCTCTTCTGACGCGCGCTCAGACCTTCGCGCAGGAGGTGGGCTTCGCCTTCCGTCGGGTCCAGCTGTTCCAGGAGGTGGAAGGGCTTTCCCGGATCGACGGGTTGACCGGGGTCCATCGCCGGGGCGGCTTTGACGAGAGGCTTCAGCAGGAAATCGTGAGGGCCAAGACATTCAAGACCAGCTTCGGCTTGATGCTCCTTGACATTGATCATTTCAAACAGTTAAATGACCGCTACGGCCATCCCTTCGGCGATCAGGTTCTCAAGCGAGTGGGGGAGATACTGAACGCCTCCGTCTATGAGACCGACTTCGTGGCGCGTTATGGCGGCGAGGAGTTCGCGATACTTTTGCCCAGGGCGGAGGCGCAGGGCGCCTGGCGCAAGGCCGAGGCCATAAGGCGGACCGTTGAAGCGGAAAGGTTCCAGGTGGGCTTCGAGACGGTTCACGTCACCATCTCCATCGGCATCGCGCATTTTCCTCGAGACTGTGCGGCCGCCGAGGAGCTGGTCGCCAGAGCGGACGCGGCTTTGTATCATGCCAAGTCCCAGGGCCGCAACCAGGTCATCGATAGCCAATCCATCAGGGAGACTTCATGATCGACGAGCCAGTCCCGACCAATCCTGAGCCAGCTCCGGATCCTCACGGCGGCGGGGACCCTAAAGCCAGCGGACCCCGCCGGGTCAAACGGCGGCTGATGCTGACCGCGATCGGCCTTTACGCGCTCGGTCTGGCGGCCGCCGGGATCAGCCTAGTCAGGGGGCCGAGTCCCTCCGGACCCAAGACCGACGGCAAACCGAAGAGCCTGCTTCCCAGGGTCGAAAGAGACGTGGTCGGATGGCTTTCTATCCATGGCCCGATTTACAGCTCCGAGGATGGAAGGCTTTGGGACAAGGGCGTCGAGCTTTGGGTCAGAAAGCTCAAGCAGATGTCCGAAACCAAGGGCATCAAGGCGATCGTGCTCGACATCAACTCCCCCGGCGGCAGCGTGGGGGCGACGCAGGAGCTCTACAGCCAGATACTGCGTATACGCAAGGAGAAGAACATCCCGATCGTGGCTTTATTCGGGGATGTGGCGGCCTCGGGCGGGTATTATATCGCCTCGGCTTGCGATAAGATCGTGGCCCATCCCGGGACCTTGACCGGCTCCATCGGAGTGCTGTTCCGCGTCTCCAATATGGAAGGGCTTTTCAGCAAGATCGGGTTCAAGCTCGAGCCCATCAAGTCGGGAAAGCACAAGGACATCGGATCCCCCTCGCGGCCCATGACGCCCGAGGAAAGGGCGATACTCCAGGCCCTTGTCGATGACGCCTATCAGCAATTCGTCGCGGCCGTGAGCGCGGGGCGCAAGCTCCCGGAGGAGCAGGTCCGGACCCTGGCTGACGGGCGCATCTATTCCGGAACTCAGGCGCTTGAAGCGAAATTGGTCGATGCCCTGGGGGATTCGACCGACGCGGCGGAGCTCGCCGGCAAGCTGGGCGGCATCGAGGGCAGGCCCAAGGTGCGCAGGGATATGGAGCGATTCGGCGATTTTCTCGATCTCTTCGACGGAGGGCTTCAGGGCCTGCTGCGACTGACGAGCCGGACATCGCTCCTCGAGAACATACAGCCCAGGCTGGGGCTGGAATATCGCTGGCCGGGCTGGTGAATGAACGGCCTCGAGCTTATCTACGACTTTTTCGAGGATCACGTGCGCGCGGCATCCGCGGTGCGCGAGCGGCGGCCGATAGCCCTGGGCGTATTGTGCTTTCTCATCGGAGGCCTGTCGGTATTTGCGGCCCAGGCGCTTAGTTATCGCCTGCTGTTATCGGTGTCGTGGAGCTCATGCGCTTTGTTGCTGCTCTGGAAGCTCGCCGCCGGCTTCTTGTTGGTGGCCGTGCTCCATCTCCTGCTCGAGATGGGCGGCCGGCAAGGCAGCGCCGCCGGCCTGTTCGTGCTCTTCGGTTTTTCCGAGCTGGCCTGGGCGTTGGCCCTCCCCTTGGTGATGCTCGCCCGGCTGTTCTCCCCGTTGTGGCCGCTCACCGCGATATTCCTGGGGGTGACTTTTTGGAGTTTCCTCCTCAAGGCGCGCAGCCTCCAAGACAGTTATCAGATCAGCGCTGGGCGGGCCTGGATGACGCTGGCCCTGCCTTATCTCGGCATGGCGGCCTTGGGCTTGGCCCTGGCGTCGCTCGCCTTGCTCAGCCTGGCGCTCCATCTCTTCAAGATATGGCACTGATCATGCCCAAAGAGCCCGCTCCGGAGAGCTTCCAGGGCTATCCCGCGGTCAGCGCCGCGCGGATGAAAAGGCTCGACGAGCTGGCCCAAGAGCGTTTCGATCTTAGCACGCTCAAGCTGATGGAGAATGCGGGCCAGGCCGTGGCCGCGGAATCCGCCGCCTATGCCGAGCGTGTTCTGCGCGCTCCCGTCTCGGGATTGGCGGTGGTGGTCTGCTGCGGGAGAGGCGCCAATGGGGGGGACGGCTTGGTGGCCGCTCGGGTTCTGAGGGAAAGAGGGGCCACGGTCCGGGCTTTCTTGTGCCCGGCTAAACGGAACGCGGATGGAAGCGCGGCGCCTTATCCCGACTATTTCAAGACCAACCTCGATAAGGCCAGGGCCGCGGGCGTGGAGATTTTCGAGGCCGGCCCGGAGGCGGATCTGGCGGCCAAGCTCGCCTCGGCCGCGCTCGTGATCGACGCGCTTCTCGGCACCGGCTCGAGCGGAAAGCCGGCCGGAGCCGTGCACCATATGATCCAGGAGATCACGCGCAGCCGCAAGCCCGTGATCGCCGTGGATATCCCTTCCGGGATCCATCCCGACACGGGTTACCATTCCGGCGTATTCATCACCGCCGCGCTCACCTTGACCCTGGGACTGCCAAAGACGGGCCTGCTCGCCCCGCACGCCAAGCGTTACGTAGGAGAGCTCAAAGTCCTCGATATCGGCTATCCCGCGGAGCTGCTCAAGGCCGCGAGCTAGGCCGCGACAGGGGCGTTTCTGTTGATGGGGGCCAGGGACAACTCGGCGCCGATCTTGCCGAGATTGTCCAGAGGCGTGTCGGTGAGAAGGCGGATCACGTCGCCGCCGCGGTCATAGACCTTTTGCATCATGTCCGAGACCAGGTTGAACACGGCCTGGGTCGGACGGCGGCAGCCCAAACACTTCAGCTCAAGGAGATAGAGCGCCCCGCAGGCCGAGCAGGAGCGGCCCATGCGCGCGAAACCGTCCTTGACCACGAGCGTCTTGACGCGGCCTTGCTGCAGGGCTTCGAGGGTCTTCTCGAGTCCCAGGGCCCCGTTGCCGCTGTTCGAGGCGCAGTCGATCAATCGCTGGACCACCAGACGCTCCTTGCCTCGCCGGCTCTCCCTTTCGCATGAGGAGAGAGTCGCGAGCACCTCGTCGCGCTCCATCTCGGGCTCTAGATTAGGGCTGAGGGCCAGGTTTTGCTGAAGCGAGCGCTGCAGGTGATTGACCAAGCTCAACGACAGCTCGGGCGATGATCCCAGCACCAGCCGGGTGAAGGACTGGTTGCGCGAAAGGCCTTCCAGCCTTTCAGTGATCAGATCCATGCGGGACTTCAAGCGCAGCGCCAGGTCCGGTTCGGCAGGATCGAGGGCCGCCTCGAGCTCGCCGTATTCCCGGATCTGTCCCATGAACACCTCGAAAAAACGGGCCCGCGAGGGGCCGACGAGCAGCACGCCGAAACGGTGATAGGTCGAGGCGATGGAAAGCAGGGGCCGCAAATAGGGCCGCTCATCGAGGGTCAGCCGGCAACCCACGGGTTCCGGCAGGGCGCAGGCTTGCCATAGCCCGAACCGCGCGCTGGAAAACAGGGCCAGGCCCTTGAATCCGGCGCAGGGCGAATCCGACTTAAGATACTGCTCTATCCGTTCGAAGTCCGCGCGGAGCTCCTTGGGGTATTTCGATCCGTTTTGAAGGGCCCGGAACTGGGCCAAGGGATTCTGGTTCAACTCCAGATAGGCCGTCAGCACCGTGGTTTCCGCGGCCTTGAATGCGTTCAGCTCATTGATCTGCTTGGCGCTGATCATCTCCCCTCGCCAGCAGGATATCCGACGGAGCCTGACAATTCAACCCCAGATCCGTCAGATGCTGTCAGGTCGTGTCAGAGAATGGCGAACCTGGGAGGCGATGCCGGCGAGATGTTCCCGTATGCGAGGCTGTCCTCTTTCCAGCTCCGGCAGGACCCGCCACCGTATCCAATTGCGGGTGAATCGGAGCGAGCGATTGCTGGCATCCATGCGGTAAGGAAGCTGATGCCGCTTAAGATAGGCGATGATTTCCGAACGGCTGAGGCAGAGCAAGGGGCGTATCAGGGACAAGCCGGGGGCCAAGGGCCGGGCGGGAGGGATGCCTCCCAGGGCGGATAGGCGCGTGCCCCTGAGGAGGTTGAGCAGTACGGTCTCGGCCTGATCATCGAGATGATGCCCGGTCGACGCCTTGTTGCAGTCGAGCTTGCGGCTGGCGCGGCGTATCGCCGCGTAACGGGCTTTCCGTCCCGCTTCCTCCAAGCCCCGTCCTCGAGCCGAGGCCTGGGCGCGCACGTCGATACGCGCCACGATCACTTCCAACCCGAGCAGGCGGCCCAGGCGCTCTACCAAGGCCAGGTCCTTGTCCGCGCTTCGTCCTCTTAGTCCATGATGGACATGGATCAGGGCCAAAGAGAAGCCTTTGCGTCGCGCCATCTGGGCCAAGAAATGGGCCAGGCATACCGAGTCGGGTCCGCCCGACACCGCGGCGAGCACCCGATCATGGCGCTCAAGGAGCCGATGGGCCTTGTCGAACGAGACAAGCTTGGACCATATCCGGGCCGCGAATTGCCTGCGCTTGATAGGCGCGGTCATGGGAACATTATATGTTATCATCTCCTTTCCGATGACCCGGGTATTGGACCATGTCGGCATCGCGGTCAGGTCCATCCAGGAGGCTCTTCCGTTCTACCAGGAGGCGCTGGGCCTGAGCACTTTTCATGACGAGGAATTGAGCTCGCAAAAGGTGCGCGTGGCCTTCTTGAAGGCCGGCGAGACGAGCCTCGAGCTTCTCGAGCCCACCTCGGACGACGGTCCGGTGGGCAAGTTCCTCAAGAGCCGGGGGCCCGGACTGCATCACCTCGCCTTCCGGGTCGAGGATATACGCGGCGACATGCTTCGGCTTTCGTCCCAGGGCCGGGCGCCCTTGGAGACGCAGCCCAGGCCGGGCGCCCGTTCCCACCAGGTCTGCTTTCTCCATCCCAAGCATGCCCAGGGCGTATTGGTCGAGCTCGTGGAAGGCCATGGCCGATAACCTCAAGCCGAAGTCGATCTTTTCGTCGAAGACCGCCGGCCTTCTCGATCGCCGCAAACGCGCCACCGCGGGGGGCGGGCCGGAGAAGGAGCAGCAGCAAAGGGCTCAAGGCAAGCTCTTGGCGCGGGAGCGCCTCGAGCTTCTGCTAGATGACGACAGCTTCGAGGAAATAGACCTTCTCGTCGAAAAGCGCTCCAAGGAGTTCGGCTTGGGGGAAAAGCATCTTCCCGCCGACGGAGTCGTGGCGGGATTCGGGCGCGTCAACGGCCGGGGAGTCTGCGTGTTCTCCCAGGATTTCACCGTGATGGGCGGCTCGCTCGGCCTGGCCCACGCGCAAAAGATCTGCAAGGTCATGGATTTGGCCATGGCGGCCGGAGTGCCGATGATCGGCTTATGCGATTCGGGGGGGGCGCGCATCCAGGAGGGAGTCGAGTCCTTGGGCGGTTACGCGGAGATCTTCTATCGGAACGTGCAGGCTTCCGGTTCCATCCCGCAGATCTCCGCGATATTGGGTCCTTGCGCCGGCGGAGCGGTGTACTCGCCCGCCCTCACCGATTTCGTCTTCATGATCGAGGGCACCAGCCACATGTTCATCACCGGCCCGGACGTGATCAAGTCCGCGACCGGCGAGTCCTGCGATTTCGAGTCCTTGGGCGGCGCCCAGACCCACAGCGCCAAGTCGGGAGTCTGCCATTTCATCGCCGGCTCCGAGCAGGATTGCTTCCGCCAGATCCGCGAGCTCATCGATTATCTGCCCCAGAATTGCCGCGAAAAGCCAGCCGCCGTCATGCCGTCGGACGATCCCAATCGCAAGAGCGAGGTCCTGGACCAGATCGTGGAGATGGAGGCCAAGAAGTCCTACAAGATCCATGACGTGATCTGGGAGATCGCCGACGGCCATCAGTTCTTCGAGGTCCATAGGCACTTCGCCCGCAATATCGTGGTGGGTTTCATCCGGCTCAACGGCGAGACCGTGGGCCTGGTCGCCAACAACCCTTCGGTGCTCTCGGGAGCGCTCGATATCGGGGCCAGCGAAAAGGGCGGGCGCTTCGTGCGCTTTTGCGACGCCTTCAAAATCCCCTTGCTCACCCTGGTGGATGTGCCGGGCTATTGGCCCGGCCTCGAGCAGGAATGGGGCGGCATCATACGCAAGGGCGCGAAGCTCCTTTACGCCTATTGCGAGGCGACCGTGCCCAAGGTCACCGTGGTGCTGCGCAAGGCCTATGGGGGGGCCTACGACGTGATGAGCTCCAAGCACATACGCGGCGACATCAACTATGCCTGGCCGTGCGCCGAGATCGCGGTCATGGGTCCCCAAGGCGCCGTGGACATCCTGTTCCGATCCGAGATCAAGAAATCCTCAGAGCCGGCGACTTTGCGCGAAAAGCTCATCGAGGACTATCGCCTCAAATTCGCCTCGCCCTACCAAGCGGCGGAGCGCGGCTACATCGACGAGGTGATCATGGCCTCGGAGACCCGGCAGAAGCTCATCCGGGCTTTCCAATTCCTCAAGAACAAGAGAACCGATCCGATCCCGAAGAAGCACGGGAATATTCCGCTCTGATTTGGAGGCATGACATGAGAAAAAAGATTACCGTCGTAGGGGCCGGGAACGTCGGGGCCACGTTGGTCCAGAGGCTGGCCGAGATGGAGCTTGGCGACGTGGTGGTCGTCGACATCCCCCAGACCGAGGGTATGCCCGCGGGCAAGGCCCTGGATATACTCGAGGCGGCGCCGATCTACGGCTATGACGCCCGGGTCATCGGAGCCACGTCCTACGAGGCCACGGCCGGCTCGGATATCGTGGTCATCACCGCCGGCATCCCCCGCAAGCCGGGCATGAGCCGGGACGATCTGCTCAACACCAACGCCGGGATAGTCCGTTCCGTCACCGAGCAGGCCGTGCGCTTCTCGCCCAACTGCGTCCTGATCATCGTGTCGAACCCCTTGGACGCGATGTGCCTGGTGGCTCTGCGCACCTCCGGCTTTCCCAAGCATCGGGTCATAGGCATGGCGGGCGTGCTCGATTCGGCGCGCATGCGCTGCTTCATAGCCGAGGCCCTCGATGTCTCGGCGGAGAGCGTCCATGCCATGGTGCTGGGAGGGCACGGCGATACCATGGTCCCGCTGCCGCGTTTCTCGACGGTCAACGGGATCCCTATCACCGAGCTTCTCCCCAAGGACAAGATCGAGCAGATCAACCAGCGTACGCGTGACGGGGGAGCGGAGATCGTCAAGCTCCTCAAGACGGGCTCGGCTTATTACGCTCCCTCGGCCTCGACGGCGGAGATGGTGGAGGCCATACTCAAGGACAAGAAGAAGATACTGCCTTGCGCCGCTTATCTCGAGGGCGAATACGGCATCGACGGCGTCTTCGTGGGCGTGCCGGTCAAGCTGGGATCGCGAGGCATCGAGCAGGTGATACAGCTCAATCTCAGCGTCGAGGAGAGGATGTCGCTGCAGAAGTCGGCATCCGCGGTCAAGGAGTTGTCAGCGGCGCTGAAATAGCCCGTGTTGCTGGCCTTGGACGTAGGCAACACGAACATCACCGCCGGGATTTTCAAGGACCGACGCCTGATCAGGCAATGGCGGCACGAGACCTGGCCGGAGATTCCGGTCGCGGCCTTGGCGCGAGAGTTGGAAAGAGCCGCTGGAGCGGCGAGGGAGCGAGTCGATTCGGCGGTTTATGGAAGCGTCGTGCCCCGGCTGGATAGGACTTTGGAGGAGGCCGTGCTGAAGGGGTTCGGGCGCAGACCGTTGGCGGTCAAGCCCAGCCGGAGATTGGGCCTAGGAATAGAGGTGCGGCGACCCTCGGAAGTGGGCGTGGACAGGCTGCTCAACGCCCTGGCGGCTTTCGCGCGGGTCAAGGGGCCGGCGGTGGTGATCGATTTCGGCACCGCCACGACTTTCGACTGCGTCTCGGGCCGAGGCGATTACGTCGGCGGAGTCATACTCCCGGGTCCGCGCATGTCCGCGCAAGCCTTGGCCGAGCGCACCGCCAAGCTGCCCTTGGTGGCGGTGCGAAAGCCCCGCCGGGTCATAGGGCGGGACACGGTCGAGTGTCTTCAGTCGGGTCTCTACTTCGGTTATCTGGGAATGATCGATAAGGTGTTAAGATTGACCATGGGCGAGATGAGGCGGACGGAGCGGCGCGCTCCCAAGGTCCTCGCCACGGGAGGCCTGTCGCGGCTTTTCGGCCCAGACTTGCCCCGGGGGGTCGCGCTTGCGCCGCAATTGACGTTGGAGGGACTCTTGCTCGCTTATGAGAGGATCACATGCTAAAAATGACCGTGATGGCCGCGTTGCTTTCCTTGTCGATCCCAGTCCATGCCGACCAATACGGCGCCTTCGAGCGCCTGGCTGATTCCGGCTCGATCAAGCCCTTCGCCAGGGATCTGGGCGGCGTGCTGGGTTCCTCCACGTTCCACAGCGCGCGCAGCCTGGGGTTTTCGGGTTTCGATGTGGGCGTGCGGGGCGTGATGCAATTCGGCCCGGACAGGGATAATCGCATATTGCGGGGCAACGGCATCGACGCCTTCGGCCTGCCCTGGGTGCAGGCGGAGATCGGCATGCCTTTCCGGTTTGACGGGTTCATCCGCGGCATCAGCTATCAAGGCCTGACCATCGCCGGCGGCGGGCTTCGTTACGGCCTTCTCAAGCGGGGCGACGCTCCCTGGACGCCCCATCTGCTCGCCTCCGGGGTCGGGCATTCCGTGGTGCATGAGCATTTTTCGGCCAGCCACGTGGGGGGGAATCTGGTCGGCTCCATGGGCATTCCTCTATTGACTCCCTACGTGGGCATCGGATTCGATCGCACCCGGGTCGTGGTCCGCTCCTCGACGGCCGACCCCTTGCTCATCGGCCATGACGTGACCACATTCGAGAGCCGGTTCACCGCCGGCGCTCAGACCCGGCCCTGGCCTTTCTTCTATCTCCACGCGGCTTACGTGCTTCTCCACCGCCAGAGCGGCGCCGAGGCCGGCATGGGAATCCGCTTTTGATCCATCCTAAAACCCAATGAGCCTATGAATTGAATAGGACTTGAGGTTCCTGTCTCGGATATTCCAGAATAGCGTTCAAGATTCGGGGAGGTGTGTTATGAACGCGATCATCGCATTGGCCTTTCTGCTGTCGCCTCAGGCTCCGGCCGGGATGCCGGCCGTGTCGTTCGATCAAGGGATCGACGTCCGGGCCGTCATGCAAGACATCAAAGCGGCTTCGCCTATTGGAATCTCCGGAACCAGGAGACGCACGGGCTGGATGCCGGGGGTCAAGGACATCGAGATGCCGCCTTTCGTGCTCTTAAGCCCGGTTTTCGAGCTTGCCTCGACCGAGTTGCTCGAAGAATGCACGCCGCCGGGTCCCAGGGATCCGGGCCGTTGCATTCCGACGACAGGACGCACCCTGCGGTGGAAATTTCAACTCCGCTTTTGGGATGCCGCTGCCCGCGCCGGCAGGGAGGTTTTCCGGGTCGTCATGACCGGCGACGATGTCTCGGTGGTGGTGTTGGATTCCACCCACAAGTATTCCTGGGAGCTCAGGCGAGGCGACATATCCGAGATCGTGTTCACGTCCAGGCCTCCCCAGGCGCCTTGATCAGCCCCGGTAGCGGCCTTTAAAGCTTTTCTCGGCCTCGTGCGCGAGGGCCTTTTTCTTGAGGTCCTCGCGCCTGTCGATCCCGGTCTTGCCCCGGCCTAGGCCTAGGCTGACCTTGGCCCACCCCCGCTTGAAATAGACCTCGAGGGGGACCAGGGTCAGTCCCCGGGTCTGCAACTTCTGGCTGATGCGGTCTATTTCGCGGCGATGCATGAGAAGCTTGCGCGCTCGGCGCGGGTCCGGCATCTCAGCCGCCCGGGCGAACGCATAAGGCGGGATATAGAAGTTGTGTATGAAAAGCTGCCCGCCCTCGCTGCGGCCGAAGCAGCCGTCGAGCGAGGCTCGTCCCGCCCGAAGGGACTTGACCTCGGGCCCGTTGAGGGCCAGACCCGCCTCGAATGTCTCCAATATCTCGTAGAATTGGCGGGCCTTGCGGTGGGTGGCTACGACCAGCCTCTCTTCCTTCGGCTTGGCGTTCATTAATTTTGATAGAATTATAGCAATAGGGCAGGTGGCGGAATTGGCAGACGCGCACGGCTCAGGACCGTGTG
>JACQPG010000122.1 GCA_016207665.1 Elusimicrobiota bacterium | reverse complement strand
GGTGACCAACAAGGAGTACATCATTTCCGCGGCGCTGCCGGGAATGAAGAAGGAGGATGTCCACATCAACGTGCGCAATGGGGTGTTGACTCTATCCGGCGAGCGCAAGGAAGAGACCGAGGAGAAGGGAAAGAATTGGCTCAAGCGCGAGATGGGTTACGGCTCGTTCCAGAGATCCTTCATCCTTCCGGTCGGGGTGCACCCCGAGGACGTGAAAGCGTCTTATAAAGACGGCGTCTTGAACGTATCTCTGCCGAAGCTAGAGCCGGAGAAGAAGCAAGGAATCGACATCAAGGTCGACTAAACCCGAGGCAAGGAGATAAAGTCATGCCGAAGATACTGGAAAGAGAGCAGTTCAATGCCACGCAACTGTCCGTGGATTACCCGCAGCAAGGGGAAAGAGTAATATCCCCCCAATACACGCTGCGACTCTCCGCTCCTGAGGGAGCCAAGAACGTGGAGGTCTCCATCGACCAAGGCGACTGGCGGTGCTGCCGTCAAGCCGATGGGCATTGGTGGTACGACTGGTCCGGCTACGATAACGGCGAACACGAGATCGTGGCCCGGATCGAGACCCAGGAGGGCGGGAAAATCAGCTCGGAACCTCACGAGTTCTTCGTGCAACTCTAGCGGGAGGCGAGGATCATGGAAAAGGACGCAGTGGGGCTGCTTGGGAATAAGAGCCTGTGGCCGTTCGTGCTGGTGGGGCTGGCCGGGGCCGTGGCCGGAGCCGCGGTCGGCGTGCTGTTCGCGCCCGAGCCGGGCAAGGAGAGCCGCCGGAAACTCGCGCAGTGGCTCAAGGAAAAGAGGGAGAAGGGCAGGCACGAGTTACAGGCGCGAAAGGAGCAGGTGGAAGCCGCCATTGAAGCGGGACGGAGGGCCTACAAAGGCGAGAAGGACACCATCGGAATATAGCGACGGCCTAGGCCGATCCGGCAGGCCGGCTGCCGGGTCGGGCCTCCGCTTGGCGGCAGGTTTGGGCTCTTATGCCACCTTGAACCGGCGTGGGGCGGAGATGGCCGAAATATCATGACCGATGCGGGTGCGGGCGATCAATATATGCTCGCCTTCGGCATAGTCGGTCCAATCGTACCACCACAGGCCCAGGGACTCGCGGCAAGGCTTCCAATCTCCCTGGTCGATGGAGACCTCCACATTATTGGCCTCCGGGATCGTCCCGATGCGGAACGTATAATACGGACGCCCAAGCAACTCGCCTTCCTGGGGATATTCCACTCGAACAGCCGGCCCGCTTCTCACCGTGGGCGTTTTCACTTTCTCTTTCGCGGTCTTATTGCGTTTTGCCATTGCTTTTGATCTCCCTGCGACTGCGTACAGCTTCATGCAACGAAACCGCCAGACCATGACGCGGCAAGGCGGGGAATAGGTAGAATGGGCTCTTATGGGCCATAGCGGTCGCGCCTCGAAATGGGTATTGCCTTTGGCTACGGCTGCTCTTTTAGGCTCATCGCTGTACTTGCCGGCCAGGCGCTGGTATCTCTCCCGCTACGGAGCGAAGATTCCCGTCACCATCGAGGGCGTCTCTTGCAGCGCCAGGAAGTGCTACGCGGACTTTCTCTATCGATCGCCGACCGAAGGCACGATTATCAAGGCCTCGACATTGGTCGCGGGACGTCATCCCCAACCTAAGAAAGGCTGGGCATTCTATGTGCCCGCGGGTGGCGGACTCTTCACCGGAGTCGAGCTTGCCGACGATGGCGGAGTCGCCTGGTTCCAGGTCTATTTGGCCCTGGGAGCTATCGCTCTGATATTCGCTTTTTGGCGCGCTTCACGCGCCGGCGGATCACGGAGGGAAGCCGTCACAATTCCGTCAAATTCCTTCAAATAAACTATTACTCCCACCATCGATCCTTCATTTTTATAATCCGTGCTCATGCGGCTTTGGAATGCCCCGGAGAGCGCCTGGAGGAGATTCATCCACGCCTGGCCCGGCCCAGCCTGGCTCTTCGATCTGGACTCGCTGGCGATCAAGATGATCAATGAGCCGGCTCTCCGGTGGCTCAAATGGCCCCGCCGCAGGGTCCGAGAACTCAGTCTGGAGCGGCTCAGAAGCGCAGCTCAGAAGCGCACATGAGCGCAAAAGGCTTAGAGCCCTCCTTTCCAAACCCCTGCGTCGGAGCATCACCCGATATTGGCGGATAACGACCAGCGACGGCAAGCGCATGGGACTGTCTCTGGCGGAGGAAATTGGAAAGGCCGCGTTTTACGAGGCGCCATGGCGAGCCTGCCATATTTTCTCAGGGCGCTGGAAACAAAACGCTGGACCAGGGCCGTCGCGCGGAAATTCGGAGCGCTAACGGAGTCATTGACCCCGCGTGAGATCGACGTGTTATCCCGGATCGGCAAGGGCTTGTCCAGCAGAGACATAGCCACAGACCTGGGCATCGGGCTGCGCACCGTCGAGTCGCATCGCGAACACATCATGCAAAAACTGGAACTGCGCGGCGCGGCGGCGCTCACGCCGTTTCGCGATCGCCGCGGGGATCGCCCCTCTCTAGGGCCTCCGGGAAAGCCCCGATGACAAAATCCCGGCGTTCTGCCAGAATTATCCGTTATGTTATACCTGGTCTATGAGCTTACCAACCATCGGCTAAAAACCATTTTCCTCGGGATCACCGACCAACCTCTGGACAAGCTTCTAGCCAAGCATCGCAAGGAGCCCCCGATCCTTCTTAAGGACTGGCAACTGCCCGAGCTGCGCAACCTTCGAATCGTCGAAATATGCTTCGATGAAAAATCCGCCAGACGTTGCCTCCAGGACCGGCTCAAGGAATCCGCGCCTCCGAGCTGGAAGACCATCTCCGAAGCCGCTTGATAAGGAAAGGAAGGGCCCGCCCAAGACAGCGGAGGCGGGCCCTGGTGAATTCTTGAGCTTAAGCGGCTAGTCGAGCCAGCTGGAGCCCCCCCCAGACCCAACCCGCGCAGCTCACATGCGCCCGGCGCTCTCGGGCCTCGTAGTCGTTCATGGGGCTGCCGTCGTGGTTGCGCGCTGAGACCCAGATCTTGAGATAGCGGTCGTAGCGGGAGGCGCTATCCGAGTTATCGCATACATCTTTCGGGGGAAAGGTGTAATTGTGATGAGCCTGGACCATCCTGTAGGTCCGGCGCTCGAGCCGTCTTTCCTGGCCGCGCTGATCGCCGGCATATAAGCGGACTTCGACATATCCGCCTCGCCGCGTTATGGACTGAAACTCGTACTCGCGCACCTGCACGTCCATGCGCACATTGCCTTTGTTGGCGAGGACCTAGCTCCGATTAGGTCTCAGGGGCAAAACGAGGAGGCGGAAAAAGCCTAAACGCCCCTCGTCGCGCTCGTCCTCGATCCCGATCGCCGGTTGCTCGCCCCGGCGCAGGGTGCCGTGCAGCCAGTCCCAGAGCGTCAGTCCGCTCGACCAGTTGGAGTCTCTTTCATGGCGCAGCATGGAATGATGTATCCCATGCATGCGCGGGGTGACGATGAGCCAGTTGAGCCGGCGTTCCAGCGCGGGAGGCAGCTCCACGTTGGCGTGATGAAACAGTATCGATATCAAGAGGGCTTGCTGCCAGAGCGCCAGGGCCTGCGGCGAGACGCCGATGAGAAGCACCTGGGCGGCGCGCCAGGGGACCGAGAACATCAGCTCGCCGACATGGAAACGCAGCGCCGTGGAAGCGTCCATGTCGATGTCGGCGTGATGCACCTGATGGAATCGCCAGAGCAAGGCGGTCTTGTGAGTGAGGATGTGCCAGAGATAGAGCGTGTAGTCGAGCAGGATGAAAGCGAGCGCCGTGGCAAGCCACGGAGGGAGATCGGCGAGGCCGAGCAACCCCCATCCTCGTTCTTGAGCCAGGCGAGCCACGGGCGCGACCGCGGGTCTTTCCACCAGCGACACGGTCGCCGCGCTCAGGGCCGCCACCGCGAGATTGCGCAGGTTTCGCCGCGCCTTGGACGCGGTCTCCGGACGTAAGGGACGGCTGCGCTCGAGCCAGAATAAGGCAACAAAAACCGCCGAGATCAGCGCCGGGAAATAGGGTATCCCGGCCTCGAGGCCCAACATGAGGCTTTTTTACATAACCTGAATCGATCAGTCCATATCAATGCGACGGGATCGCCGGGCTTGATCAGGCCGCCGCTAAGGACGCGGGCGAAAATGCCTTCCCTTGGCATCACGCAGTCGCCCGCAAACGAGTAGATCGCGCAACGGGCATGGCATTCCTTGCCGATCTGTGTGATCTCGAGCAGCGCCTCGCTCCCCACCCGGAGCCGGCTGCCGATGGGCAGCGAGGGCAGGTCGATGCCGCTGGTGGTGAGGTTCTCGGCGAAGCTGCCGGCGTTGACCCGCAGGCCCTTGGCGCGCATCTTTTCGATGCTCTCCCAGGCTAAGAGGCTGACCTGCCGGTGCCATTTTCCCGCGTGGGCGTCGCCGGCGACGCCAAATTCCCCCTGAAGGGTCGCCTGCGCGACGGGCTGCTTGCGAATGCCCTTTCTTGAACTGATGCAGACCGCTAGCAATGTTCCCACGTTTTCATCCTCCTATAAGCCTCCTCGGCCACGAGGCCGAAACCCAAGGCATAGGTCAGGTTCCCGGTGGCCAAGCCGATAATGCCCAAGACCCAGGCCAGCAGGCGCCTCTCTGAAAGCCCGCGGATCAGGGCCGCATGGCAAAGCCCGACATACACGACCATCGCCCCCAGCAGAACGGCCGGGATCGATCCAAGTATCTGGGGAGCCCGGCCGGCGGCCAGGACCAGGTAGAACCCTCCCGCGATGATCGTCGAGCCCGCCGTGCGGGCCCCGAAGCGGTAATGCGCCGTCAGTCCACCCGAGCCGTGACAGACCGGCATCCCTCCCATCGCCCCGATCGACAGATTGGCCAAGCCCAACGAAATCGAGAAATTCCTTGGAGTCGCTCGCTGGGCCTGGCCGGAAAAATACGATCGGGCGACGTCGCTGACGGCGAAGATCGAATTGCCCAAGGTCAAGGGGAGCTGGGGTAGCACCAACAGCCAAAACGAGGAGATGAAGGGCCAGAGACCTTCCGACTCGGGTGGCGGCACGCTCGGCGCGACGGAAGGCGGACCTCCGGCCATCAGTTGCAGCCCGGTTTTAAGCAGCATCAGGCCTAATCCCAGTTGTATTCCCTTGATGATGGGCTGCGTGAAATACCGAGCCAGCCACTCGATCCTTCGCGAGAAGGCCAGCGCCAAGAGCAACGCGCCCATCCACAGCCCGGCCGCGGCCAAGGCGTCCATTCCCAGGCCGCGCGCAATGGCGATAGCGGCCATGGCCTTGAGGGGCTGCACCGGGATGGGGATACGGAAGTACAGGGAGGCTGCTACGTAGATGGCCCCAACCAAGGCCAAGGAGCGCGCCGGAGGCAGGCCGTTTAACGCGACCAGGGCCAGGTAGATGGGAACGAAGGTCCCTGCGTCTCCGAGAGCCCCCATCCATTCGCCGGGACTCCAGCGGATGGACGCAAGCCTTTCCGTGTTCTCGGCGGCCACGCTCATCCTCCGATCTGGCACATAAAGCGGGAATTGGCTGGCAGGCCCCTGGATCGCTCCAGCATGGAGTGTCGCCGCGGCTTTTTGCGCGCCGCTTCCGCGATGAGCCGCTGGATTTCGGGCCGATCGGCGCCGCGCCGCAACAGCGGACGAAGGTCGGTTCCCTCGGAAGCGTCCAGGCAGGGCATCAACATGCCCTTAGCCGTCAGGCGCATGCGGTTGCAGGAGGAGCAGAAGCCGCAGCTCAAGGCGGCAATAAAGCCCACCGTCCCCTGCGCGCCGGGACGCCGGAAGTAGCGCGCGGGGCCGTGACCCGAGGGCCAACACGCGGGCGGCAAGGGTTCCAAGGGCGCGGCCCGATCCATGATCTGCGACAGCGGCATCCACCTCTCTTCGGAAAAGAATCCCGTCTCGCCCATGGGCATGAGCTCGATGAAGCGCACGTGCACGGGAATGGATGCGGTCAGTCGGGTGAAGTCCGCGATCTCGTCGTCGTTGAAGCCTTTCGCCACGACGACGTTGATCTTGACGGGCGAAAGACCGGCCGTCAAGGCCGCGTCGATGCCCGCCAAGACATCCTCCAGGCGCCCGAAGCGGGTCATCCGCTGGAAACGCTCGGACTTGAGCGAATCCAGGCTGATGTTGACCCGGCTTAGGCCCGCCTTCGCCAGGTCGCGGGCCTGCTCGCGAAGGAGCACACCGTTGGTGCTCAGCGAGAGCTCCCGAAGGCCCCAGACCCTCGAGAGCCTCGCGATCAAATCCACGATCCCTGGGCGCACCAATGGCTCTCCGCCCGTGACCCGAATCTTTGAGATTCCCTGCTCCGCGAAACAGGAGACGAGCTCGACCAAATCGTCCGCGCTCAAAAGCTCCGAGACGGGAAGAAAGCCGGAGAAGGAGACCGGAAGGCAGTAGACGCAGCGCAGGTTGCAGCGATCCGTAACCGACAGGCGCAGATAATCAATCCTGCGACCGAAGGAGTCCCGAAGCGGAGCGCCCCTCACGCGAATTCCTTGGCCCGGGCCAATCGCTCTGGAGTATCAACGTCGAAAAAAGACAGGCCGCCGGGATCGACCTTGCGCAGCTCGGATTCATCCACGAAGCGGGCACGAACGCGGGCAAATAAGGCGTTGATGGCAAGCCGGTTTTCCCCGGCCATCGACTCAAGCGCGTCAATGCAATTCTTGGAATAGACGGCGCACAACGACTGAATCGTCCCTCCCCATACCGCAACAGCCGCGTCGTAGCCCTCCGACGCTTCCCACAGCGCCCGGACCACCTCCGACTGGAGATGGGGCATGTCACAGGCGCAGACGAAGGCCCGCTGGGTCGCGCAATGGCGCAGGCCCGAGAGAACGCCGCCCAGGGAATGGGTTTCGGAAAGCAGGTCCTGGCGCACGGCGACTCCCGGGCCCTCAAGGAAACCGAAGCGTGCCGGATGCTTGACGATGACCAAGAGCTCTGGAAACAAGGGACGCAGCCGAGCGCAGACGCGCTCTACGAGCCGTTCGCCCCCCTTCCAGGAGGCCAAGGCCTTGTCGGCGCCGAAGCGGCGGCTGGCGCCTCCCGCCAAGACGATGCCTGTCGCGCCTGCGATTATTTTAGCCATCGAAAGGAAAGCCTCATGCCTGGCCTTAAGGGGGTGACTCCGATCGGAGCCAGCGCCAACGCATTCGCCCGACAGGACATTCCCATCATGGCCGAGCCTTGCGGCCGTATGGCCTTCAGCCGAAAGCCCTCCGGCCCCCCAGAAGCGACGCAGAAGAGATACTGCTGCCGGCTCCCTTCCGCTGGGTAGACATTCTCAAGAGTTCCTTGAAGGTGATAGCTGGGGTGCGCCGGGGCCCGACCCTGAAGCTTCTCGATAGCCGGCCTGACGAACTCCTCGGCGCAGACCAGCGCGGAGACCGGATTGCCGGGCAAACCGAAGACCGGCTTGCGGCCGAAGAGCCCGAAGAGCAGCGGCTTGCCGGGCTTGATGGCGACCTTCCAGAAGATGATCCGCACCCCGAGCTCCTCCAGGACTCTCTTCGTATAGTCGAAATCGCCGATGGAGACCCCGCCGCTGGCCAATAGCAGGTCGCAGCCCGACAAGGAGCGACGCAGAGCCCTCTTCAGCGGCCCGCGATCGTCGCGCGCGATACCGCGCGAAACGACCCACGCGCCCCATCGGGAAACCGCGGCAGCCAGGGCGGGGCCGTTGGAGTCGTGAATTTTCCCTGGGAGAAGGGGGCGCGATGAGTCGACCAATTCGTCGCCGGTAGCCAAGAGTCCGACGCGAGGCCTGGCGATTACTGGAACGCGACCGATTCCTTGAGCGGCGAGAAGGGCGATCTCGTAGGGACGCAGCAAGACGCCCGGCTCCAGGAGCAAATCGCCTCGGCCGACGTCCTCGCCCGCCTTGCGGATATGCTGCCCCCGTTGGGGCGGGCGCAGCACGCGCACCCGGCCGTCTTTCTCCACGCAGTATTCCTTCATCACCACGGCGTCGGCGCCTTTCGGAAGCGGCGCGCCGGTCATGATCTTGATCGCGCGGCCGGGCAAGATTCGAGCCCCCATGGCCTGCCCGGCGCGCGAGGTTCTCTGGAGAACAAGTCGCCCAAGCTCTCGACCCGGAGCGGCGCAGTCGGAGCTTCGCACGGCATAGCCGTCCATCGCCGAGTTGGGGAAGGGCGGCAGCTGGCGCCGGGCGAGGAGGGTCGCGGCCGAGATCCGCCCGCAGGCTTGGGAAAGGGGCACAGTTTCCGCGCGCAGCGGCTGAACGTGCCGCAGGATCAGGCTCAAGGCCTTATTGGCCCTTATCATCGGTGCTCCGCCTCGGGATGACCCTCGCCTTGGAGCATCGCCAGGGCGTGAGGCACGAGCTCCAGCACCGCCTTGAGCGAATCGACGGCGCCTCGGGGGTTTCCGGGCAAGTTGATGATGAGCGAGCGGCCGCGAGTTCCGGCCAGGCCTCGAGAGAGAGCGGCTAAATTGGTCTTCTCGCAGCCCGCAAGACGCATGCGCTCGCCAAAACCCGGGAGCTCCTTATCAAGGAGGCCTCGGGTAACCTCCGGCGTCAGGTCGCGGGGACCGATTCCCGTGCCGCCCGTGGTCAGGACCACAGCGATGCCCTCGCTGTCGATCCACTCTCGCAGCCTGCGCTCGATGGCCTGCCTGTCATCGGGCACGATTCCCGAGCGCGCCACGCTCCAGCCTTTGGACTTAATCAGCGATTGAAGCGCCGGGCCGCTGTCGTCGCGCATTTCTCCTCGCGAGCAACGGTCGCTGACTGTGAGTATCCCAGCCGCGAGAGTCACGGCCTTCCCCCCCTCCGGAAATGGCCGCCACGCCCGCCCTCTTTTTCCAGAAGGTAGATGGGCCCGATGACCATTCCACGATCGCCGGCCTTGGCCATGTCGTAAACCGCCAAGCAGGCGACGCTCACGGCCGTCAGCGCCTCCATCTCCACGCCCGTCCTATCAAAAGCCCGGGCCGTGGCCTGCACGCGGAGGCGGCCGCGCTTGAAGGAAAACGCCACTTCGATTGAGTCCAAATGAACGCCGTGACAGAGGGCAATGAGCTCCGGCGTCCGCTTGGCCGCCATGATGCCGGCGATCTTGGCGACGGTTAGGGCGTCGCCCTTCGAGAGGCTTCGGCCCTTGATGCGGCGGAGCACTCCGGGCCGCATGCGGATCTCGCCGCAGGCGACCGCCGTTCGAGGCGTGGCCGGCTTAGCTCCGACGTCGACCATGCGGACGCGGCCACTGGAATCTAGGTGTGTGAGTGGATTCATCTTTCTCCTTTCTGAGCTCGAGAGGTCGGTCCCTTTCGAAGGCCGGCCCTGAACCCCCATCGCCGGGGGTTCCCCCCGCCGCCAGGGTTGGTCCCCCGCCCATGTCCGCAGCTTGGCGGAGTTAGGAGCCGGGGACTCGGAGTATGCTCGCTAAGTCAAATCTTCGCGTTCCTCCAGCATTTGCAACATTGCAACCACCGCATTTTCATCCCCCCGCTTTTCTTTCGCCGCTGGCGCGCACGCGCGAGAGAAGAGCCAGACGCTCGGACTCATCCAACAACTCGTCGCAGGCTGGGTAAAGGATTTGCTCTTCCTTCATATTGTGGGCCGCGAGGGTCTCCAGCATCGCCTTGGCGTGCCTTCTCGCGGCCGCGCCGTCGCCCGCGCGCAAGCAGGCCAGCGAGGCGGCCTTGCGCTCCCTGATCTCGACGTGCTCGAGCTTCATCACCTGGATCGGGCCCTGCGCCAAGCAGGGCTCCTTGGCGCAGACTCCCGGGAAAAGGATCTCCTCTTCCCAGATGATATGCCGCTCCAAGCGCCTGTCAAACTCCTCGAAAGCCGGCGTCCCTAGCTGCGGCTGCTCGAAAGGGATCGCCTCAAAGATGGCGTCGATTTCCCGATGATCCTTCTGGAAGAATTCCGATATCGTCATGACCTCTCCCTCAAAAATCGACCGTCGCCTGGAAAAAGCCCCAGTTCCGGTCGCCCCCGCCGCCAGTCCCCTTGACGTAACTGCTGTTCCAGAAACGGGAAACTCCGAACCACAGCTTGACCGCCTTTCGCAACATCACCCGCGCCGTCAGGTCGATCTCGTGGCCCACCTTGCGGCCCGAGGCCCCAGTCGCGTCGCGGCGAATGAGCCCGCCTAAAGCGTCGTACCACCCGTCTCGGCCGTGCGCAAGGCGGAACCAGTGATAGTCGGCCTGCAATTGCCAACCCCCTCCGGGCTCGGCCCTCGTCGTGAACACCCAATCCTCTCCGTTCTTCCAGCTGAAGATGTCCTGCTGGCCCTGATAAATGTGGGCGAAGGGAAAGAGCGGCTCGAAGGCGCCCCTGCGGGCATCATTGGGATCCTTATCGCCCGAGCCATGATCGAGCTCGATGCCCACCCGCGGTTTCCAGGCCGTCTCAAAGGTGTAGCCAGCGGTCGCCGCGCCGGCGTAGGATCGGATCTGGTCACCGGCGATCCGCCCGAACTGCCAGGCGGCTTCCGCCGAATAGTCCGCGCCGCCGATTTTCCCCCTGATGCGGCTGCCGGCGGTCCTTTCGGCCAGGTTTCCCTTGCGCCCCGATTCGGCGGTCAGAGTCCCGTCGCCTTGGTCCCGGAAGAGCATATAGGCGTCGAACTCGTGCTCGGGCACGGCCTCGCAGGAGCCGTAAAGGCCTGAGAACCAGGCGTCCCGCTTAAATCCCGCGACCTCCTTGATTTTGGTAACGAAGAGGTCGGCCCTCCATTGAGCCGGTCCGCCGCTTAAGCGGACGCCATCCCAGGCGCGACCGATATTCGACCAGTCGAGCGGACTAATCATCCGGCCGTCGCCGTAGCTCAGCTCCTGGCGGCCGACCCTCAAGAGAACGGGCCACTCCCAGAGCTCGGGAAGGTCCAGGTAGCCCTGGCGCAAGTCGAGATTCTTCTCGTTCGAGGCCACGGAGGCCTCGCTGCCCGCGGTCCGGGAGTCCTGGAGTTGGGCGAAGACGCGCACGCCTGCGGCCGGCAGCGCCTCGACGTTGACGCGGGTCCTCAGCAGCCCCAAGTCCTGCCCGCGACGCAGGCCCGAAGCGGCGTAAGACTGGATGTTATTGCTCTCGCCGCGCGCCCGAAGCTGCCCGCCGAAGCGGAGCTTCGTCCCAGCCAACAATGGCTCGACCGGCGTTTCTTGGGCCGCGAGACCCGAGACAGCTAAACCGGCGAGGGCGGCCGCTAGCGCCGCGACCATGCGTCCCTTCATACGTTCCTCTCTTCGCTCTCTTTGAGCCCCTTCTTGAACGCGCTGAGGCAGCCGCCCACGCTCCGGGCCAGCTCCGGGAGCCGCTTGGCCCCGAAGAGCAGCAGCGCGACCGCCAAAATCACCAACAGTTCGCCCGTCCCTAATCCGAGCATAATTCCTCCGGTTCTTTACGCTCCCACTTGCCCTCGACGACCCAGCCCAAAAGCGCCACCGCCCCCGCAAAGAGACCCACCTCCCATCCCGAGAGATCCGGCCCGCGCTCGATGAAGCGAGGCATGATCAGGACGAAGAGATCGACCCAATGCCCGAAAAGGACGCAAATCCCCACGCGCAAGAGCGTCTTGGGATTACTTTTGGCAGCCCTCGTCATCAGGGCGAAGAACGGGACAACCCAGTTCAAACCTACCGAAAGAGCGGTCAAGAACCCCCAGCCTCCGGCCGTACGCGCGATGAAGAAGCTAGTCTCCTCGGGGATATTCGTATACCAGATGAGCAGATACTGGCAGAACCAGATGTAAGCCCAGAAGCAGCTGAAGGCGAATAAAAGCTTACCAAGGTCGTGAGTGGACTCCTCCAGGCCCTCGGGATCAATTCCGCGGGTCCCGCGCTCTATCGCGGACATCACCCCGATCGCGGCGATGCCCGAGAGGAAGGATCCGGCGAAGGCATAGATCCCGAAGATGGTGCTAAACCAATGCGGCTCCAGCGCCATGATCCAATCCATCGAGGCGGCGGTGAATGTCAGCGCGAAAACGACGAGCAGGCGCGCGGCCGGCCCCTTGCCGGAGCCCGCGTCGATGCCAACGCGGCGGCGGCGCGCGGCGCGCAGCAGGGCGCCGCCGAAAGCCAGCCACGCCACGGCATAGGCCGCAAGCCGCAGGAGCTGGAAGGGCCGCGAGAGCCAGAGCTCCTGGGAATGGGGCGCATGCCCTCCCGGGGCATGGACCCATCCATAGAGGGAAGGCCCCCCGAAGGCGACAGCCAGGGCCGTGAGAGCGATGCCGATCCACAACCCCGAGGCCAGCGCCTCGCTCACCCTCTGGAAGGGGCGGCTCCAGCGCGAGTCGACTAGCTCTTGGATCGCGAGGAATACCATCGCGCCAAGGCTAAGCGTCAACGCGTAGAAGCCGGCCAAAAGCGCGCTCGCCCAGAACCGGTCAGGGTAGTCTATCCATCCCGCCGCCGCGCAGACGAGGCCCAAGCCCGCTATCTTGAGCAGCAGGCTCATCTTTTCTCCTCGCGGGCCCTGCGCTGGAGCTCTCTTACATGGAGAACCGCCTTCCATCGGTCCTCGCTGGCGATCTGCGTCGCATGGGACGGCATATTCCCTTGGCCAAAACTGATGACGTGGAAAATCCTACCATCCGCCATCCCCCTGGCGGAGGCGCCGTAGAGCGACGGCGGCGCCGGAACTCCGACCTTGGCGACCGTCCCGTCTCCTGCGCCTGCGGAGCCGTGGCAAACCGCACAGTAATTCGCGAAGACCTTCGCTCCCCGCTCGAGCGCCTTCGGCGTCGGAGAGAAGGGGTTCTTGAGCTGGCGCCCGGCGCGTTCAGCCTCCTCCTTGCCGGCTCCAAAGAGCAGCGGCGGGTGGCCGCGCGGGATGCTACCCTCGGGAGGCGGGGGCGGCAGGCCCTCGGCCCAGGGCCCTTCAGCCTGAGGCTCATGGGTCAGGGAACTGGCCATCTCGGGCATGAAGGCATGGCTGCGGCGGCCGGGGTCTTGGCGGATCGCCCAGGTAAGGGCCCAGATCACGACGAGAAGCAAGGCGAGCGAGGCGTTTAGCCGCGATGGGCTCATCCTTCCTCCTCCCTGGCGTCGAGACGGAGCGCTCCGCAGTCGCGGCACAGACCCCAGAGCTCATGGCGGTCGTAGCCCGGCGTGTCCTCTTGGACGACCAGAACAAAGCGCGCGTCCGAGGTCCCCGCGAGGTCCGCGCGCGCCTGGCGCCAAGGCAGCAGGCCACGCGAAAGGAGCAGGGCCCCGACCGTTCCCAACCCCGCCACCAGCACGGTAAGCTCGAATGCGATCGGGATAAAAGACGGCCACGCGTAGAACGGCTTGCCGCCGATGCGGACCGGCCAGTCGATGGTCGAAACCCAGGTCTGGAAGAAAAAGGCGGAAAACGCCCCCGCGGTCCCCAAAAAGAAGCAGAGCACCGGGAGCCTCGACGGCGGCAAGCCTAAGGCCCGGTCAAGGCCATGTACCGGGTAAGGAACATGCGCGTCGAGGACTCGGTATCCGCCGCTTTTGAGCCGAAGCGCGGCCCGGAGAGCGTCCTGTTCATTAGCGAAGCTGATGAGCACCGCGCGGCTCATGCGAGCGCCCCCCGCTCCCGGCTCGCCGTAGGCCCCTTGGCATGCCCGTGACCGGAGCTCAGAATCCCTTTGACCTCCGCCATCGCGATCATCGGCAGGAAACGGCAAAAGAGGAGGAAGAGAGTGAAGAACAGGCCGAAGCTGCCGGCGAATATCGAGAGCTCGACGATGGTCGGCGCGTATGAGGACCAGCTCGATGGCAGAAAGTCCCGATGCAGCGAGGTGACGATGATGACGAAACGCTCAAACCACATCCCGACGTTGACGAATATCCCGATCACGAAGACCGCCATGGCGCTGCGACGTATCCCGCCCCGCCACAGCAACTGAGGAATGAGGACATTGCAGCAGACCATGGTCCAGTAAGCCCAAGCCATTGGCCCCAGGGCGCGGTTGACGAAGACAAAGCGCTCGTAGGGATTTCCGGAATACCAGGCGACGAAGAATTCGGTGGCGTAAGCGGTGCCTACCATCCAGCTCGTCGCCAGCACCAGCTTGGACATGGCGTCGATATGCCGCTCGGTGATGTATTCTTCGAGCCCGGCCACCTTGCGAGCGACGATCATGAGGGTTAGGACCATCGACATCCCCGAGAAGATCGCGCCCGCGACGAAATACGGCGGGAAGATCGTCGTATGCCACCCTGGGATCACCGAGGTGGCGAAGTCGAAGCTCACAATGGTGTGGACCGAGATGACCAACGGGGTCGCCAGTCCCGCGAGCAGGAGATAGGCGCTCTCATAATGCACCCAGGTGCGCATCGAGCCGTCCCAGCCGAGGCTTAATGCCGCCAGAATCCGGCGCCTAGCGCCGCAGGCGCGGTCGCGCAGCGTCGCGAGGTCCGGGATCAGGCCCACGTACCAGAAAACCGCGGAGATCGTAAAGTACGTGCTGATCGCGAATACATCCCACAACAGCGGCGAGTTGAAATTCACCCAGAGAGGGCCGCGGACATTAGGATAAGGGAAGACCCAAAAGGCGAGCCAGGGGCGGCCCATGTGGATTATCGGAAAGATTCCCGCGCACGCCACCGCGAAGAGGGTCATGGCCTCGGCCGAGCGGTTGACCGAGGTGCGCCACTTCTGCCGGAAGAGGAATAGGATGGCCGAAATGAGCGTCCCGGCATGGCCGATGCCGATCCAAAATACGAAGTTGGTGATGTCGAAGGCCCAGCCAACCGTTCGATTGAGCCCCCAGACCCCGATGCCCTTCCAGGCGGTATAGGCCAGGGCCCAGGCGCCGATCCCGAAAAGCGCCGCCGAGGCGGCCAGGGCCACCCACCAAGACGGACTGGGGCCGCGCTCGAGCGGGCTGGCTATGTCTCGCGTCACGTCCGCCGGCGTCTTGCCGCCCTCGATCCAGCAGTCTGGCCCGCTCATGCCTTGTCCCTATTGCGCACCTTGGTCAGGTAGCCCACCGCCGGGTCGACATGAAGTTCCTCGAGCACGCGGTAGCGCCTCGGGTCGGCCATGCGCCCGGCGACCTCGCTGGCCCGGTCATGGGCATCTCCGAAAACGATGGCTTGCGTGGGACAGGATTGCTGGCAGGCGGGACGGATCTGGCCATCTTTGAGCGTCTCGCCCCTGCTCTTGGCCTCGATCTTGGCCTCCTGGATGCGCTGCACGCAGAAGGAACACTTCTCCATCACGCCGCGCGAGCGGATCGTGACGTCGGGGTTCAAGGCCAGATTCTCCGCGGCCCCGGCCTTGCGGTACTCGAACCAATTGAAGCGGCGAACCTTGTAGGGGCAATTGTTGGCGCAGTAGCGCGTCCCCACGCAACGGTTATATGTCTGCTGGTTGAGGCCGTCCTCGCTGCCCGAGATCGCGACGACGGGGCAGACCGATTCGCACGGGGCGTTGCCGCATTGCTGGCAGAGCATCGGCTGGTGCAGCACCGAAACGCCCTCCTCGCTCTCGGCGTAATAGCGGTCTATTCGCAGCCACTGGAGGTCCCGCCTTCGGCCCACCTCGTCCTTGCCGACCGCCGGGATGTTGTTCTCGGCCTGGCAAGCGATGACGCAGGCCGAGCAGCCCGTGCAGAGGTTCAAGTCCACCGCCATCGCCCAGCGGCGATTGCCCTCGCGCAGCGACTTGGGCCACAGCGAGGCCGCGGAATGGGCGCCGGGATTGCCCGCCTTGGGCGATTTCCGGTACTCCGCCAGGGTCGTCTCGCGCACGATGTCGCGGGACTCGCCTGGCTTCTCGGCCAGTCGCGTGGGCAGGGCCAGGGAGTGGTATTCCTGGGCGCAGGCAAGCGGCCGGCGGCCGCCGGCCTTCTCGACCGTGGCCAGGAGGCCCGAGTAGACGAGCCTGCCGGACTCAAAGCGGAGCTGCCCCGAAGCGTTGCGTCCGACCCGCTCTCCCTTAGCCACCGTAGGTTTTCCCGAGATCCATCGCGGCGCGAAATCGTGGAACCGCTCGGTCCCCGCGCGGCCATAGCCCAATGCCACGCAGACCGCCCGGTCATGCTGGCCCGGCTGCACGAGCGTAGGGAGCTCCAACGTCTGGCCGCCGACCGAGACCCGGACGAGCTCGCCCGTCTCGACGCCCAGGGACTTGGCGGCTGCGGGCGACAGCGCGGCGTAATTGTCCCATACGACCTTGGTGACCGGATCAGGCAATTCCTGCAGCCAGGGATTCTGGGCGTGTCGGCCCTCGAGCATCGCGGCCTTGGGATACAAGACAAGCCTAAACCCGTCGCCGTCCGGCAAGGAGGCGGGCTGGAGGCTGCTAGCGGCGGACTCGTTGAAGGCCCCCGCCCCCTTCTCCGGCGTCGAAGCGTGCCAGCCGTCATGGACGACCTTCGCCCAAGCCTCCTCGAAGCCCGCCGGCCCCAGGCGTTGCCTCCAGATAGAGCGCAACTGATCCAAAGCCTTCTGCGGCCGTCCCGCCCAAGCGGCGAGGCTCTCAACGAAGGGGCGAGTCGAGCCCGCCGGCCGGACCGCCGGCTGAGCCACCGCCGCGATGCCGACCGTCGGCTCGGCATCGGACCAGGCCTCAAGGAAGTGCGGCTCCGGGCAGACCGCGGCCGCTTTCGAGGCGGTCTCATCCAGGTGCGAGGAGACCGCCACGACCAAACCCACGCGCGACAATATCCGCTCCCAAGAGCCGCCCGGCGCCGGAAGCTCGGCGGCGGGATTGCAGCCCTGCACGATAAGCAAGGCGACCTTGCCGGCCTCAAGCTCCTCCAGCAGCTCCGCGGCCGCAACATCATCGCCTAGCCGCTGCTGTGAGGCCCCGCGAAGATTCACGGTCTTGCCGTAGGCGCCAAGGAGCTCGTTGGCGTGGTTGACCGCGAGCTGGGCGGCGAGATCGTTTGCGCCCGAGACGACCAGGGCCTCGCCCCGCTCCGCCCAAAGCCTCCCGGCGATCGAGGCGAGCTCGGCGGCAGGCAAGGGCGGCTTCGGCAAGGAAGAGTAGGGAGAGCGGACCCCGGCGCGCCGGGCGAGATGGTCGGCCAGATGCGCCGCGATGAGCGCTTCCGAGCCTGCTGGGATAACGATCCGGCGGTCCGCGTTGGCGCCGGTCAAGGACATCCTCGACTCAAGCTGGAGGTGATAGGACATCCGCGCGGGGTTGCCCAAGGGCACGCGGCCCGCCCGCCAGCCTGCCGCATATTCCACCGGCGAGATCCAAGTTCCAAGGAAGTCCGCGTCAAGCGAGACGATGCTTCGGGCCTTCTCGAAGCGATAGCGCGGCAGGGCGCGCCGCCCATGACTTAGCGCGTGCGCGTCCCGGATCGCGCAAGCCGAAAGAGCGTCGTAGGCGACATGCTTGGCGTCCGGCAATCCCTCAAGAAGCCGGGCGATCGCCCGGCGGGTGCTCGGGCTGTGGATCGTTCCGGTTAGGACGCGGACCGCCGCGCCGGATCGCGCCCGCCTCAAGGCCCCAGCCACTTCCGCGTCGACCGCTTGCCATGAGGAGGCGGCCCCGCGCAGCAACGGCGAGAGCAGCCGCTTGGAGTCGTAGAGCTCGAGCACCGCCGCTTGGCCGATAGGGCAAAGGCCGCCGCGACTTAAGGGATGCTCGGGATTTCCCTCGAGCTTGACGGGGCGCCCGTCGCGCGCCTTCACCAGGGCGCCGCAGCCCGCCGAACAGCCCCCGCAGGTCGTGGCGTACCAGAGGGCCTTGCCCGGCACTAGCTCCTCGGGCCCGACGATCTGAGGGATCGCCTTGTTCACCGCGCCGCGGGAGCAGGCCGACAATGCGCTGGCGCCGACAAAGAAGCCGGCGAGCTTGAGGAAATCGCGACGATCCACCCGCGCGTCCTCAAGCGGGCTCCAGCTCGGCTCCGCCTGTTCCTGCTCGCGTCCTTTAAGCTCGCTCATGACATCAATAGTGACAGGCCTTGCAATCCACGGAGGCGTGCTGGGCGCCTTGAGGCGCCTTTCTCGGCCAGTTGAGCAGCGGCGCCTCGACCTTCGTGGCGCGGTGGCAGTTCACGCACCAGCCCATCGACAGGCTGGCCGACTGGCGCATGATCTCCATCGTCTCGACCGGACCGTGGCAAGTCTGGCAAGCCAACCCCGCGCCCAGGTGGGGGCGGTGATCGAAGACGACGAAATCGGGCAGGTTGTGCACGCGCGTCCAACGAATCGGCGTTGGGGCCTTGCCAGGGATTGGACGGCCCTCCGGGTCCACGCCCAGGGCGTCGTAGAGCTTGCGGAGCTCTTCTGAAACCACCAGCCTCGGCCGGCGTTTCTCCTTCTCCGCCGCCGCTGCCTCGGCCCGCACCGCCAGGAACGAGGAGCTCACCTTCGCGTGGCAGTTCATGCAGACGTTGAGCGGCGGGATGCCCGCGGTCTTGCTCCGCTCGGCCCCGGAGTGGCAGTAGAGGCAGGGGATGCTCATCTCGCCGGCGTGAAGGCGATGGGAGAAGGCGAGCGGCTGCTTGGGGGCATAGCCCTCGTCGTTGCCGAGCCAATTGATCTCCATCGCGGAGCGCGCCAGCAACCCCACGCTCAGGACGATGGCCGCGGCGAGCGCGACCGTCAGCGAGCGGGCCTTGTAATCAACAGGGCCGTTCACAACCGGTCCTCGTGTAGTACCACCAGTTGATCGCGGTCGCGATCGCGTAGAAGGCCGCCGCCCCGCAAAAGAAGGGAAGCGCCGAGCCCGTCGCGGTGATCGACTTGCCGATCAGCGAGGCGAAGACGAAGGGCCCGTAGGCGGCCACCGCCCCGGTCCAGCCGAGCACCCCAGCCGCCTGCCGCGGCGAATGCCCAAAGATAATCGGGTATTGCCGGAAGGTCGCGGCGTTGCCCACGCCGGAGAAAAAGAAGAGAGCCAGCATCGCGGCGACGAACATCGGGAAGGCGTCCAAGGACGCCGGAGTCAGCAGCCCGCCGAGGATGAGCCAGGCGACGCAGCCGATCATGCCAAGCCCCGATAGTTGCGTAAGCGCCGCGCCTCCGGTTCTGTCGGCCACGAAGCCAAAGAGCACCCGGACGAGCGAGCCCACGAGCGGGCCGTAGAAGGCGTACTTGAGCGGGTCCGGCGCGTCGGGAAAGCCTCCGTAGATCTGCTTGATCATGAGCGGGAACGCGGCGGAAAACCCCGAGAAGGAGCCGAAGGTCATCACGTAAGTGATCGTGCAGAACCAGGTATGCTTTTCCTTGAAGATGTCGAGCTGCTCGCGGAAGGAGGCGCGCACGGGCAGGCTCCGCAGCCACAGGAACGAGGCGACGCCGCAGATGGCGAGGAACGGGACCCACACGAAAGCGGCGTTTTGGAGCCAGATGGGCTTGGAGACCGCGCCTCTGACGAAACTCTGCGGTCCGCCCGCGAGATCGCCGAAGACGGCGAATCCGATGATCCAGGGAGCCACGAACTGCACGAGGCTCACCCCGAAGTTCCCGACGCCTGCCTGGATGCCGAGCGCGGTTCCCTGCAGCCGCTTGGGGAAGAACATCGAGGTGCTTGGCATGAAGGAGGAAAAGTCGCCTCCCCCGAGGCCCGCCGCAAAGGCTAGCAGCATGAAGGCCCAGAATGGCGTATTCGCATCGAGTATCGCCAGCCCCACGCCGACGCACGGGACGAGCTTGAGGAAGTTCGCCGTGGTCACGACGGCCTGCGTGCCGAAGATCGGGATCAGGAAGGTGTTGACGATCCGCAGAGTACCGCCGGCCAAGCCCGGCATCGCGGCCAGCCAGAAGAGTTGCATGGTCGTGAAGGAAAATCCGATCGCAGGCAGTCGGACGACGATCGCGCTCATCATGAACCACGAGGCGAATGAAAGGATGAGACTCGCCGTCGTGATCGCCAAGGTTCTCCAGGCGATCGCGCTACCCGTCTTGCTCCAGAAAGCCTCGTTCTCGGGCTCCCACCTCTCGATCCAGCTCATGGGATTGACCTGGGTTCGCAGGCCGGATGCTCTCGACGGGGCCCCCTGGTTTCCCCGGGCAGGCCAGCGCGATCGAGCGGCTCGCGATGGCGCCTCTCTGGCAGCGCCACCCCCCCCTCTCCGACCCAGGTGGTCGTCCAAGATTTCATCACCAGCTTGAGGGAAATGAGCACGCAGACCGCAAGCAGCGTTCCGCTGAGAAAGCCCGGCGTGAAGCTGCCCATGTACTGCTTGCCCAGGCCCATCGCGTTGGGCAAGAATCCCCCCGCGAGCGCGCCGACTTCTCCGATCAGGCTGCCCGCGACCGCCGTCGTCAACGGGAATCGCAGGGGCACCAACTGGAAGACTGCCCCGTTGCCGGCGCCCATCGCCGAGAAGCACAGCACGAGGATCGCGACCATGACCCAGGGATTCGACGGGAGCGCCGCGGCGGCGGCCGTGCAGACCACGATCGCCACGGACAGCCAGCGCAGCAGCCGGATCCCGCCGAGGCGGTCGGCCAACCAGCCGCCGCCAATGCGCAGGATGCTCGCCATTACGATAATGACCGCCGAATAGCGGCCAATCTCGGCCTTGGGAATCCCGTAGTGATCATGGAATAGCGTCGGCAGGAAACTGGTCAGCCCGATGTAACCGCCGAAAGTGAGCATGTAGAGCAGGTTGAATATCCAGGCATCGCGGTCCACGAGCACCTTCAGATAGTCGCCAAGCGGCTTTTTCTCCTGGTCCAGCGGCTCCTTGGCGAACAGCCCCAGGAGGAGCATCGCCAACGCCATCGGAATGATGGACAGCCCGTAGACGGTCTTCCATCCGTATTGGGCCGCCAGAGGCGGCGCGAAAAGCACCGCGAGAACCGCGCCGCTATTGCCGGCGCCCGCGATGCCCATCGCCAGACCCTTATAACGCGGCGGGTACCAGCCCGAACCAAGCGAAAGCGCCACGCCGAAGCTCGCTCCCGCGATCCCGAGCATCACGCCCATTGCCAGGACTCCCTTGTAGGAGTCGACGAAGTAGTAGCCGACCACCAGAGCCGCGCAGATGGTCCCCATCTCGAGCTGCGCCGCCCACTTGCGCCCGATGTACTGGGCCAACACGCCCAGGGGAAAGCGCATGAGGGCTCCGGCGAAAACCGGCACTGAAACCATGAACCCCTTTTCCGCCGGGGTCAGCCCGAAATCCTGGCTGATGAACGGCGCCATCGCTCCGTTGAGCACCCACACCGCGAAGCAAAAGTCGAAATAAAGCAGCGCGGTCAGCAAAGTCGGCCAATGACCGGAGCTCCAGAAACCCTTGTCCACGAGGGACGCCCGTTCCTTCATGACGCCTCCATTTCTACCGGCCGTACCACCGGACGACCTGGGGTCGACGCCAGAGATAGGGATTGGGCACAACCAGCACGTGCACCATCCGGGAAAACGGGAAGTATGCGATGATCGTGAAGGCCCCCACGATATGCGCCTTGACGAGCAGGGGCATCGGCGTGACGTAGCCCAGGTCCGGGCTGAGCCGCAGCACCGACCAGAGATATGGCGTCAAGGTCGCGGAGAACCAGGAAGACCCCCACGGATGCGCGATCGCGATCGAGACCCCCGAGACGATCTGGAACATCAGCAGCCCCAATAACATCCAATCCGACAGTATCGTGACCTTCCTTAAGGCCGGGAACGCCGCCCTCCGGACGATCAGATTGGCCAGGCCGAAAAGCGCCAGCAGGGCGCAGATGAAGGTCGAGATCTCCAGGACGTAGAGCCGCGCGGGCACCCCGTTCCACCAGAGCAGCGGCCTTGGCAGGAGGAAGGCGACGACATGGCCCAAGAGCACCGTCAGGATGCCGTAATGGAAGGGAACCATCCCGTAAAAATGATGCTGGTTCTCGAGCAGTTGTGAGGAAAGGCTCGAGTAGGTGAACTCACGCACCCAATAGCGGTAGATGGTCATGAGGAAGAAAACCACCAGCGCGACATAGGGAAAGACTTGAAACAGAAACGGGTCCAAATAGCCGATATTCATCTCACGCTCCCGGGGAAGCCGTGGCGGGCGCCCCCAAGCTGGCCAGGATGGCCGAAAGAATATGGCGATAAGGGTTGAGGCCTTGTCCCAGTCCCGCCAGGATCTTCTCTACCGCGGGCCGCAGACAGCCGTCGGAAAAGCGCCGAGCCTCCCCTGGCTCCATGCGAGAATGGACCGCCAGGGCATGGGAGAGGTGGTCGGGCAATTCGTGGTCCTCCTTAAGCCCTAGCCCGCGCATGCGCTGGCGCATCTCCACCAGGAACGCTCCCCGCTCGTATTGCTCGCCGTAAAGATGCCAGCCGACGTCGAGCGAGCAGTCCGGGTTCATGTCGAAGGTTCTCGTGTAGATTTCCTCGAGCTCGCGCAGAGGCGCCGTCCCGGCCCCCGCCGCGAAGGCGGCCAGAAAGCTCTGGGCGGACTCGGGCGCGGCCGCCTTCGCCTCCGCTAGCCGCGCGGGCAATTCCTCGTCCGGATAGCGCAGCAAGGCGCCCAAGGCCTCGCTCGAGGTCGAATTCCCAACGGAGTCCTTTCGAGCGATCATGAGCCCCTCCGGGGCGCCGAGAGAAAGCCGAAGCCTGCCGACTGCTTGTGCTCGAGCGGATCCTCCATCATCTCGATCGCCAGCTCCCGATGAGCCGGCGGGACGACGAAGCGCTCCTCAAAGCTGCAAAGCGCGGTCATGCGGTAGATGGCTTCCGCCTCCTCCGGCGAGGAGCCGGCTTCCCTCAGCAGGCGCTCGGCGGCGGCCTTGTCCACGTCGCCGACGGTGGAAGCGCGCCGCCAGACGCGCACCGCCATCTGCTTTTTCAGGGCCGCGCGCACCTTCCCGGCGTCGCCGGCCCCAAAAAGCTTCGCCAGGTACTCGATGGGAACGCGGGCCTCGTCGATCTCGTGGAAGAGCCCCTTGGAGACGTTCGAGACGATGTCGCCGGCTTTGGTGGACATGACCGGCGCCAAGGGCGGGACATAGAAGAGCATCGGCAGGGTGCGGAACTCGATATGCGGCGGAAGAGCGATCTTCCATTCCTTCACGAACTTGTAGACCGGGGATTTGCGCGCCGACTCGACGATCGAGTCGTGCACCCCGCTGGCGCGCGCCGCCTTAACGACCTCGGGGTCGAAGGGGTCGAGAATGAGCGAACGCTGCGCCTCGATGAGGTCCTCGTCCCGGCTCGAGGCCACCTCGCGGATGCGCCGCGCGTCGTAGAGGATGACGCCCAAATAACGGATGCGGCCGACGCAGGAATGAAAGCATGCCGGGGCCTGCCCGCTCTCGAGCCGAGGGAAACAGAGCACGCATTTCTCGGATTTTCCCGTCTGCCAATTGAAGAAGGTCTTCTTGTAGGGGCAGGCGGCCACGCAGGAGCGCCAGCCGCGGCAGCGGTTCTGATCGAGGAGCACCACGCCGTCCTCCCCTCGCTTGTAGAGCGCGCCGGATGGGCAAGCGGCGACGCAGGAGGGGTTGAGGCAGTGGTTACATATCCTGGGGAAATAGAACATCATCAGCCGCTCGACCGCGAACAGCTGCGCCCTTTGCTGGGGCGTCAGGACGGCGAGGTTGGGGTCGTTGGCGGCGTAGACCTTGGAGCCTCCAAGGTCGTCGTCCCAGTTCGGGCCGGCCTCCACGTCGATCGGCTCGCCGGTGACCATCGAGAGCGGCCGGGCGGTGGGCTGGTCGTCGCTCTCCGGGGCGTTGAAGAGGTTCTTATAGTCGTAAGTCCAGGGCTCATAGTAGTCATCCATGCTAGGCATGGACGGATTGTGGAAGATGTTCGGGACTATATGCGCCTTGCCCGTGGAGCGCAACTCGAGCTTGTCGTTGCGCAGACTCCAACCGCCGCGATACTCCTCTTGGTCCTCCCATTTCGTCGGGTAACCGGTGCCGGGCTTGGTCTCCACGTTGTTCCACCACATGTACTCGGTACCTTTCCGGTCGGTCCAGATGTTCTTGCAGGCGATGCTGCAGGTATGGCAGCCGATGCACTTGTCCAAATGGAACACCATCGATATCTGCGCTCGTACATCCATGGGTTACCTCCCCTCTCCCTCGTGGGGGCCTACCACTTGAGCTCCGGAAGCTTGCGGACCAAGATATGCGTGTCTCGGTTGCAGCCGATCGGCCCCCAGTAGTTGAAATGGTAGGTGAACTGGCCATAGCCTCCCGCCATGAGATTAGGCTTGAGCCGAGTCCGTGTGAGACTGTTATGGCCGCCGGCGCGCCGCCCTCCCCGCAAAGGCGACTTGGGGACCGAATAGGTCCGCTCGGGAGAATGGTAGATGATGCAGATGCCGCGCGGGATGCGCGCGCTCACCGCCGCCCGGGTGACCACGACGCCGTGGTCGTTGAACACCTCGACCCAGTCGTTGTCGAAGACGCCGATCTCCTCGGCGTCCTTGTCGTTCATCCAAAACGGCTCGACCCCGCGCGAGAGCGTCGTCATCCGGTGGTTGTCGCCGTAGGTCGAATGGATGTGCCATTTGCCGTGAGGAGTCAGGTAATTGAGCAGGAGGGTCTTCCCGCCCGCTCCGCTGACCCTCAGGTCCGCGTATTGCGCCGCGGTAGGCTTCGGCTTGTAGGTCGGCAGGTGTTCCCCGAAGCGGAGGTAGAGCTCGCAGTCTAGGTAGAAATGCTGGCGTCCCGTCAGGGTCCTCCATGGCACTCCCGCCTCGCGGTTGTAAGTGAAGGGAGCGTAGGCCCGCCCTCCCTCGAGCAGGCCGCTCCACATCGGCGAATTGACGAGCCTGCGGGGCTGCGACTGGAGGTCCTTGAAGCTCACGCGGAAGCCGCGGTTGTTCTCGGCCAAATGCGCCAGGGGAAGGCCGACCTTCTCCTCCATGTTCTTGTAGGAGCGGTAGGCCAGCTCGCCGTTGGTCACGGTGGCGAGATGGAGTATCGCGTCGCAGGCGCTGGTGTCCTCCTCGATGGAGGGATAGCTCTTGCCCCCCCAGGAGACCACGGGCCCTTTCTCGACCATGCCATCGTAGAAATCCTCGACCGCGTACTTGGTCCCGTGAGCGCCGAGGCC